>NC_011666.1:1932500-2232500 GCF_000021745.1 Methylocella silvestris BL2
TAACCACAAGTCATCGGAGTCTTTTTCAACAGACACCCGTTCGGTCCTCCAGTGCGTGTTACCGCACCTTCAACCTGCTCATGGCTAGATCACTAGGTTTCGGGTCTAATCCGACGAACTGAACGCCCTATTAAGACTCGCTTTCGCTGCGCCTGCGCCTATCGGCTTAAGCTCGCTCGTCAGATTAAGTCGCTGACCCATTATACAAAAGGTACGTAGTCACCCAGAACGGATCTTGGGCTCCTACTGTTTGTAAGTATCCGGTTTCAGGGACTATTTCACTCCCCTCGTCGGGGTGCTTTTCACCTTTCCCTCACGGTACTAGTTCGCTATCGGTCGCTGAGGAGTACTTAGGCTTGGAGAGTGGTCTCCCCATGTTCAGACAGGATTTCACGTGTCCCGCCCTACTCAAGTCTTCTGCATCTCGAAATCCGTACGGGGCTCTCACCCACTAAGGCCCGATTTTCCAATCGGTTCCGGTTAAAAATACAGAAGCGCTGGCCTGGTCCGCGTTCGCTCGCCACTACTAACGGAGTCTCGTTGATGTCCTTTCCTCCGGGTACTTAGATGTTTCAGTTCCCCGGGTTAGCCTTTGTTTCCTATGTATTCAGAAACAAATACCTTCTTTTGACCTCTGCTAATCCAAAAGCCGAGCCTTTGGGCAAACCGCGCATCAGCGCGGGCCGCCCAGCTCGAATCCCTTCCGATGCTGTGCGCATCGAAACAGAACCTTTGGAATAACAGAGATCGAAGGTGGGTTTCCCCATTCGGAAATTCACGGATCAAAGCCTGTTCGCGGCTCCCCATGACTTATCGCAGCGTACCACGTCCTTCTTCGCCTCTCAGCGCCAAGGCATCCACCGGATACTCTTAAGACACTTGATCGCTCTCATTATCGACGCCCACCGCCAATCGTCTACAGCGCATGATTTATCCGGAAAATCGGCAAATTTTCCAGATCATGCGCCAGCAGCAAGATCCCCGAAGGGATCAAAGGGCGCGATCTTGATATTAAAGACCAGTTTGCTTCAAACGCACCCGGGAGCGAAGCGGTCAAGCTCGCTCACTGACTGTACGCCCGGCTCAAAAACCAGCCGCAAGATCAGGCCATCAGACCCTTGCAGACCAGCGTCTCTTGCGAGACGCCAGATCAAGGATCCTGGCGCGATCATGCGGCGGCTCGAAAGCCGACCGGATGCATTTCCTCTTCACGATGTAAATCAAACCCGCCCAAACCGGACGCCGCAAACCCAAAGGGCTGCGCGACGCGCGGAAGGAGCGAAACTTTTCTCTGGACGAACCTTATCGCCGCGATCTCGACCCGCGTTGCGGGGAGACCTGCAGCAGTGGCTGCAGCGGGATCTTGCGGGAAAGCCTGGCTTCGGCACAGCCGCCGGATCCCCAAAATCTGGTGGAGCCAGACGGGATCGAACCGACGACCTCATGCTTGCAAAGCACGCGCTCTCCCAACTGAGCTATGGCCCCTTAGTCTTGCGCTCCGCGCGAGACTAAGGGTTTTTTCCTTAGCCTCAGACGCCGGCGCGGGCGTCCGCCCGCTTAGGCTTTTCGCGCCATCAGGCGCGGCGGCCGGTCGGCCTTGCGGCGCTGCGCGCCGGGAGGCGCATGACAGAATTGGCGCCGATGCTCGATCAACGTCACTTGCAACATCGTTTGCGCCACAAAACCGAAGGTTTTGCTAGGAGCGAACGCGACGCCGAGCTGATGCGAGGGATTTGCTTAACAAGAATGGTGGGCCTGGGAAGACTTGAACTTCCGACCTCACGCTTATCAAGCGCGCGCTCTAACCAACTGAGCTACAAGCCCAAAGCCTGTTCTCCAAGCCTGTTCGCGCGCCAAGGCGCTAGACCTTGCGCAAGAACCATTGCGCAGGCGCGCGCCCGGCCCAAGGCCGAACGAGGCTTAGAGCCCGCGCGGGCTCGTCCTGGAAGAAAGAGAAACGAAGGCGGCGAAGTCCCGCATAATCGGCCCTGATTTAGGCCGTGTGTTCTGAAGAGATCCAATAGCGCCAAACGAATGTCAGGCGACTTGAGGATCATCCTTAGAAAGGAGGTGATCCAGCCGCAGGTTCCCCTACGGCTACCTTGTTACGACTTCACCCCAGTCGCTGACCCTACCGTGGTCGCCTCTCTCCTTGCGGTTAAGAAAACGCCTTCGGGTAGAACCAACTCCCATGGTGTGACGGGCGGTGTGTACAAGGCCCGGGAACGTATTCACCGTAGCGTTCTGATCTACGATTACTAGCGATTCCACCTTCATGCGCTCGAGTTGCAGAGCGCAATCCGAACTGAGACGGCTTTTTGAGATTTGCGAGGGGTCGCCCCTTAGCATCCCACTGTCACCGCCATTGTAGCACGTGTGTAGCCCAGCCCGTAAGGGCCATGAGGACTTGACGTCATCCCCACCTTCCTCTCGGCTTATCACCGGCAGTCCCCCTAGAGTGCCCAACTAAATGATGGCAACTAAGGGCGAGGGTTGCGCTCGTTGCGGGACTTAACCCAACATCTCACGACACGAGCTGACGACAGCCATGCAGCACCTGTGTTCCGGCCAGCCTAACTGAAGGAATCCATCTCTGGAAACCAAACCGGACATGTCAAGAGCTGGTAAGGTTCTGCGCGTTGCTTCGAATTAAACCACATGCTCCACCGCTTGTGCGGGCCCCCGTCAATTCCTTTGAGTTTTAATCTTGCGACCGTACTCCCCAGGCGGGATGCTTAAAGCGTTAACTGCGCCACTAAGCAGCAAGCTGCCTAACGGCTAGCATCCATCGTTTACGGCGTGGACTACCAGGGTATCTAATCCTGTTTGCTCCCCACGCTTTCGCACCTCAGCGTCAGTACCGGGCCAGTGAGCCGCCTTCGCCACTGGTGTTCTTGCGAATATCTACGAATTTCACCTCTACACTCGCAGTTCCGCTCACCTCTCCCGGACTCGAGATCCCCAGTATCAAAGGCAGTTCCGAGGTTGAGCCCCGGGATTTCACCCCTGACTTAAAGATCCGCCTACGTGCGCTTTACGCCCAGTAAATCCGAACAACGCTAGCCCCCTTCGTATTACCGCGGCTGCTGGCACGAAGTTAGCCGGGGCTTATTCTCCTGGTACCGTCATTATCTTCCCAGGTAAAAGAGCTTTACAACCCTAAGGCCTTCATCACTCACGCGGCATGGCTGGATCAGGCTTGCGCCCATTGTCCAATATTCCCCACTGCTGCCTCCCGTAGGAGTTTGGGCCGTGTCTCAGTCCCAATGTGGCTGATCATCCTCTCAGACCAGCTACTGATCGTCGCCTTGGTGGGCCATTACCCCGCCAACTAGCTAATCAGACGCGGGCCAATCCTTCGGCGATAAATCTTTCCCCCAAAGGGCGTATCCGGTATTAGCTCAAGTTTCCCTGAGTTGTTCCGAACCGAAGGGTATGTTCCCACGTGTTACTCACCCGTCTGCCACTCTGTATTGCTACAGCGTTCGACTTGCATGTGTTAGGCCTGCCGCCAGCGTTCGTTCTGAGCCAGGATCAAACTCTCAAGTTGTAGATGAGAATTTGTCACCCGGCTGGTCACTTTATACTCGACAATCCAGTCGCCTCACGGCGAAGGATCGTCTTTTGACGAGTCCCAAGCACATCTGTCCGCCGATCCATCAAAGGCAAAGCCCCCAAAAGACCGCAAGACACGATGAACTTGATAACGTGACCGCCAGAGTTATCTCATTGGGCGCCGCCATAAGCCGAGAAGGAAACCCTCCCGACAAACGCGCGCGCCCCGCAAGGACCCCGCCGTCCACGTTTCTCTTTCTTCCGATTCAATTGTCAAACAGCAGATCTTCGCCGCAAGGCCCGATCATGAAAACCGCCCGAAGGCGCCATCCCTGACCACCGGCCCCACGCGACCGCAAACGATCATTAGATCATAAAAGACCCAATGAGCGCAAGAAGGCCGCCGCCAATAGATCAAGAAGCAAGGCCAGATCCCAAGCCCAAATCCGCGCCCCGCCTCGCAAATACGGCCCCGCTCGCGCAGCAGCCCCATCCGCCAATGAAGACCGCAAGGCCTTCATCCCAGCGACGCAACCCCCAAAGACCGAAGCCTCAAAAGAACCGCATCGCCAAAGCCGGAAACCAGATCAGGTCAGACAGACCCAAAACGCAGACAACGCTAACCGCCCCGGTCGTAACCCAGACCAGGGAAGCAAAACCCGAGACTGTCCCGAGAAACGAAATCCGCGCCCGCCACATAAGCAGCGCCGCTCCCAATGAAGGGCTTATATGGCGACCCCCAATCGCTTGTCAACACGGCCTCTCGGGAAAAAATGACGCCCGCCGCCCCAAGACGGCCAAACGACGGCGGCGGCGATCGCGATTTGAGCGAAAAATGAGCCGCTTGCTCGCTTTCATCCCCATTATCCCCCGGCTCTATATTGCGGTGCCGTCTGAACGGATGAGCGCCCCCACATCCGCCCGGCCTGCCGTTCTTCCGCTCGCCCAAAACACCAAAAATTGCCGGCGCGCCGCCGCCTTCGTGCATTGCTTTCGCTCTGGCGATGGATCAGCTTGACGGTGGGGTCAAATCGCCGCCCCAAAGCAGCTGGCAAAAAGCTGCCCAATCGGAGGAACAACATGTCCGGGGCAATCATCAGTTTCCTTATCCAGGTTATCGCCGGCGGCGCTGGCGGAAATCTTTTGTCGAAGTTCAAGGACTTCGGCTTAGGCCAGGTCGGCAGCACGATCAGCGGCGCGATTGGCGGCGGCCTCGGCGGCCAGCTTCTCTCGGCGCTCATTCCGGCGCTCTCGGGCGCCGGCGGCGTCGACATCGGAGTCCTGCTCGGGCAAGCGGTCGGCGGCGGCGTCAGCGGCGCAATAGTCACAGCCATCGTCGGGCTGATCAGGACGCAATTCGCCAAGGTTTGAAACTGCGGCGGCATGTCGAACCGCTCTGGCCGTTCTTACGGATATTTCCCCGTCTTCACTCTCGCCCACTCGCGCGCAATGAACTTTTGCGTCGCCGCGTCGGGATTGGGCGCGGAGAAGAGGCGCCCCATCAGGTCGGGGTCCGGATAGATCGCTTTATTGCCGGCGATGTCCTTGGCGATCCATGGCCGTGAGGCGGGCACGCTATTGGCCAGATTGGTGGCGTTGGTGTTGCGCGCGGCGATCTCCGGCCGCAGCATAAAATTAATGAAAGCGAGAGCCGCCTCTGGATGCGGCGCTGATAGCGGGATCGCCAGAGCGTCGATCGACATGAGGGCGCCTTCCTTCGGAAGGGCGTAGCCGATGTCGACGCCGTTTTCGGCCTCGCGCGCCCGCGCCCGCGCTTGCAGGCTGGCGAGGCTCGATCCCACAGCGAGGCAAATCTCGCCATTGGCGAGCCCCGCGGCATAATCCGAATCGCCGAATTTACCGATCGTCCGCCGCATGGCGCTGAGGAAATCGCCGGCCCGCCTTAGCTCGGCCTCGTTCCGCGACGCCGGATTGAGGCGCAAATAGCGCAACGCCACCGGAAAGAGCTCGCTCGGGCTATCCGAGATTGAGACGCCGCAATCGGCAAAGGCCGAAAGCCGCTCAGGTCGAAACGCAACATCCCATGAGGCGGGATCGAAGGCGGCCGGCCCTCCCGCGGCGCGGGCTTTATCCACGTCGAAGGCGAGGCCGTTGGTGAACCAAAGATAGGGGACCCCATATTGATTGCCCGGATCGAACACGGCGAGCCGCGCCGCCACCTCCGGCGCCACGCCCTGCGCATAGGAGAGCTTCGCCTTGTCGAGCTTGCGCAGACCGCCTCCCGCGATGAGGGCCTGCAGCGAGGGGCCAGGCGCGACGGCGACGTCGTAATCCGTCTTGCCGCGCAGTTTGGCCTCGAGCGTTTGCGTCGACGAATAGACGTCATAGGCGATGACGATTCCGGTTTCGGCGGTAAATTCCTCGAGCGCTTTCGGGTCAAAATAGTCGCCCCAGCTCAAGAGATTGAGCCGCTGCGGCTCGGCCGCCGCGGAGGGAGCGGCCCAAGCGGCGCAAAGAGCCAAGGCGAGACAGGCGGCGCGCAGATAAAATTCCATCAAAGACGGCCTCATTTCGCCCGATCCAATGCCTGCCACACGTCGCCTCGAGATTTTCGCGGGAATGCTAAGGCATGACGATCCCGAAGGGAATCGGATTGCCCGTCTGCCTCAGCCGCAAAGGCGCCCGGCTGAAACGAAGCCAGGCTTCGTCGCCCGCATCTAGCTTTGCCAGCGAGCAACCGCTATCTCAAAGACGTCCGAGATAAAGCCGCGCTTCACGGCGCGGGGTCTGCGGGCAGGCGCAACGAGATCTTTCAAAGAGGCATCCCATGCACGTCACGATCGCCCACGCCGAAGCCGCCATCGAGGCGGCGCGCAAGAAGGCCGTCGAAACCAAGACGCAAATGTGCATCGCGGTCGTCGATTCGGGCGCCAATCTCAAGGCGTTCTATCGCATGGACGACGCCTGGGTCGGCAGCATCGACATTTCGATCAAGAAGGCCAAGACCGCGCTCTATTTCGGCATGCCGACCGGCGCGATCGGACAGCTTTCGCAGCCCGGCGGGTCTCTGTTCGGCATCGAGCATTCGAACGACGGGCTGATCACCTTTCCGGGCGGACTGCCGATCGTCGATGAGGAAGGCGTGCTCGTCGGCGCTATCGGGGTGAGCGGCAGTTCGGTCGAAAACGACAATATCGTCGCGCAGGCGGGCGTCGCCGTGCTCGGCGTCAGCGAACTGCCCGACCATCCCTGGCGCACCTGAAGCCGGCCCCTCGCCCATGACGCCGACCGAGCCGCCGACGAGAAGCCTACTCGTTCTCGGCGGCGCCCGGTCCGGCAAGAGCCGCTATGCGCAAAAACTCGCGGAAAGCTCGGGCGCGCGGCCGGTCATCATCGCCACCGCCGAGGCCCATGACGCGGAAATGCGGGCGCGCATCGCCCGGCACGCCGCCGAGCGCGGGCCAGGCTGGACGCTGGTGGAAGAGCCGATCGCTCTCGTCGCCGCGCTGCTGCGGGAGGCCCGCCCCGGCCGGATCGTTCTCATCGACTGCGCCACGCTGTGGCTGAGCAACCTCTTGCTGCGGGACGCCGACTGCGCGGCGGCGACAGCCGAACTCGCCGCAAGCCTCGCCCGCCTCGAAGGACCGTGCATTTTCGTGTCAAATGAGGTGGGCGGCGGAATCGTCCCCGAAAATGCGCTCGCCCGCGCCTTCCGCGACGCGCAAGGGACGCTTAATCAGGCGCTCGCCGAAGCTTGCGGCGCCGTGGTGCAGATTTGCGCCGGTCTGCCGCTGCAGCTCAAGCCCGGCGTTGCGCCCCGGTTGCGTTTTTGACGGCGGCTGATCGTCGCGCGTCGCGCCGTCCCGTTTGCAAAAGCGGGCGCCGCCTTATATTGACATCATCAAAGACGTAAATTCCAATGTATCACAGGATACACACGTGAAATCTGCCCTCTCCCCCCATCTGCGCCGTCTCGAAGCCGAGGCGATCTTTATCATGCGCGAGGTGGCGGCGGAATTCGAACGGCCGGTGATGCTCTATTCGATCGGCAAGGATTCGGGCGTCATGCTGCATGTCGCCCAGAAAGCATTCTTCCCCGCGAAGCCGCCTTTCCCGCTGCTTCACGTCGACACGACGTGGAAGTTCCAGGAAATGATTGCGTTCCGCGACCAGATGGCCGCTCGGGTCGGCATGGACCTGCTTGTCCATATTAACGAAGACGGCGTCCGGCGCGGCGTGTCGCCCGTCGCCTCCGGTTCATCGGTGCATACGCAGGTGATGAAGACGGAGGGGCTGCGCCAGGCGCTCGACAAATGGAAATTCGACGCAGCATTCGGCGGCGCGCGCCGCGACGAGGAAAAAAGCCGCGCCAAGGAGCGCATTTTCTCGCATCGCTCCGCGGCCCACGCCTGGGATCCGCGCAACCAGCGCCCGGAACTGTGGAACATCTTCAACACCAGAATTAAACCGGGCGAGTCCATGCGGGTCTTTCCTCTGTCGAACTGGACCGAGATCGACGTGTGGGACTATATCGCCGCCGAAGGGGTGCCGATCGTTCCCCTTTATCTTGCCAAGGAGCGCCCCGTGGTCGAGCGCGGCGGAGCGCTGATCATGGTCGACGACGACCGGCTGCCGCTGCTGCCTGGCGAAACGCCGCGCATGGAAAAGGTCCGCTTTCGCACCCTCGGCTGCTATCCGCTGACCGGCGCGATGCGCTCCGAGGCTTCGACGCTGCCCGAGATTCTCGCGGAGATGCGCGCCTCCACCATGTCGGAGCGCGAAGGACGGTTGATCGATCACGATGAATCGGGATCCATGGAGAAGAAGAAGCGCGAGGGATATTTCTGATGCTGGAATCGGTCGCCGCCGCGTCGTCGGGCGGACTGTCGGCGCAAGCGGAGCCGTCTGACGCCGCGCCGCCGCCAACCTTGCGGCTGATCACTTGCGGCTCCGTCGATGACGGCAAGTCGACGCTGATCGGACGCCTGCTGTTTGAACAGAGCCTCATCTTCGACGATCAGTTCGCCGCTCTCGAGCGGGACTCGAAGCGGCACGGCACGACCGGCGACGACATCGACTTCGCCCTTCTCGTCGACGGCCTCGAGGCCGAACGCGAGCAGGGCATCACCATCGACGTCGCCTATCGCTATGTCTCGACGCCGCGCCGCGCCTTCATCATCGCCGACACCCCCGGCCATGAGCAATATACGCGCAACATGGCGACCGCCGCCTCAAGCGCCAGCCTCGCCATTCTGCTCGTCGACGCCCGCAAGGGGCTGCTCACCCAGACCTGCCGTCACGCCGCCATCGTCTCGCTAATCGGCATCAAACATGTCGTGCTGGCCGTGAACAAGATCGACCTCACCGGCTTCGACGAGGCGGGGTTCCACAAGATCGTCGCCGACTTCAAGGCTTTCGCCGCGACGCTCGGCTTCGCCTCGATCACGCCGATCCCGATCTCCGCCCGCCATGGCGACAATGTCTCGGAAAAAAGCTCCAACACGCCTTGGCACAAGGGGCCGGCGCTGCTCTCCTTCCTCGAGACAGTCGACGTCGAGGAAGACCAGAGCGCAAAACCGTTCCGCTTTCCCGTGCAATGGGTGAACCGGCCCCATCTCGACTTTCGCGGCTTCGCCGGGACGATCGCCAGCGGTTCGGTGCGGCCGGGCGATGAAATCGTCGTCGCCGGTTCCGGCAAGATCTCGAAGGTCGCGCGCATCGTCGCCGCCGACGGCGATCTTGCCAGCGCCGGCGCGGGCGAGGCCGTCACCCTGACGCTTGAAGACGAACTCGACATCGCGCGCGGCGATCTTCTCTCCGACGCCAAAAGCCGGCCGGAGGTGTCCGATCAATTCGCCGCCCATCTCATCTGGATGAGCGAAGACAAGCTCATGCCCGGCCGCTCCTATCTCTTGAAGAGCGGCGCGAAAACCGTTCCCGTCACGGTGACGGAGCTGAAGCACCGCATCGACGTCAACACGCTCGGCGAGCTCCCGGCGCGCACCCTGAGCCTTAACGAAGTCGGCGTCTGCAATCTGGCGACAGCGACGCCGATCGCCTTCGACCCTTACACAGACAATCACACCACCGGTTCGTTCATTCTGATCGACCGCGCGACCAACGCCACCGCGGCCGCCGGCCTGATCTCTTTTGGCCTGCGCCGCGCCACCAATATTCATCGGCATGGGCTCAGCATCGGCAAGCTCGACCGCGCGCGGCTGAACAATCAGAAGCCGGCGGTGTTGTGGTTCACGGGGCTTTCGGGCTCGGGCAAATCCACCATCTCCAATCTCGTCGAGTCCTGGCTTTATGCGCATGGCATGCGCACCATCCTGCTCGACGGCGACAATATCCGCCACGGGCTCAACAAGAATCTCGGCTTCACTGAGGTCGACCGCGTCGAAAATATCCGCCGCGTCGGGGAGGTCGCCAAGTTGATGACGGATGCGGGACTTATCGTCCTTTGCTCCTTCATCTCGCCGTTCAACGCCGAACGCCAACTTGTGCGCGATTTGCTGGACGACGGCGAATTCTTGGAGATTTTCGTCGACACACCGATCGAGGATTGCATCGCGCGCGACCCGAAGGGCCTCTACAAAAAGGCGCTCGCCGGCGAGATCAAGAATTTCACCGGCGTCGATCAGCGCTATGAGGCGCCGCAAAATCCCGAAATGATCGTCGCCCGTGACGGCCAGACGCCGCAACAGGCCGCGGCCGCCATCGTCAAGGAGCTAATCCGGCGCGGCTTCATCGACAGCTTCGCTGATCCGGGAGACGATTTCTCGATCTGAGTTTTCGGACAGCCAACGCTGGCGCAAGCGTTTTGGCTGGCGCCGGAAATGTCCGGCGCCAGCCAATGGATGCGATGATCAGTCAGATCAGAGATTTAGTTCGAGAAATTGCCCGAGCCTTCGGGATGAACCGGATCCTGGCCGAGGCCGACGCGGCCGCGGGTGCCGGAGAGGTCATATTCGATGCGGTCGGCGCGCGAAGACGCAATCGGACGACCGTCGCCCTGATAAAGGCCATAGTAATCTTTGGGCGTCGGCAAGTCGTGAGTCCCGGCGGCGGCGGCGCCAATCGAACCAATCATCAGAGCGGCGGCAAGAACAGCGGCATATTTGTTTGAATTACGCATTTTAGTCTCCAACAGGTTGTGAACTCTGCTGGGGCTTAATTTGCGCTTTTTGGCTCCGCACACTAGGCGGCGATTTTGCAATACATTGATAGCGGGAATGGAATAAATAACGCCCCGTTAACCACCGAAACTCTCGCCGGAAAGCGTGGCCGCCAGCATCGCTATGCCGAAAACCAGCACGGCGAAGGCCGCGGCGGCCTCGAACAGCCGCCCGGCGAACATCCCGCGCCAGCTATCCGGGCCAAGAAGACGCGCCGCCGTCTTCTTCGTGAACACGGCTGACGCCGCCAGCGCGCCGGTGGTGATTGCGACGCCGAGCGACATGGCGAACACCGCGCCGACGCCAGCCAGAAACACGCCTTGCGCCGAGGCGAAGACCAACACCAGGATTGCGCCGGAACAGGGCCGCGAGCCGGCCGCAGCGACCGTCAGCAACGCCTTCTTCCATGAAAACCCATCGCCGAGTTCGTCTGGGTTGAGACCGTGGACATGGCCGCAATCGGCCGTGTGGATATGCGGTCCCTCTTCCGCGACGAAATGGCCGGAGGAAAAGCCGGCCGGCTGCAGCGGCCCAAAGGCCGCCAGCGCCTCGCGCGTCGGCGCCTGCCGCCAGGCGGCGTAGAGCGCCCGGCCCTTGGCGAGCGTCAGCACGGCGCCGAGAAGCGCGACGCCCGTGAAACTGGCGATTTCGATCCAATTGGCGGCGGCTGTCATATGTTTGGCCGTCGTCCCCACGGCAAGGAACGCGATGGCGACCAGCGCCACCGCGACAACGCCCTGGAGCAGCGCCGCCGCCAGTGAGATCACGAGGCCGCGGTAGAACTGCCTTTCGTCGGCGACCATATAGGCGGCGATCACCGCCTTGCCGTGGCCGGGTCCGGCGGCATGAAATACGCCATAGCCAAAACTCAGCGCCGCGAGCATAAAACCGTTCGAGCCGCCCGATTTGATCGCCCGCACGGCGCCTGACAGCAGCCGGTAGAACCAGCTCTCCTGCGCCAAAATCCATCCGGAAAATCCGGTCGCGCTCGCCGCGCCTTCATTGACGCCGACCGCAAAGGGGTGATGCACGCCCTGCGCGAAGGCAGGCTCCGCCGCGAGCAGCGCGAGGGAAGCGAGAAGCAGGATCCAACAGGAGCGGTTTGAGGAAAATTTCAACGCGGCCTCACGGACAGGCGACCACGACGGACGAGGCGAGTTTTACGCCGAAATCGCTTCCCGGCGACAGGCCGCTGAAAAAGGATTCGGTCAGCTTCTTCGATTCATCGTCCGCCAGCTTTTTGGCGCCAGCGATATTGGTCGAGCATCCCTTCGGCGCATTGACGAAGCTGACGGGATTTTGCTTGTCGAGTTCGAAGGCGACGAAATAGGTCGGGTCATAGACCTGAAACGAAAAGATCTTCGGCGCGATCGGCTGCTTCAGGGGCATGGTGAAGCGCAATTCGACGAGCTTGTCCGGCCGCTCCTCGAGCGAATAATCGGTCGGCTCAAGGAACTCCAGCTTCACGCCCTTGACCTTGGCATGGGTGAAATAATCGAATTCGGCGAGATCCTCGACATTGCTTTTCGCCAGCGGGGCAAGGTCCGCCTTGGTCAAAAGCGCGCCCTTCTTGCCGGCGCCCTCGGTCACGAAGGCCGAATACATTTCGTCAAAAACCCAGACGTGGCGGATCGCGACGATCTCGCCGGCGGGGCTAAAAACCACGCTCTCCTGCCCATTGATCCAGACATGGGGGTGGGCGCTCGCGGGGCTGGCGGCCGCTATGAAAAGCGCAATCGAAACCAAAAAACGCCCGCGCATCCGCGCCCCATCCAAGACCCCGCGCAAACAGCGCTTGCGACCTTATGAGGCGCAAAGTCTGGCAAAAGAGCGGCGCCAAAGTATGATGCCGGAAAGTTGCGGGCGGCGGACCCGGCGCCTGCCTGAGGGCCAGGGCTTAATAAACATCCGCCTGATAGCGCCCTGCCTTCTTCAGCTCGGCGACAAAAGCTTGCGCGGCTTTCTGGTCGATCCCCTTCGCCTCGGCGACGATATCCATCATGGCGCGCTCGACGTCGGCGGCCATGCGCTTGGCGTCACCGCAGATGTAGAAATGGGCGCCTTTTTCGAGCCATTCCCACAGGCTCAAAGCCTCCTCGCGCATCTTGTCCTGCACATAGGTTTTTGTCTCGCCATCGCGCGACCAGGCTAGCGACAGTTTGGTCAGCGCGCCGTTGGCCAAAAAGCCAGTCAGCTCCTCCTCATAGAAAAAATCGGCCGCGCGGCGCTGATGGCCGAAGAACAGCCAGGCGCCGCCCGTCGCCTTGGTCTCGCAGCGTTCATGCAGGAAGGCGCGGAACGGCGCGACGCCGGTGCCGGGTCCGACCATGATGATTGGCGTCTCCCCGCTCGAAGGCAGCGCAAAATTATGGGCGCGCTGAATATAGGCCTTGAAACTCGCGCCAGGCTGGATGCGCTCCCCCAACCAGCTCGAGGCGACGCCGCGCCGCACGCGATCCTTGATCAGATAGCGCACATGATCGACCGTGAGCGACAGCCTGTGCGGATCGACTTTCGGCGAGGATGAAATGGAATAGAGCCGCGGCTGCAGCGGCTCGAGGCTTTCGACGAAAGCTTCCGGGTCCGGGTGGATGCCGGGAAATTTTTGAAGCGCCGCGAGAACGTCGAGCGTTGAGGCGTCGCCCTCCGGATCCTCGCCCTTGGCGAGGCTGCGCGCGAGCTTCCGCCGCTCGCCGCCGACAATATAGGAGATGAGCTCGAACAGAGCGTCCGGGGCGGAATGCAGCGCCAGATCATGGATCAGCGCCTCGCGCAGCGTGCCCTCGCCGATGGGGAAGTCGGCTGGCGCGCGAATGGCGGCGAGAATCTGATCGACCAGCTCCGGATCATTGGCCGGGAACACCCCAAAACTGTCGCCGACCGTGTAGTCGAGGCCGCTCTCCGAAAGATCGAATTCGATGTGATAGGTGGATTTTTCTGAATCTTCCTTGTTGAGCCGGGCGCGGGAGAGGAACCGCGCCATGACCGGGTTTTCCCGCGCATAACCAAGCGGCTTTGACGATTTTGGCAGAGCAGCCGGAGCAGCGGCCGCGGCTGGGGCAGCCTCCCCGCCGGCTCCCTCGACCAGCGATTTCACCATGCGCGCGGTCGGCTTTTCACCGGGCGCGCAAAGGTTCAGGCGCTTTTCCTCGCCGCTGGCGATGGCGGCGGCGTATTTCTGGCAATCATAGCCGCACTGGCCGCAATCCTGCTGCGCCATGGCGGCCATCAGTTTCAGGGGCAGCGGCTTGTCTTCGGCGAGCTTCATGCGCTCCGCGAGCGGCAGCGACGGATCGTGCCAGGTGATCTCGTCTTCCGCTTGCGCGGGCGGCGACGCCGGGGCGCCTTGCGCCGCGGCAATGTCAGGGGCGATCAGGCCGGCGATAAAGCCGTTGAGCCAGGCGCGCTGCTCCTGCGAAAAGGGCGCATTGTCCGGAATCAGGGGAGCCGAAATCGGCGGCGCTTCATGCAGGCTCATGCGACGCCCTTTACCATCGATTGCAGATCTTCAAGCGAGCGGCTCGCGGTGAAATGCTGGAAGCTCTGGTCCGGCGACGCGCGCTCGGCGAGATAGGCCTTGAGCAGGCTTTCGACAAGTTGCGGCGCATCGCTCGCCTTGACGTTCGTCACAAGCTCGCGGCCGATGGCGCCGTCCGCGCCATAGCCGCCGCCGACGAAGACGTTGAAGCCGTCGACCGTTTCGCTCTCTTCATTGTCGGGATCCTCAGCGACGCGCGCGCCGATCAGCCCGATGTCGCCAATATAATGCTGCGCGCAGGAATTATGGCAGCCAGTGACATGGATATTGACGGGTTGGTCCAGCTCCACCCGCGGCTCGCAATAGGCGGCTATGGCTTGCGCGGCCCCCTTGGTGTCGGCGGCGGCGAGGCGGCAGCCCTTCGACCCGGTGCAGGCGATGAGGCCCGCGCGAAGACTGGAGGCGCGCCATTCGAGACCTGCCGCCTCGATGCGGGATTTCGCCTCATCGAGCTTGTCCTCGGTGATGCCGGGAAGCAGTAAATTCTGCCAGACGGTCAGCCGGATTTCGCCATCGCCGCAGCCGCTCGCGATGGCGGCGACCTCACGCATCTGGTCGCTGGTCAGTTTTCCGACCGGCAGAACGAGGCCGATATAAGAGAGGCCCGGCTGGCGCTGCGGATGAACGCCGATATGGGCCTGCCGGTCCTGCGCCGGACGCGGGGCGATATGACTCTCATCGATCCGCGCCAAAGGATGACCGAGCTTTTCCTCGACGAGTTTTAGGAAAGCGTCGAAGCCCATCTCGTCGAGCACATATTTCAGCCGCGCCTTGTTGCGGTCGGCGCGATTGCCGCGATCGATGAACACGAGGACGATGGCGTTGGCGATCTTCGCCGCCTCCGCCGGATCGAGCACGACGCCGGTCGGACGCGCGAGATCCTTGTGACCGCTGATGCCGCCGAGAAGCAGGCGGAAATAGACGCCGGCCGGAACGCTCGCGCTCGGGAGAACCTCCACCGCCTGGAAGCCGATGTCATTGGTGTCCTCAAGCGTCGCAATGGCCCCGCCGCCATCGAAGGCGACATTGAATTTTCGCGGCAATCCGCTCATGACGCGTTCGTTCTGCACATGGAAGTGCCATTCGCGCGCATAGGGACGCGTGTCGAGCAGCTCGGTGACGCCAAAGCCCGCAGTGGCGTCGCCGGTGACGTTGCGGATATTGTCCGCCCCCGAATGACGCGAGGAAAGGCCGATATCCTGGATCGCCTCGACGACGTTTGTCGCGTGCCGCGCCGGGATCTCGCGCAGCTGGAGATTGGCCCGCGTCGTCACATGGCTGAAGCCCCCGGCGAAGCGGTCGGCAACGTCCGAGAGCGCGGCCAGTTGCCAATGCGTCACCACCCCGTTGGGGATGCGCAGCCGGCACATATAGGCGTCCTGATTGGGCGCGACATAGAAGAGCCCATAGTAGCGCCAGCGGAAATTGTCCGGGGGTTTGGGGAATTCGTCGCGGCGGGCCTGTTCCTTCAGCCGGTGAAAGGCGTCGAAAGGGTGTTCTTCGCGCTTCCATTTTTCCTGATCGGCGAGCTTCCTGCCCTGCGCCTCCTGCCGCGCCATGGCGGCGAGGTGGGGCGCGTCCGGGCCGCTCGGCGCCGCCGCCCCCGGCGCGCCAGTCGGATTGAGCGAGCGCCCCGCACGCGCGATCTGCAGGCCCGAGGCGAAGCCTTCGAGATAACGCTTTTGCTCTGGAGAAAAATCGCCGCTCACGCAAATCTCCGTTGGAACGAACCCTGGAGGAAAAATTCCGCGCAAACGCCGTGCCAGCCGGTCTTGTACGGTCCCTGAGAGCGGCGGGGGCTTGGTCTCTGCGGTTTGGCTCTGCGCGGGGTTGATCTCCCGCCGCCGATGAGGCATAGACACGCTCATCTTGTTCGAACCGGCTGCAACGCCGGTCGTTTTCGTTTGGATTGGTCCGATGAAAGTCCGTAATTCTCTGAAATCGCTGCGCGGGCGTCATCGCGACAATCAGCTGGTCCGCCGCAAGGGCCGCGTCTATATCATCAACAAGACGCAGAAGCGCTACAAGGCCCGTCAAGGCTAAGCATCTGATTATGAAGGCTTTCATGTCTTTGTAAATTGGCGTCGATGAAGGCGGTGTTCACAAAGGCGCGCGGCGGGTCCGCGCGCTTTGACGTTTTGGCGAAGGCGCATTAGCCTGCGCCAATGGTTGAACGGGCCTTTCCCCTGGTAATTGCGGCGCTCGCCGCGACTTTATCATTGACGAGTGTCATGGCCGCCGAAGACGGCGCGCCGTTCCGGCAGCAATGGCCGGGCGGCCTGCCGGACGGTTGGCGCGTCCTCGGCGATGACGAACCGACTCCCGGCGGACCATCGGTCGATCGGCCGGGCGCGTTTGACTTCCGCCGCGACGGCGCGACCCTTTCGCCGCAGGGGCGGCCCTTTGGCGGCGGCGCAGGCGGCCTCCCGAGCGGCGGCGCGGCCAGACCTCATGATCCCGCCAAGGATGAGGCCGCCCTCAAGGCGGCGAAGGAGAAGGCCCGCGCCGAAGAGCTCAAGAAGGCCCTTGCGCCGAAGCCCGAGCCCGCGGTCTTGCGCCAACGGACCCTCGACGATCTGTTCAAGCGTCTTGGCGTGGCCGCCGAGCCGCAAGAGGCGCAGCTCTATGCGGCGGCGATCCAGCGGATCTGGATGCAAACCCCATCGGACACGGCCGCCTTGATCATGCAGCGGGCGATGGCGTCGGTGGAGGCCAAGAATTACACGCAGGCGCTGACATTGCTTGACCGGCTGGTGGCGATCGCGCCGGCCTGGGCGGAGGCGTGGAACGAGCGCGCGACGGTCCGCTTCATGAGCGAAGACGCCGACGGCGCCATGGCCGACATCGACAAGGTGCTGCGGCTCGAGCCGCGCCACTTCGGCGCCTTGATGGGGATGGGCGTGATCCTGCAGCGCGCCGGACTGGACAAGCGCGCGCTGGAGGCGTTCGAGAAAGCGCTCGCGGTCTATCCTGCGCAGCCCGGCCTCAAGGAATCGGTCGAAAAACTATCGCTGGACGTCAACGGCCGCGATATCTAGCGCATTCAAGGGTCCGGCCTCAGGGCAAAGCGCCGCGGCGTCAATTCCAGCCGTCCCATTCATTGTGGCCCATCCAGGAATCCATGATGCGCTGCGCGCGGAAGCCACGCGTGGAATAATAGGCTTCGGCCACTTTCGCGCGGTCATGGCGGGACTGCGCGTGGCGCCCGCCCTCCCCGCGCCGCGCCGCATAAACGGGCGCGGAGCCGCGGATTTTGATGTCGGCGCCCTGTCCCTTCACCAGAGCGAAAAGCAGCGCGGCGTTGCCGGGCGCAAGGCGAACGCAGCCATGCGAGGCCGGCCGGCCAAGGTCGCCCGTGGCATAGGTGCCGTGGATCGCATAGCCGCCGGCGAAAAAGATCGAATGGGGCATCGGCGACATGTGGTATTTGCGGGAGTAATGCATGCGCTCGAGGCGCTGCGCGCGATAGCTTCCGCGCGGCGTCGCATAGCCCGACCGGGCGGTTGAAATCGGCCAGACATAATCGGCGCCGTCGCCATTGACCCGCATGGTCTGAGAACTGAGATCGACATCGATTTTGACGCGCGCTTGCGCCGCGCCAGCGCAGATAGAGCCACAGAGTAGAGCCCAGACGCCGATCATCCGTCGCATGTTCAATCTCCCATCAGGCGCTTGCAGCAAGCTCTTGGCGCCATTGAGAGAATGGTGTCACGTCGTTGAATAAGGCAAGACCCGAGCAGAAATATGGCGGAAAAGAGGCGGTGCGCATGGGCGCAACGGCTTCTTTTGCGGCTGCGGCTCGACGAGAGCGGGAAAAGAGCGCGCTGGCTCAACCGCTGAGCGGCGCTCGGCCCTCAATGACCGAGCGCCTCACGGGTCACCAGCCGCGTTGTTCGCCATCCAGCCTGTTGTCGTGAAGCCATTTTCCGAGCAAGCCGGCGATCTGTTTATTGTTCAGATCCGACATCGCGAAATGCGTATTGCCCTTGATCCCGATGTCGGGAAGATGGGTCATATGCGCATGGCCGCCGTATTTATTGACGAGGTCCACGAATTTCTGCGCCATGGTGTAGCGCCCTTGCCAGACCTCGAGATCTGGATATTTCGACGGCGGCTGCCCGGTAATCGGGAAATTGTCGCCCCAGATGATTTCGATCGGGATTTTCGTCAGCTTCAGGAAACTGGAAAGCGGGATCGGCGTGCCGGTGATCGGACCCAATGGGCCTGAGTCAATCGGCGGCGGAACCTGTCCTTCCGGAAACACCTGGGTCACCGGCTCATAGGCGTAAACGCCGCGAACATTGCTGCTCTTGGTCGCCGTGATCCACCCAAGAACCCCGCCTGCGGAGTGCGTCAGCAACACGGCGGGCCCGATCTGATTGAACATTGCGGCGACGGGATCGGTCGCCTGATCGTTGGTCGTCGTCGCGGTGTCTGGCGTCTGCTGCCGCCACCATTGGTTCAAAGCTTCGGGGTCATGCGAGAACTGCACATTGGGGAAGTAGTTCGGCCAGAGGCCAAGACGAAAGCGGATGAAGATTCCCTGCTCTCCCGTCGGTCCGGGTCCGGGAACGGCGGCGATCGTTCCGTTCGTCGTCGCGCGTCCGGCGTTTCCGCGGCGCGGCTGATCGATTAGATAGGTGGTATAGCGCTGGCGCAGGAAGATGTTCTGGAAGCCGTCTCTGCCGTCCGGCGTCGTCTCCCATGTCTTGGTGAACTGTCCGCCGCCGTGCCACATCACCAGCGGATAGCGCCGCGCGTTGAGCGGAACCTGATATTGGGCATAGGCATGGTCGCCGTGAATCGTCTGCCCGTCCGGGGTCAGGGCGATCGGATCGAATGTACCGGGATTGGTGACAACCGCGCCGCCCGGCATAAAGCTTCCCTGCGTCTTCAGCACGATCGGCAAATCATCGGAATCGAACAAGCCTCCCGCGAAGCCCGCGACGGGGACAAGCCCGAGGGCGAAAAGAGAGCCGAGCAGCAGCCTGCTTTTGGAAAGACGGCGCGCACGAAATGCGACGCGGACGAACGGGCCAGTTCGTTTCATTCGTATCCCCCCTTTTATCTTTCCGTCACCTTGATCCTGTGACGCGATCGGGAGGATTAGGACTTCGCAGCGGCTCGATCTTCCATGATCTTCCGCTTTTTATAATAATATGGATTTGGCGGCTGCTTCGCCTGACCATTTGGATTGCCGCTTTTTACGATCATACGGCCTTGTCTGCTTTGGCGATTCTTTACGCCAGAAACAGAAACGTAATGAGCGCGAACAGCGGCAGCAGGATTGCGCCCGACCATAGCAAATAGGGAAAGAAGCCCGGCATTTTGACGCCGGCGTTGCGGGCGATGGCGTAGACCATGAAATTCGGCGCATTGCCGATATAGCTGACCGCGCCCATGAACACGGCGCCGAGCGAAATCGCCGCAAGCGTCGAGGCGAGCGGCCCCATCAGCTTTGCGGGATCGCCGCCGGCGAGCTCGAAAAAGACGAGATAGGTCGGCGCGTTGTCGAGGAATGAAGACAGAAGGCCCGTCGCCCAGAAATAGACCGGATTGTTCGGCGAGCCGTCGGCATGTTCGAGCAAGGCGATGACCACGCCGAACGGGCCCTCCTTGCCGGCCTTCAGCATCGCCATGACGGGGATGATGCAAATGAAGATGCCCGCAAAAAGATAGGCGACCTCGCGAATCGGCTCCCAGTCGAAGCCGTTCGCCTCCCGCGTCGACTTGTTGGTCAGCGCCAGCGAGGCGAGCGCGACGGCGACCATCACCGCCTCGCGCACAATATTCTGAAGCTCGATTCGCGTGCCGAGCACGTCGACGCCAAGGCCGGGGCGCCAAAGTCCGCTGAGGACGATGGCGCAGATGGCGATTGCGATCAGGCCGACATTGACGAGGCCCGAAGCCTTGACCGCGAAGGGCGGACGCGGGCCTGCATCGGGCGTCTCCTGCCGGAGAAAATAGCTGTCGACGACGAAGAACGCCGCGAGCAGCGCGCTGACGGCGAACAGGGTTTCAGGCCACAGATGTTTTGCCGTCCAGAAGAAATCGACGCCGTGCAGAAAGCCCAGAAACAGCGGCGGATCGCCGAGCGGCGTCAGCGCGCCGCCAATGTTCGACACAAGGAAGATGAAGAACACCAGCACATGGGCATTATACGGGCGCCCCGCGTTGGCGCGGATCAGCGGCCGCACCAGAATCATCGAGGCGCCTGTGGTGCCGATCAGGCTGGCGCAGACCGAGCCGATCGCCAGGATCGCGCAATTGATCGCCGGCGTCGCCTTGATCGCGCTGTCGATCGCAATGCCGCCCGCCGCCGTGAACAGGGCGAACAGCATCAGGATGAAGGGAATATATTCGAGCGCCATATTGTGGACGAAGGCCGCCGCAGTCGCGTCAAGGCCGACGATTGCGATCAGGCCGCCAAGGGTCAGCATCGCCCAAACGGCGGCCGCCTTCTCGTAATGGATATGCCACCATTCCTTGACGAAAAGCGGCCCAAGCGCGATCGACATCAGGATGCCGACGAAGGGCAGCCCAAGCTGCCACGGCAGTTTCGAGCCGTCGAGCGCCTCCGCGGCGGCGGCCGGCGAGGCTATCAGACCGGCGGCCACCACCGCCAAGGCAAAAGTCCCGCGTTTCGATCCGATCATCCGCCCTCCAGCAGGACCGCCGCGAGGCGGCTGCGTCGCAAAGCTTTCTGCGAAGAGCTTTAGGGCGCGCGGGACGGCCTCGCAAGCATCCGGCAACGCCCGCGCCCTTGCCGGAGGCCCGTCCGCGTGGCAAGACCCGCCGGCCCGCCGATGCGGAGCCGGAGCCAACGCATGACCAAGGAATGGGCGCTTTTCCTCAGCACCTTCGCGACGCTGCTTGCGATCATCAATCCGTTCGAGGCGCTGCCGATCTTTCTGATGCTGCTCGAAGGCAAGGATCTGTCGGAGCATCGCAGGGTGGCCGCGCGCGCCACGCTCTACGCGACCCTGCTGTTGTTCTTCTTCCTGATCTTCGGCTCCCTGATCATGCAGCTGTTCGGCGTGCCGCTGAGCATGGTCCGCATCGTCGGCGGCATCATCCTGGTGAAGATTGGCTTCGAGCTGTTTTCGCCCTCGCCGAACGGCGGCTCGATCATCCCGGACGCCTCCAGCAAGACCGCCAATTTCGCCTTCGTGCCGCTCGCCTTGCCGATCATGTGCGGCCCCGGCGCCATCGCGACGGTTCTTGGCATGCAGTCGGAGATCAAGGAGGCGCCGGAGCATATCGGGCGGTTCGCGGCGACCTCCCTTGCGATTCTATGCGCGATGTTCGTCACCTATCTATGTCTCGCCTACGCCGGCAAGCTGGTCGACAAGCTCGGCCCCATGGGCATTGACGCGACGACCCGCATCGTCGGTTTTTTCGTCTCCGCTATGGGCGTCGGTCTTGTGTTCAATGGCGTGCTCCAGGGCTTGCACGAACATGGGCTGATCGCGCCGCCGTGAGGCTGTTCCCACGCGGAGCGCCAAAACCTTGATCCTGCTGGATCATTGTGAGAGTCTGAGCGTTCCCTCAAAGAGCGGAAAGCCGCCAAAGAGGTTTCCTAAAAAACCATCCGAAAGGAGCGTGGCGCAAAGCCCGTCGCCATAAGGCCGCGCAGACATGGATTTCCCGGTTACCCTCGTCAGCCTCGCCGGAGCGGTCGCGCTTCTTCTGTGGGGCACGCATATGGTCCAGACCGGCGTCCAGCGCGCCTTCGGACCCAAACTGCGCGCGGCTCTCGGCGCTGCGCTGAAAAACCGACTCCTGGCTTTTTTCGCTGGCATGGGCGTCACGGCGGCTGTGCAGAGCAGCACCGCGACCGGGCTGATGGCGGCCGGGTTCGTCGCCGGCGGGTTCGTCGATCTCGTCCCGGCCCTCGCCGTCATGCTCGGCGCCAATGTCGGCACGACCCTGATCGTGCAGCTGTTCTCTTTTGACGTTTCGGCCTTCTCGCCCGCGCTGGTCCTCGTCGGCGTCATGATGTTTCGCCGCGGCTCCAATCCCGTGACGCATGATCTTGGGCGCGTCTTCATCGGCTTCGGGCTGATGCTCCTCGCGCTGCATCAATTGCTGGAGCTCACGGCTCCCTATGAGGATGCGCCGAGCCTGCGGCTGCTTCTCGGCGCCGTTTCGACCGTCCCGCTCCTTGCCGTGCTGCTGACCGCCGCCGCGACCTTTGCGATGCATTCGAGCGTCGCCGTCGTGCTCCTGGTCATGTCTTTGGCCGCGCGCGGCGTCGTCCCGCCGGAAGCGGCTTTCGCCATGATTCTCGGCGCCAATCTCGGGACGGCGATCAATCCGGTGCTTGAGGGGCCGTCGGGAAACGATCCCTCCCTGCGTCGTCTGCCCGTCGGAAATTTGCTCAATCGGGCGATCGGCGTCGCCATCGGGCTGGCGCTGCTCCACCCCATCAGCGTGCTGATGGTGACGTTGGAACCCGACAACGCCCGAGCGGCGGCGAACTTCCACACTTTTTTCAATCTGGCGCTCGCGGCTGTCTTTTTTCCCCTGCTGACGCCCTATGCCGCGCTGCTGAGGCGGCTGATGCCGACGCGCATCGATCCCGCCGATCCCTCGCGGCCGCTTTATCTCGACAATTCCGCGCGCGAAACGCCGATCGTGGCGCTCGGCGCCGCCGCCCGCGAAGCGCTCCGGCTCGTCGACGCGCTGGAGGCGATGCTCAATGGCGCGATCGACGCGCTGGTGCAAGGCGACCGCAAGCAGATCGCGGGAATGAAGCGGCTCGACGACATTCTTGACCGGCTCAACACAGCCATCAAGGCCTATCTGGCGACGCTCGATCATGACGAGCTCAGCCAGACCGATCATCGCCGGATGGCCGAGATCCTCGCCTTTGCGACCAATATGGAGCAGGCAGGCGACGTCGTGGACCGCAGCCTGCTGCCTCACGCCGCAAAGCGGGCCAAGCGGGGCCTCTCCCTGCCGAAGGCGAGCGAGGCCGAGATCAAGACTCTGATGGATCGGCTCATCGCCAATCTGCGCGCCGCCGCCGCTTTGCTGATGACGGAAGATCCGCGCGCCGCGCGCCTGCTCGCCGCCGAAAAAGCCGCCTTCCGCGACGCCGAAAGCGCGGCGACGCGGGCGCATTTCGAGGATATGCGCATGGGCCGCCTCGGCGCCATCGAAACCAGCGCGCTTTACCTCGATCTGCTGCGCGACATGAAGCTCATCAACAGCCACATCGTCGCGGCCGCCGCCTATCCGGTGCTGGAGCGGACCGGCGACCTGTTGCCAAGCCGGCTCGCGACAAACGGCGACTAGACCCCGATCATTTTGATCTAGTCGCGCTCCGCTTGTGCTGCCGGCGCCACGGCGCCGGCGAAATCGGCTTGTAGACGCCCGGCGGCGTTGCGGAACGGTCCGACGCCACCTATCCGTTGAAGCATGCCGACGGTCCTGCGCACCGTTCTCTCCTATCAGCGGCCGGACGGGCTTTATATCGCGCCCTCGCTCGACTGGACGCCGGTCGGAGGATTCGCCGACTATGCCAATACGGTTCGCACGCCCGGCTACGCCCTTTTGGGATTGCAAGCCGGGATGAAGCTGCCACAGGGGTTTTCGGTCTATGTCGACGCGCGCAATCTGACCGACCAGCGCTATATCAGCGACGTCGCCGCCGTCATCAATGCGAGCTCTCCCGCCAATCAGCAAATCTATTATCCGGGCGACGGGCGCGCGATTTTTGTGGGCGCGCGCCTGACCTTCTAAACAAATAAAGGCTTGGAGATAGCTGTTCAGGCTTGAACGGCTCATGCTGCGGAGGGCGGCTGAGAAATTGCCTGCCCTTTCCGGCGCCGCGGCGCTCCATCTGCTTGCCCCCAACCCCGAACCCCGATCAGGAAACGCCCATTCATGAAGCCCGCCCCTGAGATCGACGTCGCGGCGAGCGCGGAAGAGCTCGCCGCCCGCGCAGCCGCCTGGATCGCCGCGAAGATCGCAGCGGCGCCAAAGCGGATCGCGCTCAATCTGTCCGGCGGCTCGACGCCGAAGGAGGTTTTTCGGCTGCTCGCCGCGGAGCCTTTGCGCAGCGCCATCGACTGGAGCAAGGTCGAAATCTTCTGGGGCGACGAGCGCTTCGTGCCGCTCGATCATGCGATGAGCAATTTTCGCATGACCTCTGAAACCCTGCTCTCGCATGTGCCGGTTCCGCCTGGCCAGATCCATCCCGTTCCGGTCGACGCCGCCTCGCCGGAAAAGGCCGCGGCGCTTTACGACGGGACGCTGCGCGAATTTTATGGCGCCCCGACGCTCGATCTCGCCCGGCCGCTGTTCGACGTCACTTTGCTTGGGCTTGGGGCCGACGGCCATACCGCGTCGCTGTTTCCGGGAACGCCGGCTTTGGAGATTCGCGACGCGCTCGTCAGCGCAGTCGTTGGCGCGACGCCAGAGCCGCGCATCACCATGACCTATCCGGCTCTGGCGTCGAGCGCCGAGATCGCATTCCTCGTTTCGGGCGAGGCCAAGAGAGAGATCCTGCGGCGCGTGCTCGCCAATGACGCCGCGCTTCCCGCCTCCCGCATCGAGACCGCCGGCGCGCTGCGGATATTCGCCGATCGCGCGGCCTTCGGCGGCTAAGGCATTTCCGGAAAGAAGCATCTTTTTGGCAAGCAAATGCGTTGAGGTAGCGAGATGAAGCTATCTCGATCTGTAAATTCTGAAATCGCTCCGGATTGCCGGTCCGTGCCGAGGCGCCAAACCTTCTGCAACAATGTGCGCGGCCGCACATCCGATCTGGGTAGACGGTGATCAGACGGGTCGCGGCGCTGGCTTGAGCCGCAAAAAGATAAGGGTCCAGGTTCGTTCATGCATCAAAGACATAACGCATTTTTTCTGGCCGGCGCCCTGGCTGTCGCGACGATCGGCGCGGCGGGGCCAGCGCGTTGCTCCGGATACAGCGATCCCTTGTTTGATGCGCTCGCCTGGCCGCCGTTCAGACCTGCAGTCCGGCAGCAAAAAGCGGCAAAAACTGTCGAGTTCAACGCGGCGCGCTTTCAGGATCGGCCGCGCATGAGCTGCGCCTCGATCGCCTGCCCCGGGATCATCATTCTCGGCGTGGGCTTTTAAGCCGCAGTGCGTAAATCGGCTTGACGCCTCGATTTGCAAAAAATTGCGGCGCCGCTCTTTAGCAAATGCAATGTATAATGGTGCGTCGCAGTATTCTTCGCCAGAACACAAAGTTTTTGATCACGAAACCTTTGGCGGGGCTGTTGCGTTGGCGGTTTAAGTTGAAGATGACAGTCATTGGCGCGCTTCCAGGCGCCAAAATATAGGCCGCGTCATTCGAAAACGTTGTTTACTGCGCCGCAGCATAAAAATCTTTCGTCCAATAACGTGATCTTGATCGAAAGTGCGAAACCTTTAGCGGCGCCAGACATTACATTTCTAAGACGTCTATTCAAAGAGAGCAAAGCGATGAGCGCAGTCGAAACCACCAAGAAAACCTCTACGCGAGGCTTCGCCTCGATGGATCCCGAGAAACAGCGCGCGATCGCTCGCAAGGGCGGCGAAAGCGTTCCGCATGAAAAGCGGAGCTTCTCCCAGAACCCCGGCCTCGCCGCTGAGGCCGGCCGCAAGGGCGGCCAGAGCGTGAATCCGAACAAGCGCAGCTTCTCGCGCAATCACACGCTCGCGTCGGAAGCCGGCCGCAAGGGCGGCCACGCCTCCCATGGCGGCCCCAAGAAGCCCGGCGTGGAATAAAGCGCCTTTCGGAAATAGTTACGATGCGGTAGCGAGATACTCATGCTCGCTACCGCATTTTTGTGACTGGATTCGGAGAGGGACGCTGCAGAATTTTCCGCGCGATCCCACGCTGGACGAATTGTTCGAAGCCGCGTCCGCAGCGCGCCAAAACGCCTATGCGCCCTATTCGCGCTTCAAAGTCGCAGCCTCGATCCGCACGCCGTCCGGCTCGATCTATTGCGGCGTCAATGTCGAGAGCGCCTCATTTCCCGTCGGCACATGCGCAGAGGCCGGCGCGATCGCCGCGATGGCGCTTGCCGGCGAGCGGGTGATTGCCGAGATTTTGATTGTGGGCGATGGCGACGCGCTGGTGACGCCCTGCGGCGCATGCCGGCAAAGGATCTTTGAATTCGCGGGCGGCGGCGATCCTCGCGTCCATGTCGCCGGTCCCGGCGGCGTTCGCACGAGCTTTTCGCTACGCTTGCTGCTTCCGCACGCTTTCGGTCCAAATCTCATGCCGCCGTGACTTGCGTCTCGGCGGAATTTATTGTCGACGATCAACCAATACTTGAGACGGGCTCAATGAAAAAGCCCCGGCGTTGGCCAGGGCTTTAGAAATGGCGTCGTTCAGGCTGCGCGAAGATTGCCGGCCGACGATTTGCCGGTCCGCTTGTCCGCGATCACTTCATAGTTGATCTTCTGGCCTTCCTGCAGGTGACGCAACCCTGATTGCTCCACAGCGCTGATGTGGACGAACACGTCTTTCCCGCCGTCGTCAGGCTGGATAAAGCCGTATCCCTTGTCTGGATTGAACCACTTCACAGTTCCCGTAGTCATATAAGGCATCCCTAGAATCGTAATAGGCGAGCGTCAATCGATGACGCCGATGTCGCATCGTCGTTTTTGAGAGGTCGTCAGCAGACGCAAAATGCGATAGCCAAGTCGTCGGTGGAAAACACGACATGCGCCCAACATAGGGCGACTGCGCTGCGAACACAAGCGGGCTATGCGTCAATTTGACAAACAGCCGAAATTTTGAATCTGGTGTATAAATTTAACGCAGAGCGGTTTGGCTTATAGCGCCGTATTTCCGAGCAGCGCCGCCTTTTTTTCCAAGTAGAAAGCCAAATTCGATGTCGACGGCCGCCGGAGATGCTTGTTAGGGCGCTCGGCCGCGATATAGATTTCCCACAAATGACGCCTTTGCAAGACGCAGATCGTTCATCCCCGGAAGTATTGCTGTTCCCGTCGCTTCGGCATGTATTTCATGCCGCCATTTGGATTGCGCATTCATCTCTGCTCAACGCGCGAGAATTTCGCGACATCGTCGGCTGCTGCCCCGAGCCGGGACGACGCCGCCGATGATCGCCCTTCCGCACCGCTCGGGACGGTGCTATTCGACCGCCTCATTCATCAACGGGATTGACCATGAGCGAAATTTGGCTGCGCACGGGCGAGGCGACGGTTCTGGCGGCGGACGGACAATTCACCGACGCCATGCCCGAGGTGATGATCGGTGATGTCAAGGGCCCCGTCGGCCACGCCTTCGCCGCCATGGCGGGGCAAAGCGCCGGCCACCCGCGCATGTTCGTCATCCGCGACCTCAATCAGATGGTTCGCCCACCGACCATGATGACGACGAAGGTGACCGTGAATTCGACCGCCTATGTCGAATTGTTGGGCGGGGTCGTGCAGGCGGCGACAGGCGACGCCATCGTCGATTGCCTGAAGGAGGGCGTGTTGCCGAAGGATCAGGCGAATGATCTTTGCATGATCATCATGGTCTGGCTCGACCGGCGCTGCGCCAGCGACCCGAACCTCGACAGACGCGACCTCTACCGCACCAATTACGAGGCGACGAAGCTTGCAATCGCACGGGCGATGAATTTCCAGCCAAGCGTCGATGAACTCATCGAAAACCGCACGACGATCAGCCATTACGCGCTCGAAGGCGTCCTCGACTGATTTCTCGCCGGACGCCCCCGCTCAGGCTGGCGTCCAGCGGCTGACGATGGCGTCGATGTCCGGCCGTTTGCGCTCGGCCGGACGCTCTTTCGCTGTGCCAAGGAAAATCACGCCCGCCACTTTTTCATGGGTGCGGACCCCGAACAGCGCCCGCGCCCCCGCACTGGTCGCGGCAAAGCCCGTGACCCAGTTGGCGTCAAAGCCAAGGGCGTTGGCGGCCGTCAGGAGATTCATGCAAACGGCGCCCGCAGACAGCTCCTGCTCGAAGAGCGAGATTTTCGCGGCGGGATCGGGGCTGCTGACGACGATGATCGCGACCGGCGCAGCGACAAAAATCCGCTCCATCAGCGCCGTAAATTTCTGAAGCTTTGCGGGCTCCATCGCGGCGTACTCGACCGCGTAGCTGCGCGCGACTTCGCGGCTTGCATCCGCGCGCGCTTCGCCCTCGATCAGAATAAAGCGCCAGGGCTCGAGCGCGCCATGGTCGGGCGCGCGGCAGGCGATCGTCAGGAGGCGGCGGAGCTGGCGGTCATCGGGGCCGGGCTCGCCAATGGCGGCGACGGCGGCGGAGCGGCGAGTCTCCATCAGCGATAACAGCGCCTCGCCATCGCTGGCGTCGGTTTGCATGGAATCGACGGCTTTGGTCATGTCGCGCTCCGGGGCACTCTTTAGTCCACCCTTACGCTTGACTTACCGTGGCGGCAACCTATTGTTTTTACTCTGTATCTGGAATAAATAAAGATGCCCGGCTCAAAGCGGAACCGCTATTACGCGGGCCCCCCTTCCGACCATTTCGACGGTCATCGTTTCTTCAATCCGGAGGACGAGCGCAGAAGCCCCGGACTCGGCGCCCTTCTGCGCTGGCGGTTTTCGGGCGGCAAGGCGAAATGGCCGAAGTCTGTTCCGAGCCCTTTCCTCGACCATCCGCCAGAACGCGTCGCCGGCCTCAGGATCACCTTGATCGGCCACGCCTCGATGCTGATCCAGGCGGGGCTATGCAACATTCTGGTCGATCCGCATTGGTCGGACCGCGCCAGCCCGTTCTCCTTCGCGGGACCAAAGCGCGTCAACCCCCCCGGCGTCGCCTTCGACGATCTGCCGCCGATCGACGTCGTGCTTATCACCCATGCGCATTATGATCATCTCGATATGCCGACTCTGCGCCGCCTGTGGCGCATCCACCGCCCGCGCATCCTGGCGCCGCTCGGCAATGACGCGATCATCCGCCGCGCCGATCCCGACATCGAGGTCGCAACCGGCGACTGGGGCGATCGCTTCGCGCTGTCGGACAGCGTCGCCGCAAGCCTGACGCCGGCGCGTCACTGGTCGGCGCGAACCTTGAGCGATCGCAACATGTCGCTCTGGTGCGGCTTCGCCATCGAGACGCCGGCAGGCCTCATCTACCACGTCGGCGACACAGGCTTTGGCGACGGAAGGATTTTTCGCAGCGTGCGCCGCCAATTCGGCGCGCCCGCGGTCGCGATCATTCCGATCGGCGCCTATGCGCCGCGCTGGTTCATGTCGCCGCAACATGTCGATCCGGCCGAGGCGGTCGCGATCATGCGCGAATGCGGCGCGCTCCAGGCGCTTGGCGTGCACTGGGGCGCCTTCCATCTCAGCGACGAAGCCCATGACGCGCCCCCGCGGGAGCTCGCCACCGCCCTCAATGCCCACGGCGTCGCGGCGAAGCATTTCGTTCCGCTGCAGCCAGGCGAGGTCTGGCAGACGCGCTGAGCCGGGGAATTTTTTCGCAAAGCTGCAGACGTTTGCGCCTGGAGGATGCGCTCCAACCGCGGGTCGGAAATATTCTCCAACCGCCGCGATGTGGGATTTTCCACCAAAACAGCCCCGAAAATTGCGCTTCAACAGTCCCACCGCGGCGATGCCCGCCGGCGGCGCAAGGATCGGAGAAACAGCGTCATGGCTCACGTTACTTATGCCGACATTCCGTCGCTCACACTGTGGATGCGCGATTCCAGCGTGGCGTTCGCCACGCGCAAGCAGGACATCATCCTGACGCGCGTCGATCGATTGCTCGAAGACTACCACCGCGCCGAACTCGACCCTGGCCGCCAGAGCCTTATTCTCTGCGATCTCTTTCTCACCATCGATTGTTGGGTGAAGAGCCTTCACGCGCGCAACGCCAACTGCGAGAAGGGCCGATACAATGCGATGATGAATTTGTTCGGCGCGGTCGTGAAGCAATTGAAGCTGGCCTTCGTCGTTCATTCGGATGTCGAGCTTTCCAATGCGCTGAAAGAGTTTCTTGGCCTTGGCATGAGCGCCGGCGGCCATGTCACGGACCAAAGCTCGCCGTTGAAGCCGTTCAGCGACGACGAGCGCGCCCGCGCCCGGCTGTGGTTCAAGGACGGCCTCGCCTATCAGGTTCCGTGGTGGGAGAATTCGCGCAGCCTGAAGAAGCAATTGGCCTCGTCATATCACGGCTATATCGAGATGAAACGCGGCGAGATGGGCGGCCAGTCGCCGAGCTATTGCGGCTTCGTGATGACGCTCGATCGTGAGATCTACATGCGCAAGCAGGATCGCGACGCGCATCAATTCCATTCATCCTATAATGGCGGCGCCCGCGTCATCATGGCCGGCACGATGCTGGTCAGGAGCGGCCGCATCCTCGGAATTCGCACCGATAGCGGCCACTACAAGCCGGGCGTCCACAACCTCAACACGTTCCTCTGGGCGCTTTTGATGTTCGGCGTCGAACTCAGCCCAATTTCAATCCTCGATCACAAGGGCGACTATGTCACCTCGGCCGACAAATTCCTCGCCGACAACAATAAATGGAGCCGCTATCTCGACGGCCGCGAGAACGAGATCAAGAAACTCGGCGAGGCGCAAGGCCAGGCTGGCTTTCAAAACCGCGCGCAATTCGGGAAACGCGACGATCTCCAGGCGCCTGCCAATGACGGCAAGAAGTCCCTGATCGACAACCCCTATGAGGAGGCGTCGGCCTCGTGAGAGCGGCGGCCGCTCCGCCCCGCGGCGGTCAGCACTCCGTAAAATTGACCGCGAGGCCGCCCTGCGAGGTCTCCTTATATTTGCTCTGCATATCGGCGCCGGTTTGGTACATCGTCGCGATGACTTGATCCAGCGAGACGCGATGGACGCCATCGCCGTTGAGGGCGAGCGAGGCGGCGTTCACCGCCTTGACGGCGCCGAAGGCGTTGCGTTCGATGCAGGGGATCTGGACAAGGCCGCCGATCGGATCGCAGGTCATGCCGAGATGATGCTCCATGCCGATTTCGGCGGCGTTCTCGATCTGCTCGTTCGAGCCGCCGAGCGCGGCGGCGAGACCGGCCGCCGCCATCGAGCAGGCGACGCCGACTTCTCCTTGGCAGCCGACCTCGGCGCCGGAGATCGAGGCGTTCATCTTGAACAGCGCGCCCACCGCCGCCGCCGTCAGGATAAAGGCGCGCATCCCGGCGTCCGAGGCGCCGGGACAATAGTCGCGATAGTAGCGCAACACCGCGGGCACGACGCCGGCCGCTCCATTCGTCGGCGCGGTGACAATGCGTCCGCCCGCGGCGTTTTCCTCGTTGACGGCGATGGCGAACAGGCTGATCCGATCCATGATCTCATGCGGCGGCCGCTGGTTTTTGAGCCGGTCCGCCTCGAATTTGGCGAGCAGCATTTTGGCGCGACGGCGCACCCGCAAGCCGCCCGGCAGTTCGCCGTCGAAGCGAAGGCCGCGATCAATGGCGTTCATCATCGTATCGATGACGAGATTGATATGACGGTCGACCTCGACAGCGGGGCGCGCAGCGAGTTCATTGGCCTCGACGATCCCTGCGATCGACACCCCCGCCCTCGCGCACATATCGAGAAGCTCCGCCGCATCCGCAAAAGGATAGGGAAGATCGACCGCCACGCCCGCGGCGCGGTCCAGATCGTCTTCCCGCGTGATAAAACCGCCGCCGATCGAGCACCAACGCTCGTCCGAAAGGAGGCGGTCATCGTCGCCGAAGGCCCGCAGGCGCAGCGTGTTCGGATGACGCGGCGTCTCGCTCATACGGTCAAAAACAATGTCGCGGGCGGGGTCGAAACCAATCGCCTTGAGGCCGCCGAGGGGAAGCGAACGGCTTTGGCCGATATCCGCGATGATCTGATCGGCATGGTCCGGATCCACCGTTTCGGGACGCTCGCCGGCAAGACCCAGCATCACCGCCTTGTCGCTGGCATGGCCGCGGCCGGTCCAGGCGAGCGAGCCGAAGAAATCGACGCGCAGGCGCTTCGTCGCGGCGACGAGGCCAGCGATGCGCAGCGCGTCGGCAAAGGCCGCGGCCGCCTTCATCGGGCCGACGGTGTGCGAGGAAGAGGGTCCGATGCCAAGCTTGAAAATCTCGAAAAGGCTGATCAAACATTCGCCCCGCGAGCTATCGGAGCCGGCGAAACAGCGGCGGCGTATTTTGTCATTCTCAATCCCTGACGCCTCAAACCAGCGTTTGGCCGGAAGGATCGTAGCCGCGTTCGAGCGCAGCCCGGTCCCATTGTCCGCATTCAGCCGCGGCGAGATAAGTGCTTTGCAAGAAACGCATCAGCGCGGCCTCCGGCGAGGGCGCTGTGCGCACGCTGTCATAGGGCAGAATGAATTCCTGCAACGCCTCGCTGAAAAACGCGCCGTCGGGTTCGACCGGGGCAGACGAAAAGCCCTCGGGGGCCGGATAGGCGTAGGAATAGAATGCCGGATAGTCGATCCCTCCCCCGCCCGGCCAGAAGCCGGCGCTGCTCACCTCATGCGAATAGGCGTCGCGCACGACGGCGAGCGGAAGATGGGGAACGGCCGGATGCGGCGGCGCCCGCCGTCCGGAAAAGCGCGTCGCGGCAAGATCGAAACTGCCCCAGAAAAAATGCACGGGGCTGCTCTTGCCGATGAAGGCGGCGCGAAAATTCTGCAAAACGCGATCGATCGCCAGCAGCGCCTTCCAGAACCGATGCGCATAGTCCGCGTCATAGGCGGCGTGAACCCGGTCCTCCCTGAAGGGGATCGGGTCGGGCAATTCATTCGGCGCGCCGTTGATCTTTGACGGCAAACTGAGACTTTCAAGCCCGGCGATGAACTCTGCGAAAAAATCGGCGATCGGCTGCGGCCGCAAGGACGCGCTCCAGCGGGCGCCGTCGCTTGCCTCGACAATGAGAAAATGATCGACGAAATCAAAGCGGATTTCAAACACGCGCCCGCTGTCGAACATCGGCCCCGTCGTCAGGCCGCGCGCGCCGACGTAAAGCGTGCCGGTCCAGGCGTGGTTAAGCGCGGGCGTATGTCGCAGGCGAACCTTGCCGACGATCTGCGTCATGAGATGCAGCGTCGCGGCCGTTTCGCGCCAAGCCTCAAAGGGGAGGTCCGGCCAGGCTCCCGAAGGCGGCGTGATCTCGGCGAGCAGCGTCGCTAGCATGGACTTTCCTTCTTCAGGGAGCATGGCGCCTCATATGGGGTGCGCCTGCGGCCTCCGCGAGCTGGAGGGCTGCCCATCGCGGCCGTCGAGCCGCAATTGAAGCCGTTGACGAGCGCGCTGGTTTCTTTTCAATATAAAAATATTCTTTAAAATAGGACCGCAGGGGCTCGCATCTTGCTTCAGACGAGTAACCGTCCGTCAATCAGGGCCGACCGCCAAGCGTCAAGGCAAAAGATCTTTGGCCCTCTGTCAGGGAGTTTGGATGCGTATTCTGGTCTTTCAGCATCTTTCGGTCGAGCATCCCGGCATCTTCCGCAACTTCTGGTCCGAGGCCGGGCACGAATGGCGCGCCGTCGAACTTGACGAGGGAGAGCCGATCCCGACCCTTGACAGCTACGATCTCCTTGTCGTCATGGGCGGCCCGATGGACGTCTGGCAGGAGAAGGCGCATCCGTGGCTCGCGCGCGAGAAAGCGGCGATCCGGCATTGGGTGGAGCGGCTGGAGCGACCCTATTTCGGCGTCTGTCTTGGTCATCAACTGCTCGCCGCCTCGCTTGGCGGCAAAGTGGGCCTCATGGTGCGCCCAGAGGTCGGCCTGTCGGCCGTCGATCTGACGCCGTCCGGCCAGGACGATCCCCTGTTTCAAGGCTTTGCGGCGGGCTTTGAAACGTTCCAGTGGCATGGCGCCGAAGTATCCCGCTTGCCGCCCGGAGCCAAAATCCTCGCCGGCAATTCGGCCTGTCCGGCGCAGGCCATCCGCTACGGGCGACACGCCTATGGCGTGCAGTTCCATATGGAGATCGAGGCCTCCGCGGTCGACGAATGGGAGCAGATCCCTGAGTATCGGGAAAGCCTGGAGAAAGCCCTTGGCGCAGAAAACGCGGCGCGGCTCGGACAGGAAATCGCGCCCAAGCTTGAGGCTTTCGAGCGATCCGCGCGCCTCGTGAACAACAATCTGATGAAAATCGTCGCGCGCGGAGCCAAGCGCGAGGCGGTGACTGAGTGAAATGCGCAGCGCTTGAAAGCAAGCCAGCGGCCCGTTAGTAACGAGGCCGCTGGCCATGCGGGGCGATTGGGCTTCTTTATGCCCTCCGTGTCTTTACGCGCGGAGTCTACTCGATCACTTCGACAATGCGGCCGGTGTTGGGATCCACCAGCACAGGCACGTCGTTCACGACGGTGTAGCGATAGCCCGGCGCCTGATACTCGGGCGGGACCTCATAATAAGTCACGCCGGCGTTTGGAAGCACCGCGCCGACGCGAACGGGCTCTTCATAGCGATAGGATGTCACGTGCTCGCGCTGGACGTAGCTGCGAAAGCGGGGGCGTTGCTCGACGCCTAAAATTCCGCCGACCACGCCGGCCGCCGCTCCCACGGCTCCCCCGACCACTGCGCCGACCGCGCCTCCAGCCGCGCCCCCTTCTTCCGCCCCGCGCTGCGCGCCAGGCGCCAGTCCCTGCGCGAAAGCCGCGCCGCTAATGAGAGTCGAAGCCATCAGCACCGACAAAACGAATTTGGGAGACATTGCGAGATCCTTTCGGGATTGGTTAGTCAAAGACAACGGCGAAAAAAATCCGGCTCGCCGTTGCAGGGCGCGAAACGTCAGCAGGCATTCACAAGTTCCCTATTCGTTGCGGACGGGTCACCTAAGGTGTTACGCGGGAGGCGATGGAATACGCTCGACATATCTGACGATTTGATCGTGTAATCGTTAATTGCAATCCTTACGCTTTACGATCATGCGCCTGAAATTCGCTGCGCGCGTGGCGGAACTACTTTATCGGCGTCAAGTTCCTCGTGCTGGATCACAAAGAACTAGGGAAACGGCCATGACACGGAGAATCGCATTTGGCGGCATCGCGACGGCTGCGCTTGTTGCAGGTCTGACGCTAGGGTTCGCGCAAATGGCGGACGCCCAGCAGGGAGCCGCTGGAACGGGGGCAGCCGGCGCCGGCGCGGCCGGTGCAAACCCGGCTGGAGTCGGAGCGGCGGGAGCGAGCCCCGCGGGACCTGGAGCAGGAGGCGGCGCGGCCAGAGCGGGATCGGGCGGCGCCGGAGGCGCGGGTTTGGAGGCATCGCCCGCGAAAGCAGGATCGGCCGCAAAAGCAGCAGGGTCCACTGAAAGCGGCCCCAACGCGCAGAGCGCTGAGCGCCCAGCTAATGGCGCGGGAAAAAGCGGCGAGATAAAGCCGTCAGCGCAACAGTCCGGCGGCGAAATGCAGGGCAATCATCCGCAGGCCGACGCCCAAACGACAGGCGACCGGAACAGAGTTGGAGGAGCCGGCGACACCCACCGCTCCACGACTTCCCAAATCAACACCGAGCAGCAGACGAGAGTCCATGCGGAACTGGCGCACACCCACATCAGGGAAGCGCCGAACCTCAATGTTAACCTTCATATTGGCGCGACGGCCCCCCGAACGATTACAGAATATTGGGAGCCCGTCCCTCCCACCATCATCAATATTGTTCCGGCCTGGAGCAGCTATCGCGTCATTCGGGTCGGCAATGAAATCCTCATCATCGAACCCGATACATTCGCGGTCGTCGCTGTCATCGAGGGTTAGCTAACCCGATATCCAATCCCTTGCCGGACCGGCTGCGTCCGGCAAGGTCGTCATCAACGAGCGTGTGTTGGCCTCGAGCGCGGGACTAATTGAGTCCGAGCTTGCCGCGCAGGGTCGACAGATCTTCGGCGAGCGTGTTCACCGACGCGGCGAGCACCTTGCGGTCGGCTTCGGTCAGCTTCTCATAGGATTCATAGCCGTTTGCGGTCTTGTATTTGCCGAGCGTTTTGGCGACCGTCGTGAAATTGCCGTCAACCTTCTTGACGAAGGTCTTGTCGCTCTTTTCGATCAGCGGCTTGAACAGGTCAAAAATCTTCTTCGAGCCGTCGAAATTGGCCTGGAAGTCATAAAGGTCGGTGTGGCTGTAGCGGTCTTCCTCGCCGGAGATCTTGGTTTTGGCCACTTCCTCCATCAACGCCGCCGCGCCGCCGACGACCTTCTCCGGCGGGAAGGTCAGATCTTTAATCCGCTTCGCGAGTTCGTCGACATCGGTCTGGAGTTTATCGGCGATGGGCGACAGCCCGTCCGTGCTCTTTTTTTCGAACAGCCCATATTCAAGGCGGTGAAAGCCCGTGAAGCCCTCATCGGCCTCTTTCTTGTCGTGATCGTCGGCGCGTGAATCGATCGCCTTGTCGAGATCGTCGAACAGCTCGGCGATCGGTTCGATCTGCTCATAATGCATGCGCGTCGGCCCGAACAGCGCCTGCGCCTTTTTGAGGTCGCCGGCCTTCACCGCATCGGTAAAAGCCTTGGTGTCCGTGACCAGCTTCTTGGTCGCGGCCGAAACATAGATCTTGTAGTCGGTTACAGGCGCGACGAGATCGAGCGGCGCGACCTCGGCCCGGGCAAATTGCGCGCCCCCTACAATCGAGAGAGCGACGCCGGCGGCAAGAAGCCCGGCAAGACGGGTTGGGCGATGAGGCAATTTCATAGTTTGCTCCTGTATGGTTGATCTCATCGCGGCGTGGGACGCGTCATGGATCGGTTTGGCGGGAAAAAGGGCGCGCCGCAGCAGACGAACGATCGCCCCTGTGGAGTTTGAAGGCTCTACGACAGAGCGATGCCTGCCGCCTCCAGCATGGAGCGGCCGAGGAAATCCTGTTCGTCTCTTGCGCCTGGCAGCGTGTAGAAAAAGCCGCCGCCGATCGGGTTGATGTATTCTTCGAGCGGTTCGCCATCGAGCCGGTGCTGGACCGTGATAAAGCCCTTTTCGAGATCCGCCTGATAGGCGATGAAGAGCAGGCCCATTTCGAGCTGGCCGGATTTCGACACGCCGTTGGAATAGTTGAACGGGCGGCGCAAAATGAGATTGGCGCGGCTTTCCGGCGTGCGCGGATTGGCGAGCCTGATATGGGCGTCAATCGGCGTGATCTTGCCGTTGGGATCGGCGGCGAAATCCGGAACGTCCGCTTCGGTTTTGCCGTCGAACGGCGCGCCGGAGGGCTTTCTTCGGCCGATGATCCGCTCTTGCTCGCCGAGCGGCGTGCGGTCCCAGCGTTCGACGAAATTGCGGATGATGCGCACGGCCTGATAGGTTCCGCCGGCGGCCCAGGCCGGCTCTTTCGAGCCCGGCTGGACCCAGACGATCTCATTCATTGCGGCCGGATCGCCTGCGTGCGGATTGGCCGATCCGTCGCGGAAGCCGAGGAAATTGCGCGCGCTTTCCGGCGGCTGGCCGGGCTTTGCCGGCAGAGCCGGAACATAGCCCTCCTGCTTCCAGCGCAGCACCAGAAGATCCGGCAGGCTCTTCAGGATATCGCGCAGGGCGTGGATGTTGGCGTCGGCCGAGTTCGACGAAAACTGTATCGACAGATCGCCATGACAGAGCGCGGGGTCCAGCGCATCGTTCTTGAAGCTGGTCATGCGCGTCAGAACGGCCGGCTTCACTTTCGCAAGGCCAAAACGTTCGTCGAACATCGACGAGCCGACCGACAGCGTCGCCGTCAGATTGTCAGGCTCGACGACCGGACCGAGCAACCCCGAGTCCGGCGGCGGCAGGCGGGGGTCGAGCTCCGGCGGCGTCCATCCTTGCGTCAAAAGGGCGAAGCGGGCCGTCAGCGTCCTGAACAAGCGCACGAGATCGGGCGGGCTCGAGGCGATCACGTCGAAGGTGGCGATCATGCCGAATTCTTGGCGCGGCGTGACGATTCCCGCCTGATGCGCGCCGTAGAACGGGTTGCGCTGCTGCTGTTTTTCGCTGATCGGGGCGTTGGTGACGTTGGTGCTGTCGCTTTGCGCAAGCGCCCGTTGCGGCGCGCCGGCCGAAAGGGCGCCGGCAAGGGCGCCGCCCGCGAGCAGCAGGCTGCGGCGATCCGGGGAAAGCGAGAGCGGAGTCTTTCGATTCGACATTGTTCTAGTCCAGTCCGATGGCGGCGTTGAGCTTTCCGAGTTCGCTCGAGAGTTGACGGAGATCGGCGGCCACAGCCGCCCGCGCGGCGCCGGCGTCAGCGCCCGTCTTCAAAGCAGCGATCGAAGCCTTGGCGGATTTGAAACCCGCGTCGACGCGAGCGAGAAGATCCGGCGAGGCTTTGGCGATCAGCGGGCGCAGCACGTCAAAGCTCTTGGCGGCGCCGGCGACGTCGGCCTCGAAATCGGCCTGGTCGGTATGGGCGTAGCGCTCGCTGACTCCCGAGGCTGCGGCGTCCGCGCTCTTGGCGAGTCGTTTCGAGGCGCCGGCGGCAATATCCTCGGGAGCGATTTTCAAAGCGCGAATGCGCTCCTTCAGCGTCGCGACGTCGCTCGCCAGTTTTTCGGCAACGGGAGCAAGGCCAGCGAGGCTAGTTTGGCCGAAAAGCCCATATTCGAGGCGATGGAAGCCGGAGAAGGCGGGATCTTGCTCGCGCTTTTCAAAATAATCCGGCTCGGCGTTGATCGCCGCGTCGAGATCGCCAAACCGCTGCGCGGCCGGGGCGACATGCAGATAGGGCCTGCGCGCCGGCTCATAGAGCGATCGGGCGCGATCGAGGTCGCCGGCCTTGATCGCCTCGCTGAGATTCTGCGTCGCCTCGATCAGATCTTCCGTCTCGAGTGCGAGATAGACCTGATATTCGGCGAGCGGACCGATGAACGCCGTCGCCGGCGGCCGCGCCGCCTCAGCCTCGGATTGGGCGGATGGCGTGACGGTCAGCTTGCCGCGCGGATTGTTGAGCATGCCGCAGGTGATTTCGAACACGCCCGGATTGAGCTTTGCCGTGAGCCGCGCGGTGATCCCGGGGGCGATGTTCTCGCGCTCCTCAAGCACCATGACCCCGTCGAGAATCTCCCACTCGACGACGCGCTGTGAGGCGTTGACGATTTCGAACACGGTTCGCCCAGCCGGCACGGAGAGCTCGTTCGGGTTGCAGGAATCGGCATTGACGGTGATGCTGACGATCTTGGCGCCTTCCGGCGCGCGCGCCTTTTTCGACGCCAGATAGAAGGCGACTCCCGCCACAAGGACAAGCAGCGCAGCGGCGCCGACGAGCAGCTTTATGCCCCATCCCGCCGGGGGTTTTTTAGAGGGCGTCGCGTCCATGGATCAGACTTTCTGTCGCAGATTGGCCCCCGACGCGGACGCCGGCTCCGGCGGCGGCGAGGCCGGCATAAGGAACAGCACGAGCGTCACGGCGAGAAACGCAACATAGACGACAAGCTCGCCAACGGTCGGCGCGTCGCGATAGCCGAGGAGTCCGGAAAACAGCACGCCGAGCGGCCCATCGGCGGGCAGAACATGGCTGACGTCGAAAGCAACGGTCTGCAGGCTGTTCCAGAGGCCGGCCTCATGCAGCGAGCGCAAAGCCCCAGCGAGGATGCCGGCCGCGACGAAGAGAATAAACACCCCCGTCCAGCGGAAAAATTTGCGGAGATTGAGCCGAACGCCGCCAACATAGACGCCATAGCCGATCGCGATCGCGCAGATGACGCCAAGGAGAGCGCCGAGCGGCGCCTCGGCGCTCTGGCTCTGCTGAAAGATTGCGAGGAGAAAGAAAACAGATTCAAGCCCCTCGCGCGCCACCGCGAAGAACACCATGCCGATCAGCGCGAGACTATGGCGTCCGCCCTTGAACGCGGCGTCGACCGAATGCTGCAATTCGCCCTTGATCGAGCGCGACGCCTTGCGCATCCAGAACACCATCGAGGTCAACACCGTCGCCGCGATCAGCCCGACCAAAGCCTCGAAAGCCTCTTGCGCCTTCTGCGGAAACTCGGCGCTCGCGAGTTGAAGTCCCGCGCCGACGAAAAGCGACAGAGCCAGCGCGAGCAGAATGCCAAGCCAGACGAGGGGCATCGCATCGCCGCGGCCGGTCTGCTTCAGATAGCTCGCGACGATGCCAACGATCAGCGCCGCCTCGACGCCTTCGCGCAGCATAATCAGGAACGGAACTAACATAGGCGAGGGCTCACATAAGGCTCCAGAGAAGTGACGGGCGGGACTGCGCGGCCCCGGCCATGACGTCATCGCAGCCGCGCGTCTGTCTGCAATCTTTCGATTGCAATGCCTAAGCCTTTCTCTGAAAAGGCTCAAGCACTTGTTGTTATTCAATAAATAGAATAATTCAAAACTTGATGGATGTGCTTGCGCATATTGGCGTTTGTGCTTGAGGGTCGGCCCGCAAATATTTGCTGTTCGCCGCCGATGCGTAAGAGCGACATGGCGGCCGCTCCGAATAATGTGACGCCTTCGCGCGACGCGATGGACCGGAATCTGCATGGCCCCGGACCGGCGCCGCCGAAACAGAATCGAGACAAGCTGAATATGGACGAGCCCGCCATCGAACCCGCAGAGCCGGAAGGGCCGCCAAGAACGCCCCTCGCCGTCACGCTCAGCGAGGGCGGCCTGTCACGCCGCATCGATGGTTTTGATGGGGAGCGTCTGCTCGACGCCCTGTTGCGCGCCAAGGCCGCCGTCATGCCGCTCTGTAACGGGCGCGCCTGTTGCGGCGGTTGCCGGATCCGCATCGAAAAAAGCTGGCGCGATCGGGTGACCCCTTCCGGACGGGGCGAGCGCAGCGTGCTGCGCTATATCGACGATCCGCACGAGGACGACCGCCTGTCGTGCCAGATCGCGCTCTCCGCCGAGGTCGAGGGGCTCGTCGTCCGCACGCTAGAGCGGCAGCCCGCGCCGGCGCAGGCAGGCGCCGACGCCGAAGAGATCAACGCCGGAAAGTGACCACCAGCACGTCACGGCAGGCGGGATGCGCGGGATCGAGCGGCGTCACCGGCGTCACGCCATGGTAGACGCGAAAATCATCGACGAAAGCGGCGTCGAGCGGCTGCGTCAGCGTGAAGGCGCCGATCTCGGTTTTGGCGAGGTCGTGGATCGTCGTCTCGCCGCTCGCGACATTCCGGCGGTCGACCAACAGCACGAGCACCCAGTCGACGCCGTCGCGATGCAGACCTTCCGGCGTCGGCAGCCCGGCTTCGCCCGCGCTCGCCTCGATGCGGAACTGATGGACTTCGACATGCCACGCTTCGGGCCGCTGATCGGCGGGCGTCAGCCGATCGAACAGATCGAAACTCATGCGCAAAATCGCGCGCATCGCCGGATGAGCGCCAATGTCGTCGGCGACCGGGCTGAACCAGCGCTCGAGCCCGCCGTTCAGGGCGTTATAGTCGCGGCTCTGGTAATGCGGCTGATGCGGCTTGCGAAGCGCGCCTTCGCTGGAAACCGAAAAGGCGGCGAAGCGCCGGCGCCGATAGCGTCCGCCATCGGCCATGAATCCGTCGACGCCGAGGTCGTTCCAACTCGCGGCGAAGCCGTCCCAATCGGAGAGCCCCGCGCTGCGCAGCACAGTCTCCATCGCATCCGCCTTGGCGAAGGCAAAGCCTTCGAGCTTGAGCCGCTCGGCAATCGGCTGCAGCAATTTGTCCATCATCTTCCCTGCTGACGTCCCTGGTCTTGTCCCGCCGATATAAGCGGGATCGGGCGCAAAAACGAGGCGCCGCCGCAGCAACGCGGCGGGATCGGTCTCAGCAGAGCGCCGGCGGGCGATATTTGACCGTGGCGACCACAAGCAGACAGAGAAAGCTGCCGAAAGCGGCGGCGACAAAACCGTCGATGTAGGACAGCACCGCCGCCTGCTGCGCGACATGCTGGCCGAGCAATTTGGCCGCGCGCGCGGCCGCCTCGGCCTCGGAGGAGCTGCCCGCAAGAATGCTGCGATAGGCGTCGAGCCGCGCGGCGGTCAGCGCGGAGAGACTTTCGACATGCAGTCCGACGAGATTGGAATGCACCTGCTCCCGGATCCGGACAAAAGTCTGCATGAAAGCGGTGCCGATCTCTCCGCCAAGCAGCCGCGTAATCTGCATCAGACTGCCGATCGTCAGCGCATCGGCCGGCTTGATCGATCGGACGATCAGAACAAGCAGCGCGGTCAGCGCGAAGGATTGGCCGATCGCCTGCAAAACCTGCGAGGGGAGGAAATCTTGCGTCGCCCATTGGCTGGTCAGGCCGGTCGCCATCAGGCACGCGACGCCGATAAAGCCCGTCCCGAGGCCAAGCACGAGACGCGGGTCGACCCGCTTTAGAAGCGCGGCGAGCGGAACCACGATGACGAATTGCGGCAGAGCGATCCACAACAGCACGGAGCCGACCTGCAGCTCGCGGAAATTCTGCACCGTCTGCAGATAGCTCGGAATGATATAGGCGGTCGACAGGATGATGAAGCGATAGCCGGCGAGCAGCAGGATCAGCGGAGCAAGGCTTTCGCGCGCGATGACCCGCAGATTGATGAAGGGCCGCTCGGCGACATATTCGCGGACGATAAAGAGGCAGCTGAACAGCGCGCCGGCGATGAGAAGCCCGTTGACGAGGCCATTGTTTGTCCAGTCGAGCCGATTGCCCTGATCGAGGCCGGCGTAGAGCAAGGCGAAGCCGGAGGCGCCATAGACGAGGCCCGGCCAGTCGAGATCGCGCAGGCGCGTCGACGTCGGCGGATCGCGCGGCACGCCGTAAACAACGCAGACGAACATCAGCGGCAAGGCAAGGCAATATTGCCAATGGATAAAGCCCCAGGACCAGTTCTCCGCGTACCAGCCCTCGAGCGAAGCGCCGATATTCTGCGACAGTTCGGAATTCATCGCATAGACGGCGACGCCATAGATGATCAGCCGCTGCGGCAGGCTGCGGACGATGAAGCTGATGGTCAGCGGAATGAACGTCCCGGACCCGAGCCCGCCGAGAAATTGCGTGACGAAATAGGCCGTCAGATTGGGCGAAAAAGGCGCCAGCAGCGAGGTCGTGAAGAACAGCGTGACGCCATAAAGCAGAAAGCGCCGCACGCCGAAGATCGAGGCGAGATAGGCGCTGGCGACGCCGCTGACCATCTGCCCGACGCCAAAGCTCGTCGTGATCCAGGCGCCTTCGTCGAAGCCGGCATGCAGCCCGCCGCGAAGATCGGCGAGGCCGAACGTCGTGACCCGGCTTCCGAGCGTGCTCATCATCGCGCCGAGTAGGACGCCAAGGATGCCGATATAGGGCCGCAGGGAGCCAGCCTCGCTATGCGGCGCGGCGGCGGGCGAAACCGCGATGACGCTCATTTTTTTGCGGCCAGGTCCGGCGCGTTGGCGGCGCCGGGCGCGCCGGTGTCGACCGTCGCGATGACCGACATGCCGGGGCGCACCAGCGCGCCGAGCGCCGGGTCGGGATCAAGCACGATCTTGACCGGAACGCGCTGCACCACCTTGGTGAAATTGCCCGTCGCATTGTCGGGCGGCAATAGCGCGAAGGTGCTGCCCGTGCCGGGCGACCAGCTTTCGACATGGCCTGTCAGTTTCAAATCGGGAAAAGCGTCGACGGAGATGCGGGCCGGCTGCCCCGCCCGCATGTTGGTCATTTGCGTTTCCTTGTAGTTGGCGATCACCCAGATGTTCGGCAGCGGCATGACGGCGATCACCTGCGCGCCGGCGTTGACGAATTGACCGGCCCGGACCTGACGCTGGCCGACGATGCCATCGGCGGGCGAGACGATGCGCGTGTAGTTCAGATTGTTGCGCGCGAGTTCGACGGCAGCGGCCGCCGCGTCTCTTTGCGCGGCAAGCTGCTTTGCCGTCACATCAAGCCCCGCGAGGACGGCTTTCTGCTGGTCGAGTTGGGCCTGGTTTAACAACAGCTGCGCCTGCGTGCGCTTGGCGTTGGCTTCGGCCTGTTCGGCGAGCTGCGGCGTTCCCGCTATGCGCGTCTGAAGAAGATCCTGTTGCCGCTTGAGCTCGAGCTGGTAGCGCTGCAAATCCGCCTGCGTCGCGGCGATCGTCGCCTCCGCCTGACGGATCAGCGCGCGCTGAACGTCTTTCTGGTTGGCGAGATTGTCGAGATTCGCCTGCGCCGCCTCCAGCGTCGCCTTGGCCTGATCCAGCGCCGCCAAATAGTCGGAGGGATCGATCTCGACGATCAAATCGCCCTGACGCACCTCTTGGTAGTCTTTTACCGCAACAGTCTTGATGTAGCCGGAGATCTTGGCGGCGAGCGGCGTCAGATCGCCGGCGATGTTGGCGTCGTCTGTTGTCTCGAATCGCGCGGCGCCAGTCCAGCGATCCCAATGTCCGGCGACATACCAGGCGAGATAGCCGATGGCGGCGACCGCGATCAGCCGCAGCAGCGGCGGGAGAAAGGACCAGCGTCCGCGTCGCTCATCCCCGGCGGGGATCGGCGCGGCGGCCGAAGCGCCGCCCGGCGGCGGCGACGCCGCATCGCGCATGGCTTCAGTCATGCTCAAGCTCGTCCTTTTTCGCTGCGTCCTTCAAGCAAAGCAAGGATCCTTCGACCTGAAGCTTAAACTGCAAGGACTGACTGTCAAAGGCGCTTCGATCCTTGCGCGCATTTGAGTTGAGTCATTGGCCATGTTAGCAATTGGCGGCTCAAATCTGTCGAGCAGGTTGGGCGCTGGCGGCCGGACGAGCCATCGCGCCAAGCAAATCTGCTTCTTGCAATATCGCCCACAATGAAGGAGCGCCTCATGAGCACAGTGTCCTACCAGGTCGTCGAGCACGACGGCGGCTGGGCCTATACATTCGACGGCGTCTATTCGGAAACCTTTGCCAGCCACGCCGCCGCGCTCGCCGCAGCCAAGCGCGCCGCCGCCGAGCAGCGCACGCCGGGTGAGACCGCGGAAATCGAATACGAGACCGAAAAAGGAAAATGGAAAGTCGAGCGCGCCGCCGGCGACGACAGGCCGGCGACGAAGGTCGTCGATTAGGGACGTCAAGAGGCCGCCAATTCTTTGAAGCGCGATCGGTCCGATGCGACGGTCGCGCTTTTCCGTCGTTTGGCGGCAGATTCGTCCCGGCCACGCCGACAAAATGACGGAAGTCATACGGATTCAGCCAAGCGGCGCGCTTCTATAGCTCGCCCGTCAAAAACTGCGCCCGGCCGAAGCCGAACGACCAGTCCTCGTCCGTATTTTCGACGCAGGAGACCATCAGATCGGCGGGGTCGATTCCGCAGCGCTCCTGCAGGTAGCGCGCAAGCCGCGCGTAAAAATCGACCTTCTGATCGCGCGGCCTCGGCCGCGTCGTCACCTGAACGACCACGACCTTGGCCGTCCGCGCGAATCCGAGGCCGGTGTCTTCAATGATCATTCGGGACGCCGGATGCTCCTGTACGATCTGATAGCGGTCGCCGGCCGGAACATGAAAAGCGTCGAACATGGCGTCATGCGCGGCGTCGAGCAATTTTTTCAGCTCGTCGTCGGTGCGGCCCGCGACGAGATCGATGCGTATCAGCGGCATGGCCAACTTTCTCTTGCGGGCTTCTTTGAGCGCTTCAGAATCAACAGTCTGAGCATGTTCTTTTCGATCGGATGGATTCCATCCGATCGAAATCTGCTCTAGCGCCTCGCCTCCGACAGATGATCGAAGCGGCGGCGATAGGCGCCAAGGCCCATTGTGTCGGAGCGAAGCTGCATGATGAGGTCGTGCAGCTCGGCGGCCGGAGCCAAGGCCTCCACGTCGTCCCAGCCGGGCCAGCCGGGCTTTTCCATATAGCCCATGATCTGGCCGCGGCGCCCGCTGAGCAGGCGCTGCGCCGCCGCCGTAAACGCGTTCGGCACGCTGACGACGACATGATCCACCGGCTCCAGCAGGAACGGCTCGGCCTTGGCCAGCCCCTCCACCACGCCCATGCGGGTCGCGGTGCGGAACGCCATATCGGAGCTGTCGACCGCATGGAACGTGCCGTCGACGAGCGTGACGGCGACGTCCACGACGGGATAGCCGAGCGGACCCTTCTGCATCGCCTCCTCGGCGGCCTCACGCACAGCCGGAATATAGTTTCGCGGGATCGCGCCGCCGACGATCTTATCGGTGAAGAGAAACCCGGCGCCGCGCGGGCGCGGCTCGATCTCCAGCTTGACGTCGGCGAACTGGCCGTGGCCGCCGGTCTGGCGCTTCAGCCTCGCGTGCTGCGAAACGGCGCGGCGGATGGTTTCCTTATAGGCGATCTTCGGCGCGCTGACCGCGACCTCGACATTATAGATCGAACTCAAGCGTTCGATGGCGACGTTCAGATGGATTTCGCCCTGCCCTTTGAGGATCGTCTCGCCGGTCTCGATCCTGTGCTCGACGCTGAGCGAGGGATCGTCCTGCGTGAGCTTTCCCAGCGCGGCCGAGAGTTTCACATCATCCTTGCGGTCTTTTGGCGCGATCGCGAGCTCATAGACCGGCGGCGGCGGCTCCGGAAAGGGCTCATTGTCCGAAGCCCCGAGAAAAGCCCCGGTCGAGACGCCGTCGAGGCGCCCGAGCGCGACGAGTTCGCCGGCGTCGGCCTCCGGCGCGCGCACGGAATCGGTTCCGGCGAAGCGATAGATGCCGCCGACCCTGACGCCGCCGAGCGTCGCGCCGTCGCGCAGGGCGCCGCGCCAGATTCGGCCGTAGCACAGCTTGCCCGCCTGTACGGTCTTGAAAATCTGCACCGCCGGCTGATCGCCGCCCTCGACGCCGCGCCGCCTTGCGGTTTCGAGCGCGAGCGGCACGTCGTGACGCAGCGCTTTCCAGAGCCTGAACACGCCATGGCCGCGGCTCGCCGAGCCGATCAGCACCTCGACGATCGAATCTTTCGCCTGATCCTTCGAGAGGTGAGCGTAAAGCTCGTCGGCGGTGGGCGCCATATCCTCGAGGATCTTCTCCATCAGCGCGTCGTCCTGATCGGCGAGCGCCTCGGCAAGGCCTTCGTGGGCTTCTCTTTCAGCCTCGATCATGGCGGCGGGCAGTTCGATCGGCTGGACCTCCTGCTTGTCGCCATAGCGATAGGCGCGCTCGGTGACGACGTCGACATAGCCGATGACGGCGTCGCCAGCGCGGATCGGCAATTGCCGGGGCGCCAGCGGCCGCGCCGAATGGGCCTGAAACGCCGCGATGAGATCGGAGAAAGAACCGGCCAGGGAATCGATCTTGTTGATGAAAATAAAATGCGGCAGCCCGTGCTGTTCGAGCGATTTCAGCAGCAGCGGCAGATTGGCGACGCGCTCGGCGGTCGGCTCGACGACGACGACGGCGAGATCGACCGCCGTCAACGCCGCCTCGGTCTCAAAAGCGAATTCGACGGAGCCGGCGCAATCGAGGATCGACCAGCGCTCGCCGAGAAAGGCGCAATGACCGAGGCGCGCCTCGGCGGCGACGGATCGTCCGCGCGCTTCGCTTTGACGCTTCTGCGGCGCGCCAGCGGCGGCCATCAGGGCGTCAAAAAGGGTGGATTTGCCCGCGCCCTGCGGGCCGATAAGGGCGATCGAGCGCGGTCCTGCGGCCTTCTGTCCGGTCATGGCGACGCCTCCTAGTCCGGCGCGGGCGGCCATTTGGGCGTCCTGAGGCGGACTTACGCTTTCTTCTTTTGCAATCATCTTTCGAACGAACGCGGCGTTTGTCAATCGGCCCTCCTCCAAGCGCTGCCGTGGCGCCTGAATTGCTCAGAAAACGGGCTACGCTGCTTGTGCGCCGCGGAGAAAAGGGACATCCCTTAGGTCTTTAGAGGAAACTGCCCGCTTCGCGTCCGATCCGCTCAAACGGCGCGCACGCCGCCGCCCGTTCGGGCGGCTGCCCACCCCTGACGAGGCATTGATGACGAAAGTTCTCGACCCTATTTCGGCGAATAGCGCCTCGACGATCGAGCGGCCGCTGATCGACGACATTCGCCTGCTCGGCCAGATCCTCGGAGACACCATCCGCGAGCAGGAAGGCGAGGACACGTTCGGCCTTGTCGAGCAGGCGCGCCGCCTCAGCGTCGAGTTCGAACGCCATGCCGACCCGGACGCCGAGCTCAAGCTGAACGAGCTTTTGCGCTCGCTGACGCCGCAGCAGGCGATGGCCGTGATCCGCGCCTTCAGCTATTTCGCCCATCTCGCCAATATCGCCGAGGATCGGCACAATATCCGCCGGCGCGCGGCGCAGGCGGCCGAGCGCCCCGACGAGCACGACGGCGGCACGCTCGACAAGACCTTTGAGCTTCTCGCCGCCGCTTCGATCACGCCTGAGGCGGTGGCCGAAGCGATCGCGCAAGCCCGCGTCTCGCCGGTGCTGACCGCCCATCCGACGGAGGTGCAGCGCCGCAGCCTGCTCGACGCCGAGCGGGCGATCGCGCAGTTGCTGCTCGCCCGCGAAACCCTCAGCGGGGAAAGGCCGCGCAAGCAAAACGAGATGATGCTGCGCGCCCGCATCGCTCAGCTCTGGCAGACGCGGCTGCTGCGCTATGCGCGGCTCTCCGTGCGCGACGAAATCGAAAATTCGCTGGCCTTCTACCAGATGACTTTTCTCAAGCAGATCCCGCAGCTTTACGCCCGGATCGAGGAGCGCCTCGGCAGCCTTCCGGTCGCCAGCTTCTTTCGCATGGGGTCGTGGATCGGCGGCGATCGCGACGGCAATCCGAACGTCAACGCGGGAACGCTCGAACTGGCCCTCCGCCGCCAATGCGACACAGCGCTGCGCCACTATCTGCGCGAGATCCATGAGCTTGGCGCCGAGCTGTCGATTTCCGGCCGGCTGTTCGGCTGCGCGGAGGCGCTACAGGAGCTCGCCGAGAAATCCGGCGACGAAAATCCCTTCCGCGACGACGAGCCCTACCGGCGCGCGCTGATTGGCGTCTATTCGCGCCTGTCGTCGACCTTGACCCTGCTGACCGGCGGCGAGGCGTTGCGCCACGCCGTCGCGCCGGGAGAGCCCTACGCCAACGCCGGCGAGTTGCAGGCGGATTTGGGCGTTATCGAGGATTCCCTGCGCGCCAACCATGGCGCGGCCCTCGTCCCCGGCCGGCTCGGACCGCTGCGCCGCGCGGTCGATGTGTTCGGCTTCCATCTCGCATCGGTCGATCTGCGCCAAAGCTCGGACAGGCACGAGGAAACGCTGAAGGAGCTGATGTCGGTCGCCCGCATCGTTCCCGACTATTCCGCCCTCGACGAAGACGCCCGGCAAAATCTTCTGATCGACCTTCTGCGCGATCCGCGCCCGCTGCGCGTGCCGGGCGTGACCTACAGCCCGCGCACGGAGGAGGAGCTCGAAATTTTCGAGGCCGCCCGCGACGCGCGCCGGACCTTCGGCGAGCCCGCCGTCGTCCACTACATCATCAGCCACACCGAAACGGTCAGCGATCTGCTCGAAGTGCTCGCCTTGCAGAAAGAGTGCGGCATGGTTCATGGCGTGCTCGGCGAGCCGGGGACGTCGGCCGAGCTGATGGTCGTGCCGCTGTTCGAGACAATCGAGGATCTGCGCAACGCCGCGACAATTATGCGCGGCTTTTATGCGCTGCCAGGGGTGGCCGAGCTGACGCGGGCCTCGGGCGCCGAGCAGGAAATCATGCTCGGCTATTCCGACAGCAACAAGGACGGCGGCTTCTTCACCAGCAATTGGGAGCTCTACCGCTCCTCGACCGCGCTCGCCGCGCTGTTCAAGGAGCACGACGGCATCGCGCTGCGCCTGTTCCACGGCCGCGGCGGCACAGTCGGGCGCGGCGGCGGTCCAAGCTATCAGGCGATCCTCGCCCAGCCTCCCGGCACCGTCGCGGGCCAGATCAGGCTCACCGAACAAGGCGAGGTGATCTCCTCGAAATACGCCAATCCGGAGATCGGCCTCCTCAATCTCGAAGCACTCGTCGCCGCCACCATAGAGGCGACGCTGCTACCGTCCGCAGGCGCCGCGCCCAAGGAATTCCTCGACGCGGCCGAGGAGCTGTCGCAAGCCAGCATGAAGGCGTTTCGCGCCGTCATTTACGACAATCCGCGTTTCGTCGATTACTTCTTCACCGCGACCCCGATCGCTGAAATTGCCGAACTCAACATCGGCTCGCGCCCAGCCTCGCGGAAATCGACCCGGCGCATCGAAGATCTGCGCGCGATCCCGTGGAGCTTTTCCTGGGGTCAGGCGCGCATCAATCTGCCGGGCTGGTTTGGCTTCGGCTCGGCGGTCGAGCAATTTGTCGCCAAGGCGCCCGCCGAGCGCATGGCGCTGCTGCGGCGCATGGGCGCCGAATGGCCATTCTTCCGCGCGCTCTTGTCGAACATGGACATGGTGCTCGCCAAGGCCGACATGGGATTGGCCGGGCGCTATGCCGAGCTCGTGCCCGATCAGGAGCTCGCCAAATCCGTGTTCGGCTCGATCGAGGCGGAATGGGCCCGCACGACCAAGGCGCTGAACGAGATCACCGGCGTCTCGACGCGGCTCTCCGACAATCCAGCGCTGGCCGGCGCCATAAAACACCGCTTCCCTTATATTTCGCCGCTGAACCATCTGCAGGTCGAACTGCTGCGCCGCTGGAGATCCGGCGAGCACGACGACAAGACGCTGCGCTCGATCCTGATCACCATCAATGGCGTCGCCGCAGGCTTGCGCAATACCGGCTGAGCCGTAAGCTCGCGGCGGCGCGTCGCTTTGGACGCTCCTGCCCGAGCCGACGGAACCCCTTTTTGACCGATTATGTCCGAAAAATTCTCGACGCCCGCGTCTATGACGTCGCCTCGATCACGCCGCTCGACCGGCTGAACCGGCTCAGCCGGCGCCTCGGCTGCAATGCGCTGCTGAAGCGGGAAGATCTGCAGCCGGTCTTTTCCTTCAAGATCCGCGGCGCCTATAACAAGATCGCGCGGCTCGACGCCAAGGCGCGCGCGGCCGGATTGATCTGCGCCTCGGCCGGCAATCACGCGCAAGGCGTCGCGCTCTCGGCCAAGCGGCTCAGCGTCAAGGCGCTGATCGTGATGCCGGTGACGACGCCGCAGATCAAGATCGACGCGGTGCGCTTCTTTGGCGGCGAGGTGGCGCTGAAAGGCGACGCGTTTGACGAGGCCTATGCCTACGCCCGCGCGCTCGAAGCCGAGCGCGGCCTCACTTTCCTGCACCCCTTCGACGATCCCGACGTGATCGCCGGCCAGGGCACCGTCGGCATGGAAATCATGCAGCAGCATGCGGAACCGATCGAGGCGATCTTCGTGCCGATCGGCGGCGGCGGCCTTGCCGCTGGAATCGCGTCTTATGTGAAATTCCTGCGGCCCGAGACGAAGGTGATCGGCGTCGAGCCGATCGAGGCCGCCTCGATGAAGGCCGCGATCGAAGCCGGCGAGCGCGTCGTGCTCGAAAAAGTCGGCCTCTTCGCCGACGGCGTCGCCGTGCGCCAGGTCGGAGTCGAGACTTTTCGCGTCTGCCGCGTACTGCTGGACGATGTTCTGCTCGCCGGCACGGACGAGATCTGCGCCGCCATCAAGGATATTTTCGAAGACACCCGCGTCGTCGCCGAACCCGCGGGGGCGCTGTCGCTCGCCGGGCTCAAGGCCTATGCGCTGAAGAATCCGCAACGAAGCGGGGCGCTCATCGCCATCAACAGCGGCGCCAATATGAATTTCGACCGGCTGCGCCACGTCGCCGAACGGGCCGAAATCGGCGAGGCGCGCGAGATCCTGCTCGGCGTCACGATCCCGGAGGAGCGCGGCAGCTATCGCAGCTTCATCGCCCGGCTCGGTAAGCATACGATCACCGAGTTCAACTATCGCTATGCCGGGGCCGGCGAGGCGCATGTCTTCGTCGGCCTCCGGCTGCACGACGCCAAGAGAGAAAAGGCGCAGCTCATCACCGAGCTCGAAAGCCTTGGCTATGGCGTGCTCGACATCAGCGCCGATGAAACCGCCAAGCTGCATGTGCGCTACATGGTCGGCGGCCGCGCCAGCGGGCTTGGCGACGAACTCATTTTGCGCTGCGAATTCCCCGAGCGCCCCGGCGCGCTGCGCGAATTTCTCGATTGCCTCGGCGTCGATTTCAACATTACTCTGTTTCACTACCGCAATCACGGCGCCGATTACGGCCGCGTGTTGGTCGGCGTGCTGGCGCCGGAGGGCGAGCGGGCGCGGCTCAATGAAAGACTGGCGGCGCTCGGCTACCCTTACGAGGACGAGACCGCCAATCCCGCCTATCACATGTTCCTGAAGGAGCGCTGAGCCGGCGTTGATTAGCGTCAAGGCTGCCCCGGCCCCCGCCCCTATCCTTCAGCGCAACCAAAGGAGCCCGATATGGTCAGGATGATGAAGGCCGCGGTCGTGCGCGAATTCGGCAAGCCGCTCGTGATCCAAGACGCGCCCATCCCAACGCCAGGACCCGGCGAGGTTCTCGTCAAGGTCGCGGCCTGCGGCGTCTGCCACACCGATTTGCACGCCGCCGATGGCGATTGGCCGGTCAAGCCCGCGCCGCCGTTCATTCCGGGCCATGAGGTCGCAGGCATCGTCGCGGCTCTCGGTCCCGGCGTCACCGATCTTAAAGAGGGCGACGCCGTCGGCGTCGCCTGGCTGCATGATTCTTGCCTGCGCTGCGAATATTGCGAAACAGGGTGGGAAACCTTGTGCGAGCATCAACACAACACAGGCTATAACGTCAACGGCGGCTTCGCTGAATATGTGATCGCGGCCGCCCCCTTCGCAGCGAAGCTGCCGACGAATATCGACTTCGCGGAGATCGCGCCGATCCTCTGCGCCGGGGTCACCACCTACAAGGGCATCAAGGAAACCGAAGCAAGGCCCGGCGAATGGCTCGCCATTTCGGGCGTCGGCGGGCTTGGCCATGTCGGCATCCAATATGCCAAAGCGATGGGCCTGCATGTCGCCGCGCTCGACATCGCGCCCGAAAAGCTCGACCTCGCCATGGCGGCGGGCGCGGACATCGCCATCGACGCGCGAGAGCCGGACGCCGTGGCGCAAGTCATCAAGGCGACGGGCGGCGGCGCCCATGGCGTGCTGGTGACGGCCGTCTCGCCGCCGGCCTTCGGCCAAGCCATTCGTCTCGTGCGCCGCAACGGCACCGTGAGCCTCGTCGGCCTGCCGCCCGGCGACTTCCCGACGCCGATCTTCGAGGTGGTGCTGAAGCGCATCACGATTCGCGGCTCGATCGTCGGCACGCGCCGCGACCTCGACGAGGCGATCGCCTTCGCCGCCGAGGGCAAGGTCAAGGCGCAGATCGCGCGGGCGCCGCTCGAAGACATCAACGATATTTTCGCAAAGCTGAAGGCCGGCGAGATCGAGGGACGGATGGTTCTCGATTTTCCGTGAGGCTGACGGAGGCCATGGCGACAGCGATCCCGCCATGTGTTGAGAATTGGGCGTCGAAGCTTGCCGCCCCGCGTCAATCCTCAAGCACGTAAGAACCGGGCGCGTCCGCGATCGCCGGATAATGCACGGAGCCCATCGCGGGAAGCGCGACGCGCGGCCCGGAGTTCGCGTCGAGCCACTCCCACCAGGCGGGCCACCACGAGCCCTCGCATCGCTCCGCTTGGGCGAGCCAATCGTCCGGCCCGATGTAGAGCGCGCCGACCTTGCGGCGGCCGATCGAATAATGCCGATGCTTGTGACCGGGCTCGCTCACCACGCCGGCGTTATGGCCGCCCGACGTCAAAACAAAGGTCAGGTCGGCGTCATTTAAGAGCTCGATCTTGTGGACGGACCGCCAGGGCGCGATGTGGTCCGTTTCTGTGGCCACCACAAACAGCGGCGCGCGGATATCGCTGATTGCGACCGGCCTGCCCGCGACCAAGAACCGCCCTTCGGCGAGATCATTGTCGAGAAAGAGGCGGCGCAGATATTCGCTATGCATGCGCGCCGGCAAGCGCGTGCCGTCCGCATTCCAGGTCAGAAGGTCGTTCGGATGTTCGCGCTCGCCCATGAGATAGGACCGCGTCATGCGCGACCAGATCAGATCATTGGAGCGGAGCAGACGAAACGCCCCCGCCATCTGGCGGCTGTCGAGGTAGCCTTGCGCGCGCATCACGTCATCAAGGAAAGCGAGCTGATCCTCGGTGATGAACAGCTTCAATTCGCCGGCTTCGGTGAAATCGGTCTGCGCGCAAAACAAAGTGACGCTGGCGAGCCTCTCATCGCCGTCGCGCGCCATCGCGGCCGCCGCAATGGTCAAAATGGTGCCGCCGAGGCAATAGCCGCAGGCGTGAATTTTAGCCTCGCCGCAGATGTCGCTCACAGCGTCGAGCGCGCTCATCACGCCCTTGACGCGGTAATCGTCGAGCGTGAAATCGCGGAACGCCGGCCCGGGATTGCGCCAGGACAAGGCGAACACCGTATAGCCCTGCGCCACGAGGAAACGGATGAGGGAATTCTCCGGCGACAGGTCGAGAATGTAATATTTCATGATCCAGGCCGGAACGATCATCACCGGCTCAGGATGCGCGCTTGCTGTCGTCGGCGCATATTGGATGAGTTCGATCAACTCGTTGCGGAAGACGATTTTGCCCGGCGTCGCGGCTATATCGCGCCCGACGCGAAATCCATCGCCTCCGCAGGGACGCCCGGTCACCGATTCCTGAAAATCGGTCAGGAGATTTTCGGCGCCATGGACGAGATTGACGCCACCCGACTTCATCGTCGCGCGGAGCGCTTCGGGGTTGAGCCAGAAAAAATTCGACGGCGACCAGACGTCAAGCAACTGGCGCATGGCGAAAGAAACGATGCGCTGATTGTCGGCGTTGACGCCGCGCGCCCCCTTGGTCGCCAGCGCCCACCATTCCTCGGCGAGGAGGAAGCCTTGCGAGATCGCGTTGAAGGGCGGGTCGCGCCAGGCTGGGTCGTTGAAGCGATGATCGCCCGCCGGCGGTTCGATCGGCCTTTCGCCACTGACGGCGCCTTCGAAACGACGCCATTGCCGGGCCGCCGCCTGCGCCAGTTCGAGTCGGCGAAACGGCGCATTGGCAAGATGCGCGCCCCAGTCGAGGAAGGCGAGCCAATGCGCGCAAACCGAGAGGCCGCCGGAAAAATTACCCTCGGCAGCGTGCAGCGCGCTGTCGAGCGCATTGAACTGGGCGCCGTCTGCCTCTGGCGGCTTGACCACCGCGGGACCAACAGGCTGAGGAAAAAGCTGCTTGTTCATGCAGGGCCGCTTCGCTCGTCGGGATGGCGATGCGCAGGATAACGCAAAACTCAGCGTGGGGCGATTGGCGTTGGATCGGCCGGCAGGCGTCGCCGCCGGCTCAAGAACTCAGATGGCGCAGGCCAAGGCGATCTTGGACGCGCACGCGGCGCGCGCTCGGCAGCGCGATCATCTCGTCGCGTTCGAGCTGGGACAGCGTCCGCGACACGGTCTCGATGGTGAGGCCAAGATAATCGGCGATATCCTGACGCGACATGGCGAGCTCGATGACCTCGTCATTGACGGAGCGGTCGATCATGTCGGTGAGGAAGGCCGCGACTTTCTGGGAGGCGCTGCGGCGCCCGAGCAGCAGCGCGTGATCCTGCGCGCGCCGCATCCCCTGCAGGGCGAGCGACAACAGCTGCGGCGCCAGCGCGGCGTCGCCGGCCGACAGCGCCTCGGCGCCGCGCCAGCGATAGGCCACGACATAGGTCTCGCACACCGCCTCCGCGGAGAGGCGGTGGCGGCCTCCATCCTCGAAGCCGAAGGAGTCGCCCGGCAGATAAAAGGCGTCGATCTGGCGGCGCCCGTCGCTCCTGAATTTGCAAGTGCGCACCAATCCGCTGACGACCTTGTAGAAGGAGACGCTTTCAGCGCCGTCGGCGTAGAGTTCGGCGTCCGGCGCGACATGGAGCAACTGGCCGCCGGACGCGGCGCCGGCCGGGATTTTTTCAGGCGCGGAGGTGGCCATCCAGGACGGCCGCGTCGGAACGGCGCGGCGCATCGAAAATGCAGGATCCGAAAAAGCCGAGAACGTCGCCGACATAGGAGCTCCACCTCTGAAGAGATCGCGTCTCTTCGTGTAGCTCCGGGCGTCGCCGCGGCCTATTCGCAATTGTTCTAGGGGATTATACGTATCCGCGCCGCGAAGCCGTATCTTTTGGCGCCCTCAGGCGTCGCCGAGAATGACCAGCAGCGTATCGATCAGCGCCGTGTCGAGCAGCGGCTTTTCCAGAACGAGATGAACCCCGGCCGCCCCAGCTCGCTGGCGAAATCCGGGGGTCGCGTGATTGGTCAGCATGATTGCCGGCAACCGGTTGTTGCGCGCCCGCAACCGCCGGAGCAGCTCCAACCCGTCCATATGCGGCATGCTGTCCTCGAGAATCACACAACCCGCGCGCTGCACATCGGCGTCGGCCAGAAGCTCGGCCGGGCCGCTGTGGGCGTGCACGTCGATCCCTTCGAGTTTCAAGGCGAATTGCAGCGCGTCTCGCACGCCCTGATCGTCGTCGGCGATCAGAACGAGACGCTCCGCGTTAGCCATGAAAGAAGCTCCAGCGTCGGGCGCGACGCCGCATTGCGTAATCATGGAAAAAAAAATAATCGGCAACGCCCCGGGGCGCCTTGATTCAGCGCAACAGGCCACATCGCAAGCGCCGTCCGACGCGCGCTTGCGACGCGCCAGAGCGCGGCGCCGAATAGCCGCAGATTTCTCGGATCAGCATTATGCTTCAAATACTTAGGAAAGACCTGGTTCGATCAGTTTAGACCGATTCAATTTAAAATCACCGTCATTTTAAATTGCTCAACTCGGCGATCCCGAGCGCACCACAAAGGCCATGCGCACCAGGTCCGACAGGCTCGCCGCGCCCATCTTAGTCATGACATTGGCGCGATGCACTTCCACCGTGCGGGGACTGATTTTCAGATCATAGGCGATGGACTTGTTGGGCAGCCCGGCGACGAGGCCGTCCAGCACCTCGCGCTCGCGCGGCGAGAGATGTTCGAGCCGCGCCCGAATCGTCGCGAACTCATCTTCGATCCGGGCGTCACGCGCCTGCCGGTCGAGCGCGAGGCGGATCGCCGCCAGCAGGCTCTCGTCGTCGAACGGTTTTTCGAGGAAGTCGACGGCGCCCGCCTTCATCGCCTCGACGGCCAGCGGAACGTCGGCGTGGCCGGTCATGACGATCACCGGCAGCCGGCTGCGCTTGGCCTTCATGAGACGCAGCAATTTGATCCCATCGACCTCCGGCATGCGGACGTCGGTGACGACGCAGCCCGGCTGCGCTTCGGCAAGCCCCTCGATAAAGACCGCCGCAGACTCATAGACCCGCACGGCGTAGCCCGAGGCCATGAGCAGAAAGCCGAGCGCCTGACGCACCGCCTCGTCGTCGTCGATCAGATGGACCACGGCGTCAGCCATCGCTCATCTCCTCGCGGCTCAACGCCTTGAGGGTGAGGCGAAACACGGTCCCGCCGCCGGGATTGGGCTCCACCCACAAGCGGCCGCCATGCGCCTCGATGATGGTGCGCGAGATCGACAGGCCAATTCCCAAACCGTCGGGCTTTGTCGTCACGAAGGGCTGAAACAGCTGCGCGGCGATATCGGGCGAAATGCCCGGCCCCGTGTCGGCGACGCTGACCTCGACCATGTCGCCGGCGAGCTCAGCCGTGGCGATCGTCAAGTCGCGGCGCGCGCAATCGAGCATGGCTTCGATCGCATTGCGCATCAGATTGAGGATGACCTGCTCGATCTGGATCTTGTCGACCAGCACGAAAGCGACGCGCGGATCGAAAGCGAAGCCGACGCGCACGCCGGTCTCCTTGATGCCGACAAGAGCGAGCGCGCTCGCCTCCTCGATCAGTTTCGGCAGGCTCTCGACCTGCCGCTCGCTCTCGCCGCGGGCGACGAACTGGCGCATACGCTTGATGATCTGTCCCGCGCGCAGCGCCTGGGCGGCGGCCCGTTCGACGCCGTCGCGCACCATCGCGACCTTGTCGCCGCCCCTGTCGGCGTCGAGCAACCTGCGGCAGCCGTTGAGATAGCTCGCGATGGCGGTCAGCGGCTGGTTGAGCTCATGGGCGAGGGTCGAGGCCATCTCGCCCATCGCCGTGAAGCGGGAGATATGCACCAGCGCCGATTGGAGATCCTGCAGCCGCTGCTGGGTTTCTTGCCGCTCGGTGAGATCGCGAACGAAGCCGGTGAAAAAGCGGCGTTCGCCCGACTGCATCTCGCCGACGGCGAGCTCCATCGGAAAGGTCGAGCCATCCCTGCGCAGCCCGACGACGACGCGGCCAAGACCGATGATCCGCCGCTCGCCGGTGCGCGCATAGCGGTCGAGGTAGGAATCATGCTGCTCGCGATAGGGCGAGGGCATCAGCAGGCTGACGTTGCGGCCGATGGCCTCTTTCGCGCTGTAGCCGAACAGCCGCTCGGCGTTGGCGCTGAAGGACTGCATGACGCCTGAGCTGTCGATGACGATGGTGGCTTCCGGAACGGTGTCGAGCACCGAGCGCAGATGCGCCTCGCGTTCGCGGAGCTCGATCTCGGCGCGCTTGGCGGTCGTGACGTCGCGGGCGACTTTGGCGATGCCGACGAGATGGCCCGCCTCGTCCCAGACCGGCGAGACGGAGACCGAAACGTCGATGATTTCGCCGTCCTTGCGCCGCCGCCGCGTCTCGAAATGCTCAATCCGCTCGCCGCGCCTGATGCGTTCGAGGATCTTCATCATCTCGTCGCGCTGGTCATCCAGCGCGAGAATGGCGATGGTGTCGCCGATAATCTCCTCCGCCTTGTAGCCGAACACGGTCTCGGCGCCCCTGTTCCAGTCGGTGATCACGCCCTCGGGCGTCTCGCCGATGATCGCGTCATCGGAAAAGGCGACAATGGCGGCGAGCCGGCTCGCCGCCTCCTCGCTCGACTTCGGCCATCGCGCGGCGATCAGAATGCCGACCGCCTCGACGTCCCCGCCCTGACTGATGAAACGCCCGCGCGCCCGGATTCGCGCTCCCGCCGAAGCCTGCGCCAGAGCGAAGTCGAAATCATAAGGAGCCAGCGCCGCCGCGCCGGCGCGCAGGGCGGCGTTTGCGCCCGCGCGGTCCTCGGCGGCGACGAGAGCGAGGAAGCCGGCATAGTCGAGCGTCGCCGCCTCGGCGCCGAGCAGCTCCGCCGCCAGCGGCGAGAGGCTGACGGCGCCCGTCGCGGGGCGCCAGCGCCATGCGCCGGCCCCCGCCGCCTTCAGGCCCCGCGCCGCCTCGTCGCTGAGGAAGGGCGCATGTTCGGGCAGACCATCATCGTCGACACGCATTTTTGAAAACAATCCCGCAGCCGCGCGGATATGACCTTTTTCCGCACATCCCACGCGCCTGGAGCTCTCAGCATAGCCTCCGCCGGGCGGCAAATCGAGCTTTTCGCGTCAGACTGGCGTTTGGCCAGAAACGGATTGTGCGCAACGCCTTGAGGAAGGTCATGGCGGATTCGCCGCCGATGCGCTTAGCTGCGATGTGGGCGGCGCACCGCCCCGAGGAGACATCATGAAAGCGCTCGTTTATCACGGTCCCGGGCAGAAGGCGCTCGAGGAGCGCCCGAAACCGCAGATCGAGGCGTCCGGCGACGCCATCGTCAAAATCGTCAAAACGACGATCTGCGGCACCGACCTGCATATTCTCAAGGGCGACGTGGCGACCTGCGCGCCGGGGCGGATTCTCGGCCATGAGGGCGTCGGAATCATCGACAGCGTCGGCGCCGGCGTCACCGCTTTTCAGCCAGGCGACCGCGTGCTGATCTCCTGCATCTCGTCCTGCGGCAAATGCGACTATTGCCGGCGCGGGCTCTACTCCCATTGCACGACCGGAGGCTGGATCCTCGGCAATGAAATCGACGGGACGCAAGCCGAATATGTGCGCACGCCGCACGCCGACACCAGCCTCTACCGCATTCCGGCCGGCGCCGACGAAGAGGCGCTGGTGATGCTGAGCGACATCCTGCCGACCGGTTTCGAATGCGGCGTGCTGAACGGAAAGGTTGAGCCGGGATCCACCGTCGCGATCGTCGGCGCGGGCCCGATCGGCCTCGCCGCGCTGCTCACCGCGCAATTCTACGCGCCCGGCGACATCATCATGATCGACCTCGACGACAACCGCCTCGATGTGGCGCGCCGCTTCGGAGCGACGCATACAATCAACAGCGGCGACGGCAAGGCGGCCGAGGCGGTCAAGGCGCTGACCGGAGGGATTGGCGTCGATACGGCGATCGAGGCTGTCGGCATTCCTGCGACCTTCCTGCTGTGCGAGGACATCGTCGCGCCGGGCGGCGTCATCGCCAATGTCGGCGTGCATGGCGTCAAGGTCGATCTGCACCTCGAACGGCTGTGGGCGCATAACATCACGATCACGACGCGGCTCGTCGACACCGTGACGACGCCGATGCTGCTCAAGACCGTGCAGTCGAAAAAGCTCGATCCGTTACAGCTGATCACGCACCGGTTCACGCTGGATCATATCCTGGACGCCTATGACACATTTTCGCGAGCGGCCGACACCAAGGCGCTGAAGGTGATCGTTTCCGCCTGAGGCGGCGAGCGCAGCGAGAAGCGCGGATCACGCTGCAAACGTCGTATTGTATGTAGCATTTTTTCCTGGCCGCACGGTCGGCAAAACGGGGGACGCCATGCGGTTTGGACTTTTCTGCACTTTCGACAATCCGCATGACGATTTCGCCCGCGCCTTCGCCGAACAGACGAGCCTCGTCCGACTTGCCGAAGACCTCGGCTTCGAGGAGGCATGGGCGGTCGAGCATCATTTCAACGCTGAGTCGCCGGTTCCTTCCTGCCTGATGACGCTCGCTTATCTCGCCGCGCGCACCTCGCGCATCAGGCTCGGATCGGCGGCGGTGCTGTTGCCTTTCCACAATCCGATGCTGATCGCGGAAGAGGCGGCGACGCTCGATATTCTGTCGGACGGACGGTTTGATTTCGGCGTCGCCAAGGGCGGCCCCTTCCCGATGCAGAACAAGCATTTCTGCGTCGACGTCGCCGGCAGCCGCGAAAAAACCTTTGAGGCGCTGGCGCTGATCCAGAGGCTTCTCGCGGAGGACGAGGTGAGCTTCGAGGGCGCCCATTTCAGGGCCGATCGCGTCCGCCTCGCGCCGAAGCCGCTGCAGCGGCCGATCCCGACCTACATCGCCACATCGACGCCCGGTATTACGCAGCGCGCCGCGACGCTTGGCTACGGCTTCATGTCCGGTCCGCCCTTCCCCCTGAAAATCGTCGCGCGCAATGTCGCGGCCTATCGCGACGCCGCGCCCGAGGCCGATCCGAAACTTGTGCTGATGCGGTTTTTCCATCTCGCTCCGACGCGGGCGCAAGCGCGGGAGGAAGCGGCGACGTTTCTCGCGCCTTTCATCGCCCGCATGAGAGAGACGACCGCGCGCATGCAGCCGGAATGGACGGAGTGGTTCGACGTCGAACGCGTGATGGACGATTCTCTGATTGGGGCGGCGGAAGAGATCAGCGACCGGCTGCGCGAAATCGAAACTGAAATCGGGCCGCGCAGCGTCGTCCTGAAGCCGCTGAGCCCGCTGCTTTCGAAACGCAGCGCCGACCTCGCCGTTTTCAGCGAGGCGATCCGTCCGATGGCGGCGCAGGCCGCCGCAAGCTAACACTCAGCCCCCGCCTTTCCCCAAGAGCTCGAGAGGCGTTTATGGATGACTATCGTCATATATTTGAACGAGGCGGCGCCTGCGCCTTGCGCAGGCTGAACAGAAATGATGCAACACCGCTTTGTTACAGCGGTAACATGCGCGTTTTCAAATTTATTCCATCAACATCTATTGACATTTCAGAACCTACAAATAACGCAAGCGCGCCCTACCTATCGATCAAGATCGCTTGACGCCAATCGGGCGGCAAGATCCCTCAATCGAAGGAGCAACATCATGGGCATTTCAATGATCAGCATCATCCGCAACGGCAGAGCCGCGCGCGCAGTGGCTGTGGCCGCGGCGCTGATGGCCTCGGCGGGCGCGGCGTCAGCCGCGAGCCCGCATGCCAAGGCCGCCGCGCAAGACTATTACGGCATGTATCAGGGCCAGTTGGCGGCGCAGCCGTCGCCCGGCGCCGACGCCATGCAATATGACCATGCCGGAACACGGGGACGTGACGGCGCGGGCGTCAGCCCCTTCCGCCCGGAAGGACCCGGCAATTTTTCGGACTGACGAACCAGGCTGAAGTCAGCGGTTCAAGGGCGGCGCCATGTTGCGAGCGGCTCCGGCGCCGCTCGCCGGCCAAATTCAAACCACCTCGTCGGGAGCCAGCGCGCAGGCCGTCGTCTCATCCGTCTCGATCTGCAAGGTGACATGGCCGATCCGGAAGCGCTCATTGAGATGATGCGCCGTCTCCATCAGGAAGGCGTCGCCGGGATGGCCGCCCGGCGTCACCAGATGGCCGGTCAGGGCGATTTCGCTGGTGCTCATCGACCAGATATGAAGGTCGTGCACGGAGGCGACGCCGGGAAGCCCGGCCAAAAACCCGCGCACATCGCCGACCGGCAGGCCCTTCGGCGCGGCGGCGAGCGACATCACGACGCTTTCACGCAGCAGCCCCCAGGTGCCGAAAATGATCACGGCATTGATCACAAGGCTCATCAGCGGGTCGAGCCAGAGCTGTCCGGTGACGAGGATCAGAAGGCCAGCGAGCACGACGCCCGCCGAAACCGCCGCATCCGCCGCCATATGCAGAAACGCGCCACGGATATTCAGGTCGTCCCCCTGGCCGGAGACAAAAAGCGCTGCAGTCGCCGCATTGATGACCATGCCGACCGCCGCCACCGCCATCATCGTTCCCGCGGCGACGGGCTCGGGGTCGAAGAAACGACGGATCGCTTCATAGCTGAGGGCGCCGGTAGCGACGAGCAGGAACATTGCGTTGAACAGCGCTGCGAGGATCGACGATCCCTTCAGCCCATAGGTGAAGCGGTCGGACGGCGGACGCGCGGCGAGTATAATCGCGACATAGGCGACGCAAAGGCCGAGCACGTCGGATAAATTATGACCGGCGTCGGCGATCAGCGCGACCGAATGGGAGATCAGCCCGAAAACCAGTTCGAGCACGACGATTGCAATGTTGAGGCCGATGCCGACCAGGAATCGCGGCCCGAAATTCGTCGGCGCATGGGAATGCGCGTGGGAATGGCCGTCTGCATGATCATGGGGATGCTCATGATGCGGATCGCCGTGAGCGTCTGAATCAGTCATTGTCGCGCGCTCCGGTAGCTGCAGCCTGCCAAATGTTTTCGGACAATTTTGATCCCCGCGACGCGTTAAAATCACATGAAAATCACAGGGATGATACAGCGCGCCGCTGCCCCGCCCCGGTCGGCGCCGAACGCCCGGCGCCTTGCGATAGAGGGCGGGAGCGGCGATAGAGTGGCGCGGGCGCGGCCCCGGCGCAAGAGCGCGCGGCGCCGTCAGGCAAGGTCGCGCGCAGCGCATCAAGGAATGACGCAGGTTTGAGCCCGAAAGCCGCCGCCGCAAGCGCGATCTTCACCGAAGGCTCGACGCTGCGTCATGTGCTTGTCATGACCGGCGCGGCCTCGATCGGCCTGATGTCGATCTTTGTCGTCGATTTCCTGTCGCTGCTTTATGTGTCGCGCCTCCAGGACCCGAATCTCACCGCCGCGGTCGGCTTCGCGACGCAGGTGTTGTTCTTTTCCGTCTCGGTCAATATCGGCCTTGCGATCGCGATCGGCGCCCTCGTGTCGCGCGCGATCGGCGCCGGCCAGCGCGAGCGCGCGCGCCGCCTCGCGGCGTCGGGGCTCGTCCATGTCGCTGTGATCTCGGTCCTCGTCGGTCTGGTCGGAATGGCCTTCCGGCGCGAAATCCTCGCCTTCCTCGGCGCGAGCGGGCCGGCGCTCGACGTCGGCTCCGCCTATCTGATGCTGACTCTGCCGGCGACGGTCGGCCTTGGCCTTGGCATGGCGCTCGCCGCCATTCTGCGCGCGGTCGGGGACGCGCGGCGCGCAATGTATGTCACCTTGTCGGGCGCCGTGGTTACGGCGATCCTTGATCCGATCTTCATTTTCGCCCTTGGCCTTGGCGTCGAGGGCGCAGCGATCGTAACCGTGCTCTCGCGCATCGTTTTCGTCGTCGTCGGCCTCAGGGGCGCGGTCGGCCGTCATGATCTCGTCGCCTGGCCCCGCATGAGCGCGGCGCTCGCCGACGCCGGGATTTTAATGGCCATCGCCGTCCCGGCGATCCTGACCAATATCGCGGCTCCGGTCGCCAACGCCTATGCCATGAGCGTCTTTTCTCAATTCGGCGCGCCGGTCGTCGCCGCGGTGGCGATCATGGACCGCGTTTCGCCGGTCGCCTTCGGGGTGCTCTTTGCGCTGTCTGGCTCGGTCGGGCCCATCCTTGGCCAAAATCTCGGCGCGCAGCTTTATGACCGGCTGCGGCAGACCTTGAACGGAAGCTTCGGCTTCGCCGCGCTTTACGTGCTCGTCGTGGCGGCGGCCCTGACGCAGGCCGCGCCGCTGCTCATCAAGCTGTTCGCGGCAGAGGGCGAGACTGCCGACCTCCTGCGCTTCTTCTGCCTTTACTGTGGCGGCTTATGGTTCTTTCTCGGGGGCATTTTCGTCGCCAACGCTTCCTTCAACAATCTCGGCTTTCCCGTCCTGTCGACGGTATTCAATTGGGGACGGGCCACCGCCGGCACCGTTCCCTTCGTGACCCTCGGAGCGGCGCACTTCGGGCCGAAGGGCGGCTATGTCGGGCTCATTGCCGGCGCCGCCCTTTTTGGCGTATTAGCCGTCGTCGTGGCATATTTCGTGACCGCCAGGCTCGAGAGACGAGCAACGGGCGTTTAGCGGGCTCTTTCTCTCGCCCCGGCAGATAGGAACTTCCATGTTCAATCTCTATGAGATCCTGCAGAACGCCCAGGGCGGCCAGGCCGTCGACAATCTGGCGAAGCAGTTCAACATTTCTCCGGAGCAGGCTGACGCCGCCATCAAAGCGTTGATGCCGGATATGTCGGCCGCCTTCCTGAAGCAGTCGGCGCAGCCTGCCGCCTTTTCCTCGATGCTCGGCGCGCTCGGCGACACGCAGCACTTAGCCGCTTTCACCGACCCCACCGCGGCTCTCTCCGGCGAAACGATGCAAAAGGGCGCCGACGTGCTGACGCAATTGTTCGGCTCCTCGCAGCAGCGCGCGGACGTCGCGCAAAACGCGGCCGCCTTCGCCGGGCTACCCCCGGCGCTGATCCAGCAGATGCTGCCGGTGATCGCCTCGATGGTGATGGGCGGCTTGAGCAAGAGCCTCGCCAATCAGGGCCTTGGCGGATTGTTCGGCCAGCTCGCCAACGCCGCGAGCCAGGGCGGCCTCGGCTCCATCCTCGGCAGTCTGCTCGGCGGCGCGCAGGGCCAGACCACGCCGCAAGGCGCGGGAGCGGGCGGCATTCACCCCAATCCACAAGCGGATCAAAGCGGCGCTGCGGCCGGAATGGGCGGGTTGGCCGGAATGTTCGGCACGATCCTCAGCGGTTTCTTCGGGCAGCAGGCCGGCGGGTCGGCCCAGACTGGATCCGCCCCGGCGGGCGCGCCGCCGAACGCCGCGCCAGGCGGATTCGATCCGGCGACGATCCAGTCGGCGCTCGAAGCCCTCACAAAAATGCTGCAGCCCGGAACGCCGGCGCCGCCGCCCAGCCAGGCGAGCAACCTGCAGGACGAGATCAACTCGATTTTCACCGGCAAGAAGCCGTCCTGAACTTTCACGCGATTTTTTCGCGCGGCGCGGATTGAGCCTCTCTTTTCGCGATCCGGGCCGGCAGAACCAGCCTTGAGCGAAACCGCCGCTGGTTATCGCCGCGGCTGAGACGCGAGGGCGCGGCGTTGCGCTGCAGCGCGCGCGCGCTTATGAAGCTTCGCCAATGCGCGCTCGGCAGCCCGCACCCCCCGGGCCATGAATTTGCCCTTCGCTAAACCGGATTAATGCACTGATGGCGCGCGACGTCTCCGATTCAACGCCTGTTACGTCGCAACGCGAACTCGTCGAGTGGTTTGAGGCGGGCTCCAAGCCGGCGGAGCGCTTCGCCATCGGCACGGAGCATGAAAAAATCCCGTTCTACGAGCTTTGCCATTCGGCCGTGCCCTATCAGGGCAGGCCGGAAGAAGACCTCGGCGGCGTCCGCGCGCTGCTGCTTGGGATGCGCGACAAGCAAGGCTGGAGCGAGATCTGCGACGGCGAAAACATCATCGGCCTGTTCGACGAGCGCGGCGGCGGCGCGATCTCGCTCGAACCCGGCGGACAGTTCGAACTGTCAGGCGCCCCGCTCGCCACGATCCATGAAACCGACGCCGAACTCAATCGCCATTTTTCGGCGCTGAAAAGCGTCGCGGCCCCTTTAGGCGTCCGGTTTCTCGCTCTCGGCATGAATCCGAAATGGCGACTCGACGATATTCCCCTGATGCCGAAGCAGCGCTATGCGATCATGCGCCGCTATATGCCGAAGGTCGGCGGGCGCGGCCTCGATATGATGTTCCGCACGACGACGGTTCAGGCCAATCTCGATTTTTCGAGCGAGGCCGACATGGTCAAAAAGCTGCGGGTTTCACTGTCCTTGCAGCCGGTCGCGACGGCGCTTTTCGCCAATTCCCCTTTCACCGACGGCAAATTGAACGGCTTTCTCTCGGCAAGGTCCGAGATTTGGCGCGACACTGACGCGGCGCGCACGGGCATGCTGCCCTTCGCCTTCGAGCCAGGCATGGGCTTTGAGCGCTATGTCGATTATGCGCTCGATGTCCCGATGTATTTCGTCAAGCGCGGCGAGACCTATATCGACGTCGCGGGCGCAAGTTTTCGCGATCTTCTCGCCGGGCGGCTGGTCGCCTGCCCCGGCGAGCGGGCGACCTTGTCCGACTGGGCGAACCATCTGTCGACGATCTTTCCCGAGGTGCGGCTGAAGCGCTACCTCGAAATGCGCGGCGCCGACGCCGGCCCGCGGCCCATGCTGACCGCTTTGCCCGCATTGTTCGCGGGGCTGTTCTACGATCAGGGCGCGCTCGATCAGGCTTGCGAATTGATCAAGCCCTGGACGCAGGAGGATCGCGAGCGCCTGCGCGCCGATACGCCGCGGCTCGGCCTCGAGGCCAGCATCCAGGGGCGCCCGTTGCGTGACGTCGCGCGCGAAACGCTGGCGCTGGCGCGGACAGGACTCGAACGGCGCAAACATCTTGATGACCAAGGACGCACGGAAGCCCATTTCCTCGACCCGCTTGATCGCATCGTCGACGGGCGGACCGAGGCGGAGCGCCTGATCGAGGCGTTCAAGACGCGTTGGGCCGGCAGCGTCGATCCCGCCTTTGAACAATGCGTCTACTGAACGCTTTTTGCGAATCACCTCGATCGGCCCGAGAAAGCCGTGCTTTTCCCCAAGGAGTTTCGCCCCTCGCCGGATATGGAGCCGCTTCGGCGCCGGTCTCGCTGCAACATTGGATGAGACCCAAAATGAAGCGAAACCGCTTTAGATAAAAGCGGCTAGCAGCCGGCGCGCGCCCCCGCCGCGCAAAGAGACAGCCCTTCTGCGCAGGGCCGCCGTCACAAAACTTCGGTTCCTCGCTTGACGGGGGACAATGGTTGGGGTTCCGTCAGTCGAGAATGCGAGAGAAGAACTGATTCAGCTTGCTGCGCAGGAACGCTCGCAAAAAGAAGCGCCCCCGCTGCTATTGATGGAAGGTCGACGGAATGACGAGTTCAAGCAAGAAAGCCGCTCCGGCGAAAAGCGCCGCCCCGGCCAAGACCGCCGCGAAGGCCGCCCCCAAGGCGTCTTCGGGCAGCGCTTTCGCCAAGCCGCTGCAGCCATCGAAGGAACTGGCCGAAGTGGTCGGATCGGCCCCGCTGCCGCGCACGGAAGTGGTGAGCAAGGTCTGGGAATATATCAAGAAGCATAAGCTGCAGAACGAAGCGAACAAGCGCGAGATTCTAGCCGACGACAAGCTCAAGGCTGTGTTCGGCCGCGATAAGGTGACGATGTTCGAGATGAACAAATATCTCGCGCAGCATCTTAAGTAGGCCGTCCCGCATCTGCTCCCGCCTCTCATCGCCGGGCGCTTCGCGACGGTGAGAGGCATTTTTTTTATTCGCGAAGGTAAAGCGGCGAGCATTTTTTGCCGCTGCGCGTCGCGGATTGCAGTTTCAACCCCATCAAAATGACAGCGGGCGCCGGCATCTAACGTCGCCCCGCGGACGGCGTCCGCCGCCGCAGATTTAGCGCGGCGCCCATTGCTTTCGTCGCGGCTTTCTTTATAAAGCGGCCTTTCGAACCGACCGGCTACCAGGGCTGCCGTGGCGGTTCGTTCGCTCGTTCGGAAACGAACGAGAGTGGGCCTCGCCCACTCCATCAATCAAATAAGGGCTGAAAAGCCCGCGGAGACGAGCAAAATGCCCAAACTGAAGACGAAATCGGGCGCGAAGAAGCGCTTCAAGATCACCGGCACCGGCAAAGTGCTTTATGCGCAGGCCGGCAAACGGCATGGCATGATCAAGCGGACCAACAAGCAGATCCGTAATCTGCGCGGCACATCCGTAATGTTCAAAAGCGACGGCGACAATATCATCAAATATTTTCTGCCGAACGGCTGAACCCCGGCCGTCTGAATAACTGTCCTTTTGAACCCCAAAATTAGCCAGTCCGGAGATCATCCATGGCGCGCGTCAAACGCGGCGTAACTTCACACGCCAAGCACAAGAAAACCCTCGAAGCGGCAAAAGGCTTTTATGGCCGCCGCAAGAATACGATCCGCGCCGCCAAAGCGGCCGTCGATCGCTCGATGCAATATGCGACGCGCGACCGGCGCGCCAAGAAGCGCGTGTTCCGCGCGCTCTGGATTCAGCGCCTCAACGCCGCCGTGCGCGAATGCGGTCTGACCTATTCCCGCTTCATCGACGGGCTTGCCAAGGCCGGCGTTGCGGTCGACCGCAAGGTTCTGTCCGATCTCGCCATCACCCAGCCCGAGGCGTTCAAGGCGATCGTCGACAAGGCCAAGTCGGCGCTGCCCGCCTGACCTGAAAGGGCAGAACGGATAGCAAATATCAGCAAAAAAGGGGCCCGCCAGGCCCCTTTTTTTCGTAAATCAATCGCGACCTAAAATACGAGCGCCGGTTTAGCGCGCGTGGCGTCCCGAGACAACGTTGAACGCCATGCGCTTCTGCCCGCCGTTAGCCGCCTGCGCGCTGCCGTGGCCATGACGATAATGGCCATAATAGCGATGACCGGAATGGCGCGAAGCGGAGTGAGAGTGGGAGCGCCCGCGGGAGGCGTGGCGCGACTGCCGCGGGGCGGGTTCCGCAGCGTCCGGATCCTTCACATCCGCCGTCGCGGACGGATCGCCATCGCCGCCAAAGTCCTTCGCCGAGGAAATATGGCTGCGCGGGGTCGGCCCAAAGCGGGCAAGGCATTGATTATACGCGTCTGCTGCCTGGATTTTTTCGCAATCGGCGATGGACTCCGCCCGCGCGGCGCTAGACTCGGCCAAGCCGAAGGCCCCGATAAGGGCCGCAAATGCTATCGTCGCTAGACGCACCTTTTCATCCTCTCAAGCTCGCGCCGGCCCGCTGCGCCGCCTCGGCGACGACCTTTGCCGCGACAGCGTCGATGTCCGACTCGGTCAGCGTTCTGTCGCGCGGTTGCAGGGTCACCGAGATCGCGACGGATTTCTTGCCCTCAGCGACCCCCGGTCCCTCGTAGACGTCGAACACCTCGGCATTGACGACGAGCGTCTTGTCCGCTGCAAGCGCCGCCTTGACGAGATCGCCCGCAAGGACGGACCGGTCGACGACAAAGGCGAAATCGCGCTGCAAAGGCATGAGCTCGAAAAGTTCAAGCCTCGGCTTGGTCTTTGTCGGCTTAGATTTTGTCACCGGTATGTCATTCAAAACAACTTCGAAACCGACCAGCGGCCCGTCAACGCCCAGGGCGGCGAGCGCGCGCGGATGAATTTCGCCGAAATAGCCGATTTTGGTCTTCGGCCCGAATTGCAGCGTTGCGGAGCGCCCGGGGTGTAGCCAATCCGGGCCGCCGGGGACGATCTGCAATCCGCTCGTGGGGACGCCAAGGGCGGCGAGCAGCGCCAGCGCATCCGCCTTGACGTCGAAAACATCGGCCGGCTGCGCTCCGGTCAGCCAGTTGCGGCCGGCGCCCGACGTCTTGGCCAAGCCCTGCCGCAGCGCCGCCGCGGCGATTTTCTGATCCGCTTCGCCGTCGCCCAAAAAAATCTGTCCGACCTCAAACAAGGCGACGTCGCCATGGCCGCGATCGGCGTTGCGCTGCGCGGCCGCGATCAGGCCCGGCAGCAGGCTCGGGCGCATGTGGGAGAGATCGGCGGCGATCGGATTCGCCAGCGTCAGTTCGGCCGCGCCGCCGCCGAACGCTTCGGCGCGGGCATGGGAAATGAACGACCAGGTGACGGCCTCGACGAGGCCGGCGGCCGCCAGCGCGCGCTTTGCCGTCCGCACCCGCCGTTGCAGCGGCGTCAGCTTCGGCGCCTGCACGCCGGCGCTTTCCCGCGCGAAGGGGCGCGAGGTCACCCGGTCGAGGCCGGCGATGCGGATAACTTCCTCGACGAGATCGGCCGGCCCCTCGATATCGGGCCGAAACGACGGGGTTTTCACGACAAACCGATCGCTGTTTCCTGGCGAATAGACGAGTTCGAAGCCAAGCTGCTCCAGAATGCCGGTAATTTCGGACGGCGGCAGCTCAAGCCCGGTCAGCCTCGTAACCTCGCCCTGGAAAAAGACGATGCGATGGTCGCGCTCCGGGATCTTGCCGGCGAGCGCGATCTCGGAGGCCGCGCCGCCGCAAAATTCAAGCGTCAGCGCGGTGGCGAGCTCCAGCCCCGGCAGAAGAAAAGCCGGATCGACGCTGCGCTCGAAGCGGTAGCGCGCATCCGAATTGATTCCGAGCCGGCGGCCGGTGCGGGCGATATTGGCCGGATGCCAGAGCGCGGCCTCGATCAGCACGTCGGTCGTCGCCGCGTCGCAGCCGGTGTCCGCGCCGCCCATGATTCCGGCCAGCGATTGCGGGCCGCGATCGTCGGCGATCACAATCATCTCCTCGTCGAGCGCATAGACGCGCCCGTCGAGGGCGTTGAGGCTCTCGCCGGCTCGCGCGCGGCGCACGACGAGATCGCCCTTGACCTTGGCCGCGTCGAAGACATGCAGCGGCCGGGCGCGGTCAAAACTCAGATAATTGGTGATGTCGACGAGGGCGTTGATTGGCCGCAACCCGATGGCGGTCAGCCGCTTGCGCAGCCAGTCCGGGCTTTCGCCATTGCGGACGCCGCGAATGAGGCGCAGGGCGAAGGCCGGCGCAAGATGGGAATCCTCCGGCGCGAGGTCGAGGCGCGCGGCGATGGCCAAGGGGAAGCTAGCCGGAACTGGGGTGATCGATCTCCCCTTGAAGCGGCCAAGACCGGCGGCGGCGAGATCGCGCGCGACGCCCTCGACGCCCATAGCGTCCGGCCGGTTCGGCAGAAGGTTGAACTCGATCACCGGATCGGCGAGGCCAGCCCAGGGCGCGAACGCGCGCCCGACCGGCGCTTCATCCGGCAGTTCGAGAATGCCGTCGTGATCGCCGGAGAGGCCAAGCTCGGCGCCCGAGCACAGCATGCCGTTCGATTCGACGCCGCGAATGACGCCCTTGCTCAGGGTGATCTGCTTTGCCGGAATGACCGCGCCCGGAGGCGCAAACACCGTCTTCAAGCCGGCTCTGGCGTTCGGGGCGCCGCAGACGACCTGCACGAGCCCTCCGCCGCCGGTTTCGACGAGACAGACCTGCAGCCGGTCGGCGTTCGGATGCGGCTTCGCCTCGACGATTCGGGCAATGGTGAAATCATGCAGAGCGGCGGCGGGATCCTCGACATGCTCGACCTCGAGCCCGATGCGGGTCAATGCGTCGACGATCTCGGTCAGGGAGGCGTCGGTCTCAAGATGATCCTTGAGCCAGGAAAGCGTGAATTTCATTGCAGATCCAGATGGCGGCGTCGGCTCGCGGGGCCGCTCGGCCCCGTTCAGGCCTTCATCTAGTGTCTTTCTGCAACGAGGGGAAATTTTCTTCATTTTCCGCGCCGGGGCTGCCGTGCGGACCCGCGAAAAACTTGCGATCGCGCCGCGTTCCGGGCAAAGCTCGCAACGTTTTCGCGGGCTCGGCCCGACGCGCAACGGAAAGGCGTCCATCATGATCGGGGCATTCATCGGCAGGTTGCGCGCGACGCTCGCCCTATGCGCCCTCGCAGCTTCGGCCGGCCTCGCCTTGCCGGCTGCGGCGGCGGATTTCGCAGAGCCGCAAGGCGGCGTTGCCTGCTCGATCGGCCAGCCGTTCTGGGTTCCGACCTTGGCGACGGCCGAAACCCTGCCCTGGCCCTCGGTCTATTATGGGCATTTTTCGGGCGGCAAGCCCTATATCGACGCGCAAGGACGAACCATCGTCGACTGGCGTGACGAGCATGTGTGCTTTCCGACGAGCCGGCAATGCCGCGCCTGGGTCAAGGCGTCCTACGGCGCCTATCACGAGCCGGAAGGCTATCGCGGCTGCCTGCTTCTGCGCTGATTCTTTGCGTGATCCCACGCTCACATGAGCGGAGCAAACATGCTCGACGCATTAAAAGCTTTTCTCGCCGAGCTTGGCGGCGGCGGCGCGGCTGGCAGGGCCTACGGCGACGATGATTATCGTCTCGCCGCCGCTGCGCTGCTGGTGCATGTCGCCGCGGCCGACGGCGAAACCGACGCGGCCGAGCGGCAAAGGCTGCGCGACACGCTGGCGCAGCGTTTCGGCCTCGATGCGGCGGCGACCCTGGAGTTGATCCGCCGCGCCGAGGCAAGCGACCGCGACGCCGTCGATTTCTATCAATTCACCAGCGTTCTCAAGCGCGCGCTCGACGACGACGGACGCCGGCGCATCGTCGAAATGATGTGGGAGATTGCCTGCGCCGACGGTGAAATTCACGAATTCGAAGATAATACGATCTGGCGGGTCGCCGAATTGCTGGGGGTCTCCTCGCGCGATCGCGTGCTTTTGCGCCAGCAAGTCGCCGCGGAGACCGCCGCCGGGAAATCTGGCGACTCTGGTGCGGCCGGCGCCGATCCAGCCAAGTCGCAGAATAGTTAATTCCCCGTTTACCAAGATCGATGTAGCCTTTTCCCGATGGGCGCGCGGCGCCTCGGCAAAAGGCTGATCATGCAAGGGACTGACGACGGAAGGCGCGTGGCGCTGATCACAGGCGCCTCCGGCGGCATCGGCGCCGACCTTGCGCGGGTTTTCGCGCGCAACGGCCATGATCTGATGCTTGTCGCGCGCAGCGACGACAAGCTTGCCGCGCTTGCGGATGAAATCGAACGCGCGACCAGCCGGCGGCCGCTGCGGCTGGCGCTCGACCTTTCCGACCCGAAGGCCGCTGACGCCATCGAGGCGGCCCTCCAGCAAAACGGAGCGCGCGTAAAGATCCTCGTCAACAATGCTGGCTATGGCCTCAGCGGCGACGTCGGCGAACTCGGCGAGGCCGAACAATTGGGCGTCATCGACTTGAATGTCCGCGCGCTGACGCAGCTTACCATTCGCTTTCTGCCGGACATCCGCGCCGCGGGCGGAAAAATTCTCAACGTCGCCTCCGTCGCTTCCTATTTTCCAGGCGGCCCCGGCATGGCGATCTATTACGCTTCAAAGGCTTACGTCCTATCGTTCTCCCTGGGTCTGGCGCAGGAATTGCTTCAAGACGGCGTGACGGTATCGGCGCTTTGCCCAGGCATGACGCCGACCGGCTTTCAGGCCCGCGCCAAATTCGGTCCCGACATCAAGCTCGACAAGATCCCGGCGACGAGTTCGATGGAGGTGGCTGAAGCCGGCTACAAGGGCCTTATGGCGGGGCGGCGGGAAATTATACCGGGCGGATTCAACAAATTGGGCGCATGGGTCTTGCCCTTCGCGCCAAAGCACATGATCCTGTCGTTGATTTCGCAAATGCAACATCAACGCCGTTGATTGAGTCGATCTCTTTATGTGAGCGATGGCCGTAGCAGAGAAATCAGACCCACGGGTGCTTGTCATCCTGCATCAGCACTGTTCGAGCCCGGGCCGAATAGGCCGCATTCTATGCGACCTCGGCTACAGTCTCGACATCCGGCGCCCGCGATTCGACGACCCGCTGCCCAAGACGCTCGCGGACCACGCCGGGGTCGTCGTCTTCGGCGGCCCGATGAGCGCCAATGACGAGGAAGACTGGATCTGCCGCGAGATCGACTGGATCGGCGTGCCCCTCAAGGAAGGCAAGCCATTCCTCGGCATCTGTCTCGGCGCGCAAATGCTGGCGCGCCATCTTGGCCATCGCGTCTGCCCGCATCCGCAAGGCCGGGTCGAGGTCGGCTATTATCCGATCGATCCGACCGAACACGGCCATGGCCTCTGCGATCATCGCTTCCCGGACCGGGTCTATCAGTGGCACCGCGAGGGATTCGATCTGCCAAGCGGGGCCACCCTGCTGGCGAGCGGTCACGATTTCGAAGCGCAGGCTTTCCGCTATGGGCCGGAGGCGTTCGGCTTCCAGTTCCATCCGGAAGTCACCCTGCCGATGATCTGCCGCTGGTCGGCGCGCTCGAGCGAACGGCTGAATTTCCCCGGCGCGCGACCGCTGCATCGCCATCTTGAGGGCTGGCTTCGCCACGACCGGGCGATCTCGCGCTGGTCGACGGCCTTCCTGCGCAGTTGGGTCGAGGGCGCGCAGACAGCGCGCCGGCCGCATGTTTTCGCGCCCGGACAGGCCGGCCCCAACGCCGCCGCAGTGTCATAAAACAAAACTGGACGGCGGCCCTTTCCCTTACTACCACTCATCTGTCGGGAACTCCGGCGCCGAAGCGCGCCGCTTCGCCGTCAAAATCAGTCGGCCGTCGCGGCCGACGCTGCTTCCCGCGCGTTCAATGCACGCGTGACGGGGATTGGCCTTTCTCGATCGCTCTCCTTTTCCCGCATCGACACGTCCAAGGAAAACGAACCATGAGCATCTTCGGCAATATCGTTTCCAAATTGTTCGGCCACTCCAAGGCCGAGGCCGCCCCCGTAACCCCGCCGGCGGGCGGAGCTCCGGCGGCGCATGCGCCCGCTCCGGCTTCCGCCGGCTCGACAACCACCGCCGCTGCGCCTGCGGCCGGCGGAGCAGCGCCCGCGCCGACGGCGCTCAAAGACGTCGACGTCGCGTCCATTCTCGATGGACTCGTCGCCAAGCAAGGGCAAAAGCTCGACTGGCGCCATTCGATCGTCGATCTTTTGAAAACCCTCGACCTCGACAGCAGCCTCACAGCCCGCAAGGAACTCGCCTCGGAACTGCATTATTCCGGCAGCACCGACGATACCGCGACGATGAATGTGTGGCTCATCAAACAGGTGCTCGCCAAGCTCGCCGAAAATGGCGGCAAGCTGCCGGCCGATCTCGTTCACTGACCTTTCGCGATCCGGGCGGCGCATCGACGAGACGCGCCGCCTTCGCCGCCAGAATTTGACCCACGGCGTGATTGAATTTGTTGCAGTGTGTCAGACTGGCGAGCGGCCGCCTGGCCTCGCCCCGACTTTTGGCCGGTATTTGCTGTGAAACCCCTTGCCAGGCGACGTCAGAGCGCCGATGGCGCGCCTCTTGCAAAAATTCCTCCAAAACCGGAGGCTTTGCAATGGATTACGTCAAACCGTCCGACATGGTCAACGCCATGGCCGACTCGGGGGCTCAGCGCGCCCGGCTCTCGATCCCGGACATGCTCATCCGCGGCATGATGGCAGGCGCCCTGCTCGGCATCGCAACCAGCCTCGCAATTACCGGCGCCGTGCAAACCGGCGTGCCCTTCGCGGGCGCGATCGTCTTCCCGGTCGGCTTCGTGATGATCGTCGCCCTCGGCCTCGAGCTCTGCACCGGCAATTTCGCCATTCTTGGCGTTTCCGCGCTCAGCGGACGCTGCAGGTGGGCGGAGGCCGGCCGCAACTGGACCTGGGGCTTTATCGGCAATCTGATCGGCAGCGTGCTCTACGCCTTTTTGCTCGTCATTGCGCTGACCAACGCCTGGAACGTTCCGCCGGCCGGCGTCGCGCAGAAAATCATCGACATCGCAACTCTGAAAACCGTCGGCTATGAGCCCTTCGGCGCAGCCGGCCTGCTGTCGAGCTTCGTCAAAGCCATGCTGTGCAATTGGATGGTCTGCCTTGGCGTGACCATGTCGATGATGTCGACCTCCACCGCGGGCAAATTGTTCGGCGCCTGGCTGCCGATCTTCATTTTCTTCGGTCAAGGCTTCGAGCACGCCGTCGTCAATATGTTCGTGATCCCGGCCGGCATGATGCTGGGCGCCAAAGTCACGCTCAGTGATTGGTGGCTGTGGAACCAGATCCCCGTCACGCTCGGCAATCTTGCCGGCGGGCTGTTGTTCATTGCTTTGCCCTGGTTCCTGACGTTCCGTCCGAGCGTCGCTTCCATGCGTTCGGTCGGCAAGGACGCGCCGCTCTCCGCGCCGGCTGAATAGGCCCCGCGCTATGTCGCGAAATGTCTGGCGCCGGCGACGCAGAGGCCGACGGCGCCGCTGACGACGATCATCGGCCAGCTGATGCTTTCATGCAGGAACGCCGCGGCCAGGGTCAGGGCGAAGAAGGGCTGCAGCAATTGCAATTGTCCGACAGCGGCGATGCCGCCCTGCGCCAGCCCGCGATACCAGAAGGCGAAGCCGATCAGCATGCTGAACAAGGACACATAGAAGAGGCCGATCCAGGCGGACGGCCCCGCCTCCGAAAATGACGGCGGCGCAAGGTAAAGCGTGAGCGCCGCCGTGATGGGCAGCGACAAGGCCAGCGCCCAGCAGATCACCTGCCAGCCGCCGAGCCGCCGCGACAGCATCGCGCCTTCGGCATAGCCAAGCCCTCCAGCGACCACGGCCGCGAACATCAACAGATCCCCGATCGGCGACACGTCCCCGCCCTGCGTCAGCGCAAAGCCGGCGATGAGGGCGCTGCCGGCGCAGGAAAACAGCCAAAACGCCCACCGCGGACGCTCGCCGCCGCGCGCTGCGCCGAAGATGGCCGTCGCCAGAGGCAGCAGGCCGATGAACACAACCGAATGCGCCGACGTGACATGCTTCAGCGCCAGCGCCGACAAAAGCGGGAAGCCGACGACGACGCCGAGCGCCACGATGCCGAAAGAGACCAGGTCGCGACGCTCAGGGCGCTTCTGCCGCAACACGAGCAAGAGAGCGATCGCCAGAAGGCCCGCGATCGACGCGCGCGCGGCGGTCAGAAACAGGGGATCGAAATCAGCGACAGCCGCGCGCGTCGCGGGCAGCGAGCCGCTGAAAATCAGAACGCCGATGAACCCATTGGCCCATCCGCTCAAACTCTTGTCCATCGTCTCGCCTCCACCGGGCGAGATTTACGCGGAGCCCTCTGGATTTTACAGGGACAGACCATTACACTTTTGCCAAACTGTAATGGATATGACGGCAGTACACATGGACGAGCAGGCGGATTTCGCAGGTGACCGAAGGCTGGTGACGCGGGTGATGGAATCCGTTCGGCAAAAGATCGCCGGACGCATGCTCGCGCCCGGGGCGAAGCTGCCCTCGATCCGCCGCTTCGCCGAAACGATGGGCGTGTCCAAATCGACCGTGGTCGAAGCCTATGACCGGCTCGCCGCCGAAGGGCTGATCCAGTCCCGGCGCGGCTCCGGTTTTTATGTCGGCGGCCGGACGGCGCCTTTGTCGCTCTCGGAGTTGGGTCCGCGGCTCGACCGCGCCATCGACCCTTTATGGGTTTCGCGGCAATCGCTCGAGACGGACGATTCGTTCTTGAAGCCCGGCTGCGGCTGGCTTCCCCCCTCATGGATGCCTGAGGGCGCGATGCGCCGCGGTCTGAGGGCGCTGGCCCGGGCGGATGATTCGGCTTTGGCCGATTATGCCCCTCCCCTCGGGCTCTTGCCGCTGCGTCAGCTCCTGTCCCGTCGCATGTCAGAGCATGGCGTCGAGGCGGCGCCCGACCAAATCATGCTGACGGAATCGGGCACGCAGGCGATCGATCTTCTCTGCCGCTTCCTGATCGAACCCGGCGACGCGGTGCTGGTCGACGATCCCTGCTATTTCAACTTCCGCGCGCTGCTGCGGGCGCACCGGGCGGAGGTCGTCAGCGTCCCCTTTACGCCGACAGGCCCGGACGTCGCGCTTTTCGCCGCAGCGCTGACAGAGCACCGGCCGCGTCTCTATCTCACCAATTCGGCGCTGCATAATCCAACCGGCGCGACGCTATCGCCCGTAACCGCGCACCGTCTGCTGAAGCTCGCGGAGCAATATGGACTGACGATTCTCGAAGACGACATTTTCGCTGATTTCGAGCTTGAGCCAGCGCCGCGGCTCGCCGCCTTCGACGGCCTCAATCGCGTCGTTCATATCGGCAGTTTCTCAAAAACCCTTTCCGCGGCGGGACGCTGCGGTTTCATCGCGGCGCGGCGCGACTGGATCGAAGGGCTGATCGATCTCAAAATCTCGACCGCTTTCGCCGGCGGCGCCCTTTCGGCGGAGCTCGTTCTTGGCGTTCTGAAGGACGGAACCTATCGCAAGCATATCGACAGCCTGCGCGAGCGCCTCTCCCGCGCCATGGGCGAGACAAGCGCCCGCCTCGCCGCCCTTGGCGTTACGCCTTGGATCCTGCCGCGGGCCGGCATGTTTCTTTGGTGCCGCCTGCCGGACGGCCTTGAGGCCGCCGGCGTCGCGCAGCGGGCGCTCGCCGAAAACATCGTGCTCGCGCCGGGGAATGTCTTCAGCGTCTCGCAATCGGCCGGGGGCTTTATGCGCTTCAATGTGGCGCAATCGGCGGACCCGCGCATCTACACGGCGCTCGCCGCGGCGATGGGGAGGTAGGTTTTACGGATCGCCGAGCGGGTGCAGGTCGCGGACCATGGCTTTCATCCGCTCGTCGAGCACATGCGTGTAGATCTGCGTCGTCGAAATATCGGCATGGCCGAGCAGTTCCTGCACGACGCGAAGGTCCGCGCCATTTTGCAGAAGATGGCTTGCGAAAGCGTGGCGCAGCACATGCGGGCTGACGCGCGCGGCGGAGAGACCCGCCGCCGCCGCCGCCGTTTTGAGATCGCGCGCAAAAGCCTGGCGCGTCAGATGACCGCTCTCGCTGTCGGCCGGAAACAGCCACGGTCCGGAGGCCGCGCCCGGCGCGAGCCTGTCCAACAGGGCGCGATAGGCCGCGATCGCCTCCCGCGCCTTTGTCGAGATCGGCGCCAGCCTGTCGCGGCCGCCCTTGCCGCGGATCGGGATCAGGGGATCTTTCCCGCGCGCGATCGATTTCGGCAGCGAAACGAGCTCGGAGACGCGCAATCCGGTCGCATAGAGAAGTTCGATGAGGCAGGCCGTGCGAAGCGCCCGCAGCTGCTCGCCGGGGGAGCGCGCGGCGGCGTCAAGACCCTCTTTTGAGACCGCAAGCAGCCGGTCGACTTCGGCGATCGACAGTGTTTTCGGCAGACCGCGGCCGCGCCGTGGGCCCTCGATGATCGCCGCCGGATCGTCGGAGCGATAGCTTTCCGCCACAAGAAAGCGGTGCAGCTGGCGGATCGCCGAGAGCTTTCGGGCGCTCGAGGCTGGTTTCAGACCGCGCTTTTCGAGAGAGGCGATATAGGCGCCGATGTCGTCGCCGGTCGCTTCGATCGGCGATTTTTTGGCGGCTTTGAGCCGGCCGGCATAATCGGCAAGGTCGCGCGCATAGGCTTCGAGCGTGTTCTTGGCGCCGCCGCGTTCGGCCGCGACCATGTCAAGGAAAGCCGCGATCAGGGGGGACGAACCGTCGCCAGTCTGCATGCCCGCTCTCCTTTTGGCCGCTTTCAGCCGGCGAGCTTGGCCCGCATTCGGTTCAGGAATGGATAATTACGCATTGGAAGCCCGGCGTCATTTGTTCAGCCGCTGCGGCGGAATGGTCTGGCTGATTTCGCGCGGCTCCGGCTGAACGAAGGCGACCAGCGCCAGCATGCCGGCGAAAATGGCGCCGGCGATGAGCGCGAGCACGACAAGAAAGCGGAAGAGACTAGGCAATGCGACCCCCGGCGGCGCCAGAGCATGACGCCGAACGCTTGTGGACTTTTCGGATGAACATCATGCGTAAAGTAAATGCTTAAGGCGCAAGAACGCGCCCAATTATGAAACGAGCGCGGTGACGGCGTCCTCCGTGAGACGCGGCCGCGCGCCGGGCGAAACGGCTCCTGACACCGATTTGCCGTCGTCGCGCGCGATGCAGATATCGCGCATTTGCGACGGCGGCGCGCCATCCGTCTTGACCAGCGTGAAATCGGCGGCGCGGCCAAAGCCGCCGCGCTCGGTCAGTACGCGCAGGGTCTTTCCGATTTTTGTCGCATGATGGCGCGCCAGCGCCGTCTCGCCGGCCAGACGCAGGCGCGCGGCGCGCTGCTTGACGAGCGTCGGGGCGACAGCCGGCATTTTCGCCGCCGGCGTTCCGGGCCGGGGCGAAAATGGAAAGACGTGCAGATAGGCGAGGCCGCAATCCTCGATGAGGCTCGCAGTATTCTCGAACATGGCCTCCGTCTCGGTCGGAAAGCCGGCGATGAGGTCGGCGCCGAAGACGATGTCGGGACGCAGCCGCTTGAGTTCGGCGCAGAGGCGGACGGCGTCCGCACGCAAATGGCGCCGCTTCATGCGCTTCAAGATCATGTCGTCGCCCGCCTGCAGCGAAAGATGCAGATGCGGCGCGAGCCGCGGCTCTTCGGCGAAGGCGGAGAAGAGATCGGCGTCCGCCTCGATGCAGTCGATCGAGGAGAGGCGCAGCCGTTCGAGCTCTGGCGCGGCTTTCAAAATCGCCTTGACGAGGCCGCCGAGCCGGATGTCGCCAAGATCCTGACCGTAAGACGTCAAATCGACGCCGGTGAGCACGATTTCGCGAAAGCCCTGATCGGTCAGGCGGCGGACGGAGGCGAGGATCGCCTCGGCGGGGGAGGAGCGCGACGGCCCCCGGGCGAAAGGAATGATGCAGAACGTGCAGCGGTGATCGCAGCCGGTCTGGACGGCTAGAAAGGCGCGGGTGTGATCCTCGACGCCCTCGGCCGGGATGTTCAGCGGACCGGCGGCGTTCATGATGCTTTGCGCCTCGACGGGCTCGGCCGAGGCCCAGGCGGCGGCGTCCGACTTGCCGGCATTGCCAAGAACCCGCGACACCTCGGGCATTTGCGAGAAGCTGCCGGGGTCGATCTCCGCGGCGCAGCCGGTGACGATGATCTCGGCGGACGGCCGCTCGCGCCGGATGCGGCGGATCGCCTGGCGCGCCTGACGGGTCGCCTCCGCCGTCACGGCGCAAGTATTGACGATGATGAGATTTTCGCGGCCGGCCTTTTCCGCGGCGCGCCGCATGGCCTCGGATTCGACGAGGTTGAGGCGGCAGCCAAAGCTTGCGACCTCGACGGCGCGAAAAGTGCCGCTTCCGGTCACGCCGCGGCGTCCGCGAAAATCGCCGGATCGAGCCGGGTCTCGAATTCGAACGCAACCGGCCCGGTCATGACGACCATATCGTCGCTCTCGCGCCAAAAAATGTCCAACTCGCCCCCAGGGAGGGCGACGGTCGCGCGCCGGCCTGTGAGTCCCCGCCGCGCAGCCGCGACCAGCGCCGCGCAGGCGGCCGAGCCGCAGGCGAGCGTCAGGCCGACGCCGCGCTCCCAGACCTTCAGCTCGATGCGCTCGGGCGAGACGATGCGCGCCAGCGAAATATTGGCCCGTTCGGGAAAGAGCGGATCATGTTCGAGCACAGGGCCGATCGCGGCGAGATCATAGGCGCCGATATCCTCCACGAAAAAGATCGCGTGCGGATTGCCCATATTCACCACGGCCGGATTTTTCAGGATGGGCGAATCGGCTGGCCCGAAAGAAAGATCGACCGCGCTTGTGTCGGGCGCGTCCCGGCTCAGCGGGATCTCGGCAGCCTTCAGCCGGGGGCGCCCCATCTCGACGGAAAAGACCAGCTCGCTGACGCGGCGGCAGGCGAGCCGCCCGGCCGCCGTCTCGAGCAACACTTCGTCCCGCGCGCCATCCTTCAGCAAGGTCCAGGCGACGCAGCGCGTGCCATTGCCGCAGGCGGCCGATTGCGAGCCATCGGCGTTAAAGATCGTCACGAAAGCCGCGCAGCCTTTGGAGCGCGGGTCTTCCAGAACCATCAGTTGATCGAAGGCGAGCCCCTTCGTGCGGGCGATGGCGCGCGCCTGCGGGCCCGTGACGCCGGCGCCGGCGCCGCGCAGATCGACGATGAGGATCTCATTGCCTATGCCGTTCATCTTGACGGCGAGCCGGTTGGCGAGGGGATTCATGTGCCGCTTCGTCTGTGTGCGTTCTGCCTCATATAAGAAAATAAGCTGCGCGGAACCATTGTTTTGTCGCTTTGGCGCGTTCTTTATCCAATAAGCTCCCCTTATAGGCCCCCTTGCCGCTGCTCTTTCGCGCCGGGCAGGAGGCGCGGCGGCGACGGTCGGACTTTTGGAGCGGCATATGAGATTTGGCGACTTCGCAGAACTGACGCTTGCGTTTTCGGGGCGCGCTGCTCGCGCCGCGGCCGCGCTCGCTTTCCTCGCCCTTTTTGCTGCGCCCGCCGCCGCCGAAGCGCCGACGACAACGCCGCCTGCAACTGAAGCCGCGCCGCCCGCAACGCCTGACGCCTCGCCTGCCGCCCCCGAATCGGCGGCTCCCGACGCGACTGTGCCCGAGCCGGACCAGAAGGCTGCGCCCGGCGCTCCGGGCGTCCCCGGCGACGCCACCGCCGAAACTGTGGAGGTGACCGCCAAGCCCGTCGCGCTGCTCGTCGGCGACGCGGAATGGGCGGAAGGGTTCAAATCCATCCTCGCCGCGCTCGACAAGGCGCAGGAGGCCGTCAAGACCGCCGGGCTCAAGCAGGCCGGCCCGCCCTTCGCGGTGTTTCTATCGACCGACGACACCAGCTTCCATTTCGAGGCGATGGTGCCGATCGAGGCCAAGCCGGACGGCAAGACCGAGCTGACCGGGGGCGTCAAGATCGGCGATTCGCCGGCCGGCAAGGCGATCAAATTTTTGCACCGCGGCGCCTATGACGACATCGATTCAACCTATGATCTCATCACCGCCTATCTCGACGAGAAGGGGCTGGATTCCAAGAATCTGTTCATCGAGGAATATCTGACCCCGACCCGCGAAAGCGACGACGCGGGGCTTGAGGCCGACATTTATGTGTTTTTGAAGTAGCGGCTAAACTGGAGCGGGTCGCTATTGAAGCATTCTGAATTATCGCCATAAGCGGCTGCTTTTCACAATGACAACACCACGGAAGAAGAACACGCCGGCATAACGGCCTGCCCCAAAGCCGGCTGCTCCCGTTCCTTACATATAGGCGCAAGCAATAGCCCTGCGCCGCGCGAGGCGGGCAGGGCTTTCCGCATGATCAATCGTCATGCCAATTGTGGGCGTCTCTGCTATTTTTCCATCCGTTCAGCTTGTTCTTCTTCAGGAACTTATCCAGCAGAGCGGCAACCTTGTCGTTATCCATGTCTGCAAACGCGATATGCGTGCTTCCTTTGAGCCCCGCATCCTCCGCCAGCTTGAGGACTTCCGCGTGCCCGCCATATTTGTTGATGAGCTTGGCGCACAGGCGGGACTGAATAACGAAACTGTAGGTTTCAGGGCGATGGTCGCCCCACACGAACTGGATCGCCGTTAGCTTCGCCAGCTTCTTGAAGTCCTCAAGCGGAACGCCGATCGGACCGAAAGCGCAGGCCGGCCCGGGATCCGTGCAGAGCGTGGGGCTCTCGGGGTCGCCGATGGGGAACACATATCCGATGCTTTCGTAGGTGACGATGCCCTTGATATTGGTTTTCTGGCTCTTGGTGGTTGTGCGCATCGCGCGAAGCCCGCCAGCCGAGTTGGTGAGGTAAACGATACTATTGCCCAGTCGGCCGGAATCGGCCGCGACGGCCGCCGCATCCGTCTCAATCTCGATATTCCGCGCGATGTCGAACTCGTCATAACGAGAGGCTGTCGCATCCAGCCAAGCCTGTGGATTTGTGGTCGGGAATTGGACGCCCGGCCACCATTCGGCTGCCGTTGGAACTTGTCCGACTGGAATTGCGGGGCCGAACACCCAGGCCGTGAAATTGCCCTGATCCCGCGACGATGGCGTGTAGGTGACCGACTCGCAGCTCCAGTTGGCGCGGCCGACGCGCGGACCGTCCCACAAAAAGACGGGGTATTCGCGGCGCAGCATCATGTCCTTGTAGCCTTCGCCGCCGTCCCAGCGGTTCTGCCACACTTGCGTGCTGGAGCTGTGCCACATGACGAGGCTTGTCCTGCGCGGAGTCGCGGGCATGAAATACTCAACATAGCCGTGATCGCACGACAGCGTCCGATTGGGCGTGGCGGGATTGATAGGGACGACCTTGCCGCCGATGACGAAACCGCCCGAACTGTCGAGCACGATGGGCGGCTTGCGAGAGTCATGGGCCAAGGCGCCGCTGCTTGTGGCGGCGATGAGCAAGAGCGCAGCTAACGGACAGTAATTGCTCAGCTCCCGACGACCGGATTCTGCAACTCTATTGTTGTCGTTGTTCATTAATTCCCCCCTTTTGCTTTCTGGTGACGCGCGTTTTCGATCTTCGTCGAAAACTGAAGTTTGCTCGTCGTTTCGAAAGCTAGAGGGGGATGCGGAAGGAGACTACCACGATCCGGCGCATTTGAGCACGATCCTGCATACGCACATAATAAAGTTCACAATGCCGTGAGCAAAGGCCGACTCTTGGCGGTTTTGCGCCGAGGCCTCTCGAACAGAGGACATTGACAGGAGATCACAAAAGCGTGAACGCTAGTCGGCCTCGCTGACGACTGGACCTGTCAATGAGTACGACCCGGATTCAATTTATCGCGCACGGACGACGCGCGACGCTGTTTCGCGCTCCCGATTTGATGAGCGCCGATCACCCTTGGGCTGGTTTTAGCTTCGAAGAGGCGAATGCGCCGAGCGAGCCGATGCCGAGCCATTCCTGGTCAAAGACCACCCTCTTATATGTCACAGGGGGTCAGGGTTCGCTGCGTTGGAAGCACCGAGGCGTTTGGAGCGTTGACCCGCTCCAGTCCGGAACCGTCTCCATTACCCGTCGCGACGTCGAGATCCAATCTGTTCTGCCGAGCGGCTCATTCCGGATGATGGTGCTCCAGCTGGATGGCGCGCGATTTCAGGAGCTGGCGCCCGCTCAAATTGTCGCAATTGAGAAATCGTTGAGTTCTGTGCAGGTGACGCGAGATGTCCGGCTTGCCGCGCTGTTGTCGGCAATGTCCGCGGAAGTCAAAGATGGATGCGCCTCCGGGAGGCTTTACGGAGAATCGATCTCCATCGCATTCCTTGCGTATCTCGCCGGTCGCTACGCTACCCCTCCGCTTCTCGCCGATTGCGAGAAAAGCCTTTCGCCGGCCGAGATGCGGACCCTCGTTGGCTTCATCCGAGAGAATCTGGCCAACAACATCTCCGTGACGGAGCTCGCGGGGCTGGTGCAGATGCGTCCCTCTCACTTTGCCCGAATTTTCAAGGCTTCGTTCGGGATTACGCCCTATCAATTTGTCATGCGGGAACGCGTTGCGAGCGCGAAGGAGCTGTTTGTGAGCGCGAACCTGTCCGCGAGTCAGGTGGCCTCGGAGATCGGATTTTCGAGTCAAAGTCACTTCGTAAAAGTCTTCCGCCAGTTCACGGGCGTCACGCCCAAGCAGTACCAAGCCGGTCTCTAGCTGTCTGCGACGGCCATGTCCGGCGTCGGGCCACGAGCAGCCTTTCTGCAGGCAGACGGCCCTCGCGCTGCCCATCCCCGGTTCAGGTCCCATCGAGAACCCCGCAAGGCTTCGCCCTCAATAAAGCCCCGTCAGATAATAGAATCCGATCACCACGAACACCGCCGCCGTTTTCAAAATCGTCACCGCAAAAATATCGATGTAGGACGTCTTGTGCGTCAGGCCGGTCACGGCGAGGACGGTGATGACCGCGCCATTATGCGGTAGCGTGTCCATGCCGCCGCTGGCCATGGCGGCGACGCGGTGCAGCACTTCCATGGGGATATGCGCCGCCTCCGCCGCGGCAATAAACTGCTTCGACATGGCGGCAAGCGCGATGGACAAACCGCCCGAGGCCGATCCCGTGACGCCGGCGAGCGTCGAAACGCTGACGGCGACCTTGACCAGCGGATCGCCGATCTGCGCCAGCACGTCGCGGATCGTAATGAAGCCCGGCAGCGCCGCGATGACGGCGCCAAAGCCATATTCGGAGGCCGTGTTCATGCCGGCGAGAAGCGCCCCAGCGACAGCGGCCTTCGACCCTTCCGCGAATTTGACGGAAACACGCCGAAAGGCGAAGGCGAACACCGTCAGAATGCCGGCGATCAGCGCGCCCTGCACCGCCCAGATCGCCGTCAGCGAAGCCACATTGGCCGTAACCGGCGCCGACATGCCGGCGAGCTGCACATGATTCTCCGGGCCATAAAAGGCGCCGATCAGCGAAGTCAGCGCGCGATTGCCCAAAAACACCACGAGAAGCGGGCTCAAGGCGATCAGCGGATGGGTCAGCGCGCCTTTTTCCGCCGCCTCCGGCTCATGGATATGATTTTGGCCATATCCCTCGCCCGCCGCAGCGGCCTGACGGCGTCGCCATTCCAGCCAGGCGAGGCCGCTCCCCAGAATGAAGGCCGAGCCGATGAGGCCGAGGATCGGCGCGGCCCAGGTCGTCGTTTGAAAAAACGTGGTCGGGATAATGTTCTGGATCTGCGGCGTGCCGGGCAGCGCGTCCATCGTGAAGCTGAACGCGCCGAGCGCGATCGTCCCCGGAATGAGCCGCTTTGGAATGGCGCTCTGACGGAACATTTCCGCCGCGAAAGGATAGGCCGCAAAGACGACGACGAACAGAGAAACGCCGCCATAGGTCAGGATGGCGCAAACAAGCACGATCGACAAAATCGCACGGGCGTGGCCGACGACGCCGATCACCGCGCTGACGATCGATTGCGAGAAGCCGGACAGCTCGATGACTTTTCCAAAAATGGCGCCGAGCAGAAACGCGGGAAAATAAAGTTTCAGAAACCCGACCATCTTCTCCATGAACAGCGAGGTAAAGATGGTCGGAACAGTGGAAGGATCGGTGGCGAGCACGGCCAGCATTGCGGCGATCGGCGCAAACAATATGACGCTGAAGCCGCGGTAGGCGACGACCATCAAAAAGACCAGCGCGGCGAGCGCGATCAAGAAATTCATGGCGTCGCTTCCCCCACTGCAGGCGCGTTGACGCGGCCTGCTTGCCACTCCGCGCCGCTTTGGAAAACCAAGCCGGATCCCTCAAAGCGGGCGCTACCCAGTGCTTTTCAAGCCTAGCTTCGGCAAGCCTGTTGTCAAACCGCGGCGGGGCGTCATAACAGCTTGACGGCGCCCGATCTGCCGGGCGCCTGCGCCGCCGGGCGAACGCGCCGGCTTGCGAAAAAATTTGCAGATGAGGGAGGGCGAGCCATGGACGCCGCAGCCGCATGAAACGCGCAATTTCGCCGACGGCCGCCGCCGCCCTGATCCCGGACGGAGCCACAATCATGATCGGCGGCTTCATGGCGGTCGGCTCGCCGCATCGGCTGATCGACGCTCTCGTCGCCGCCGACAAGCGCAATCTGACGATCATCGCCAATGACACCGGCCTGCCCGGCGTCGGCATCGGCAAGCTCATCGCCGCCGGCTGCGTTGCAAAGGTGATCGCCTCGCATATAGGGCTCAATCCGCACACGCAGAAAGCGATGATCGCCGGCGAGATCGAAGTCGAACTCGTGCCGCAGGGAACGCTCGCCGAACGCATTCGCGCCGCCGGCTACGGGCTCGGCGGCGTGCTGACCAAGACAGGGCTTGGAACCATCGCGGCCGAGGGCCAGCGCGTGATCGACATCGATGGCGACCCCTGGCTTTACGCCCCGCCGCTGTTCGCCGATTTCGCGCTCGTCGCGGCCGAGCGCGCCGACTACAATGGCAATCTGTCCTATCAGCTGACGGCGACCAATTTCAATCCGGTGATGGCCATGGCCGGCCGCATCGTCATCTGCGAATCGCGCGAAATTCTTCCCGTCGGCGCGGTGCCGCCGGACAGCGTCGATACGCCGGGCGTGCTGGTCGATCATCTCATCGAAAGGGCTGTCTGATGAAGCCGGACGAGATCATTCAGCGCCGCGTCGCGCGCGAATTGCACCCCGGCACGCTCGTCAATCTCGGCATCGGGCTACCGACCGGCGTGTCGCAATTCATCTCGCCGGACGCCGGGATTTTATTCCAGTCGGAGAATGGCATCGTCGGCATGGGCGCGCGACCCCCGGAAGGCATGGAATACGCCGAATTGACCGACGCCGGCGGCAGCTTCGTCACCGCCGTGCCGGGCGCCGCGACGGTCGACAGCACAACCTCCTTCGGCCTCATCCGCGGCGGCCATCTCGACGCAACCGTTCTCGGCGGGCTCGAAGTCGATGAGCAGGGAAGGCTCGCCAATTGGATGGTGCCGGGCAAGATGGTGCCGGGCATGGGCGGCGCCATGGATCTTGTGACAGGCGCGCGGCGCGTCATCGTCGCCATGCAGCACACGGCGCGCGGACGCCCCAAAATCGTGCCGGTCTGCACGCTGCCGCTCACCTCGACGCGGCGCGTCACGCTGATCGTCACCGATATGGCCGTGATCGAGCCGACGCTCGAGGGGCTTGTGCTGCGCGAACGCGCGCCCGGCGTTTCTGTCGCGGAGATTCTTGAGGCGACGACAGCGCGCATGACAGTGCCGGAGGATGTTCCGGAAATGGACATTCGGGCGCCGACAGGCGCGTGACCATGACTGAGCTTTAATGCGTCGCGGCGGTGACGTCGCTTGTGTCGACCGAAAACTCCACCGCTTCAATGACGGCGTTGCCGGCCAGCGTCATCAGCGCGACGCGCAGCGGCGCGACGACATGGGCGTGCTCGATCGGCGCGAGCCAGACCTCGATCTGGCGGTTATCGGCCATGAAGCGCGTCGAGCGCGAGTCGCGCTTATGGCCGGCGATCGGCGTATAGCGCGCGGCGCAGACGGAGACGGGCCCGGAATAGCCGCCGATATCGACATTGCGCGAGCCGACATAGAACAGCGTGACGTCGAACCGCAAATAGCCATCGAAGACCGGAATTTTGCGGTTGCAGGCGGCAGGCCCGACCAGGGGCTGCCCCGGCGGCACGGTCATGATGAAAGCGCTCGTCGGATCGAGAATATTGCGCTTATTGGCGTCGGTGACGGGAACGCGGCCTTCGAGATCGGTCCAGGGCGGGGTGATGAGCAGCGATTTGACCGCGCCGCCGCTGAGCGCCATGCGGACGGTCCGCGTCTCGCGTGAGTTGGCCGCCGTCGTCACATAGGTCGCCGGGGCAATGACGCCGCCCTGCATCGATCCCGTCGAGCTCAGCGCCATTTTCACATCCGCGACCATCGCGGCGACTCCGGTCAGCCGGGCGTTGAAATCGATCCGGTATTTGCTGGAGTCGAACGAACTGACGGCCGCCACCTCGCCGATATGCAGGCCGATGAGGCTCACCGCATAGCGCGCGCGCACCGTCTCGGCCTGCGCTGACGTGAGGCTGGAGGCGATCAAAGCGAGCGTCGCGACAAAGGCGAGGCCGGATTGGCGAATCAAAAGCGGTCTCCCGGCCTCCGCAGCCGATCGGGTCCCGAATCGGCGGCGCAAACCCAATGTTTCTAGCGCGCTTTCCGGCCGGAGGGAATCATCCGACAATCACGAAATCGCGCCAACCTCACGGCGAAGCGCATGTTCGGCGCGAATATCGGCAAATTTTAGCAGCCCTCTAATCCCTGGTCGGATTTCGCCGGCAAGATTGGCGCAGCGCCGATTTTGCTTATAATGTTTCGTCCTCATCCTGCGCCGCCTCGAGTCGCCCGCCACCGCGTCAAACCCCAACCCCCGAGCGATCCATGCGACTGCATCTCGCGCCTCCTGCGACCGCCCGGTCCGTCCGGTCGACGGCGACGAAAATCCTTCTGACGATCGCCCTTTGCGTCGCCTCAGGCGAGCGGCTCGGCGCCGCGACGCTCGACAATCCCGACGCCGTGCTCGGACAATGGGATCTCACGCTCGAAGGCAGCAACAAGGCCTGCCGCCTGACATTCCGCGCCGAGCGAGTGCGCGGCGGCTTTTACCTTGGAATGCCAGCGGGTTGCCGGCGCGGGTTGGCGCCGCTCGCCAACGCCGCCGCCTGGAGCCTGCCGGGGGGAGAGCATCTCATCATCGGCGACGTAGTCGGCGCGCCGATTCTCGATTTCGCCTTGCAGCCGGATGGCGCTCTTGCCGCGATTTCTCCGGCGGGCGAGAATTATAAGCTCGCCTTCGCCGCCGCCGCGCCCGCGCCTCCCGCTGCGGCCGAAAATCCGGCCGCTCCTCCGCGCGCCGTCGCCACGAAACTGGCGTTGCGCCCCGCCGACATCGCCGGCCGCTACGCCGTGCTGCGCGACGGCGGCCGCGACACCGGCTGCATGGTGACGCTCGACGCCTCGACGAAAGCCTTTCTCGCGCCGGCCTGTCGCGATCAGGGTATCGTCACCTTCGATCCGGTCGGCTGGCGCCTCGCCGGCTCGCGCCTTGTGCTCGTCGCGCGCAAGGGCCACACGACGCAGCTCGACCTGCAGCCGGACGGAACCTTCGTGAAGGATGCGGCGCTCGGCAAGAATCTGGGGCTGAAAAAGCTTTAAGCCGGATTTTCTGAAACGACCCTGCGTCGCCGACGCGGCCTAAGCCCCCGCGCGGCGGGCGCGCGCCGCCTGAACCAGCCCGGCGGTCGAGGCGTCGAGCGCCTCGGTTGAAGCAGAATCGTCCCCGACGATCGGCGCGAGCTTTTGGGCGAGCTCCTTGCCGAGCTCGACGCCCCATTGGTCGAAAGAGTTGATGTCCCAGATCACGCCCTGCACGAAAATCTTGTGCTCATAGAGCGCAATCAGCCGGCCGAGCGTGCGCGGCGTCAGAGCGGTGTAAAGAAAGGTGCTCGACGGCCGGTCGCCGTCAAAAACCTTATGCGGCGCGAGCGCCGCGATCGCATCGGGGCTGAGCCCTTGCGCGGCGAGCTGCGCCGAAACCGCTTCCAGCGGGCGGCCCTGCATCAGCGCCTGACTCTGCGCGAGACAATTGGCGAACAAGATCCGGTGGTGGGTTTCGTCGGCGGCGGTCGGCTTCGCCGCGACGAGGAAATCGACCGGAACGATCTCGGTGCCCTGGTGCAGCAGCTGAAAAAAAGCGTGCTGGCCATTTGTGCCGGGCTCGCCCCAGACCACCGGCGACGTCTCGTAGGCGACGCGGGCGCCTGACAAATCGACCGATTTGCCGTTCGATTCCATATCGAGCTGCTGCAAATAGGCGGGAAAGCGCGCCAGCCGCTGATCGTAGGGAATCACCGCCTGCGTCGCATAGCCGAACACATTGCGATTGAGCACGCCGATCAGCGCCATCAACACCGGGATGTTTCGCTCGAGAGGCGCCTCGCGAAAATGGCGATCGATGTCCTCGCCGCCGCGCAGAAACGCCTCGAAATTGTCGCGGCCGACGCCGATCGCGAGCGAAAGCCCGATCGACGACCAGATCGAATAGCGGCCGCCGACCCAGTCCCAGAAGCCGAACACGCGGTCGCTTCGGACGCCAAAGGCCGCGATACGATCGAGCTGCGTCGAGACAGCGCAAAAATGGCTGGCGATCGCGTCCGGCCCGAGCCGTTCGGCGACATAGGCGCGCGCGGTCGCGGCGTTGGTCATCGTCTCCAGAGTCGTGAAGGTTTTGGAGCAGACGATAAAGAGCGTCGTCTCGACCGGCGTATTTCTCATCGTATCGGCGAAATCGGCGCCGTCGACATTGGCGACGAAATGCAGCCGCAGATGATCGGCGATAAAGGGCGAGAGCGCGCGAGCGGCCATCGCCGGCCCGAGATCGGAGCCGCCGATGCCGAAATTGACGATGTCGGTAAAGCGCGCGCCATTGGCCGCCCGGATCGCGCCGCTCCGCACGGCTTCGGCAAAGGCAAGGAGCTTCTCCCGCTCCGCCTCGACCATCGCCGCCACATCCTCGCCCGCCGCGCGCATCGGCGCGCCAGACAGATTGCGCAGGGCCATGTGCAGCGCCGCGCGCCGCTCGGTGATGTTGACCGGATCGCCTTCGAAAAGGGCCTCGCGGCGTGGTTCGACTTCGGCCGCACGGCCGAGATCGAGCAGCAGCCGCAACGTCTCCGCGTCGAGCCGATGCTTCGAGAAATCATACAGAAGATCGTCGAAACGCGCGTGGAAGCGATCGAACCGCTGCGGATCGGCGGCAAACAGATCGGCGATTTTCGGGGCGCCGCTCCGGCGCGCATAGGCGTCCAGCGCGGCGAAAGCATTTGCGACCTTGCTGCGGTCCATCGGCGAGCCTTGGGAAAGCGATGGCCGATCATCTAACGTAAAGCGGCCACGAAGCAAAGTTGGGCGACGCGGCGGCTTTTACGATGCTCCGCGGGCGGCGGAAAAAAACCGCCGGACCTCTCGATCCGGCGGCTGATATTCGCGCAGTTTGCTGCGGCGCGTCGGCTTACGGGTTGTAAGCGCGCTCGCCGTGCGAGGTGATGTCGAGACCCTCGAGCTCTGCGTCCTTCTTGACCCGCAGGCCCATCACAAGATCGACGAGCTTGTAGAGAATGAAGGATCCGATGCCCGAGTAGAGCAGCGTGAAGGCCACGGCTTTGAGCTGGGTCGTCACCTGAGTGGCCATGTCATAGGCGCCCGCCGAGGCTTCGCCGGGCTTGATCGTGTAGTCGGTGAGGCCGACGCCGCCCAGCGCCGGGGCGACCAGAATGCCCGTGGCGATGGCGCCGACGATGCCGCCGATGCAATGGACGCCGAAGACGTCGAGGGAGTCGTCATAGCCGCCCCATTTCTTCACATAGTCGACGAAGAAGAAGCAGATCGCTCCGACGGCAAGGCCAAGCACCACCGAACCCATCGGTCCCGCGAAGCCCGACGCGGGCGTCACGGCGACAAGACCCGCGACGGCGCCGGAAATAATGCCCAGCAGCGACGGCTTGCCCTTCAACGCCCATTCCACGAGCATCCATGACAGCGTCGCGGCCGATGTCGCGACGAAGGTGTTGACGAAGGCAAGAGCCGTCGTGCCGTTCGATTCGAGATTGGAGCCGGCGTTGAAGCCGAACCAGCCGACCCACAGAAGGGAGGCGCCGATCATCGACATGGTCACCGAATGAGGCGGCCCAACTTCCCGCGGGAAGCCGATCCGCTTGCCCATGACGAGGCAGCCGACAAAGCCGGCGATGCCCGCGTTGATATGCACGACCGTGCCGCCGGCGAAATCGAGAGCGCCAAGCTGGAAGAGGAAACCGGCGTTGGAGTTCACAGCGTCCAGATTTGCCTGCGCGGTCGCCTTGGCGGCGTCGTCAGTCGCCGCGGCGAGAGCCTTGGCGGCGTCGGCGACGGCGTCCGGGCCGGCCCAATACCAGACCGCATGCGCGATCGGGAAATAGATGAAGGTCACCCACAGCGTGATGAACACGAGCAGCGAGGAAAATTTGATGCGTTCCGCGAAGGAGCCGATGATCAGCGCCGGCGTGATGCAAGCGAAGGTCATCTGAAACGCCATATAGACGAATTCAGGAATGACGACGCCGTTGGAGAAGGTTGCAGCGGTCGACGACGCGTCCATGCCCTTCAGGAAAGCGCGGTTGAACCCGCCGAAGAAAGCGTTCCAATTCACGCCGAAGATCGGGAACGGCGTGCTCGACCCTTCCGTGAAGGCGAGCGAATAGCCGTAGACGACCCAGATGATCGACACGAGCGCGACGATCGCGAAGACCTGCGACAGCACCGAAGCCATGTTCTTGGTTCGCACCAAGCCGCCATAGAAAAGCGCAAGGCCGGGGACCGACATCATCAACACGAGGGCGGTCGAGACCAACATCCAGGCGGTGTCGCCCTTGTTCGGCACGGGCGCCGGGGCGGCGGCGGCAGTCTGCGCAAAGGCGAGGCCCGCGGCGGCGCCTGCCAGCAGCAGCCCTAGCCCTACCGAGCGGGCTCGGATCGGTGGAAACGCAAATCTCATCATGTACTCCTGAGAAGCTGGGAATTTTTCAAGGATCAAAGGGCGTCGAGGTCGCGTTCGCCGGTACGGATGCGAACCGCCTGATCGAGCCCGCTGACGAAGATTTTTCCGTCTCCGATCTGGCCCGTTCGCGCCGCCGTTGCAATCGCGTCGACCGTCGCTGCGACGAGCTCGGGCGCGATTGCGACTTCAACTTTCAGCTTTGGCAGGAAACTCACCGCATATTCGGCCCCCCGGTAGATTTCCGTGTGACCCTTCTGACGTCCATATCCCTTGACCTCGGTCACTGTCATGCCATGCACGCCAAGGGTGGTCAGAGCGTCGCGCACTTCGTCCAGCTTGAACGGCTTTATGATCGCAACAACGATTTTCATGTGCATTTTTTCCCGTTTGCGCCAACCTGAGAGCCGTTGAGTCAGCCCGTGAGTCGCCCCCCACCAACCAGCTCGGGCGCGGTTCAGGCGCGTCCTTGCCGGCCGTGCTTAGCAAGCGCCGGGCCTTTCGCGGGCCTTCGCAACGCTTTTTTGCCGGAAAGCGACTATTTGTCATGAATTAGCTGGGGCTGGCTCGCCACGGCGCTGCTTGCGCCAGTCACGTAGACCGGCGGCGTAAAAGCTGTTCTCCGGCCGGAGGCGCCTTCGCTGTCGTTTTGCGTGAATTTAGCCTCGCCAATAGTCCGAATGCCTATGTTTTAGGCAACATATCGTGCGCTGCGAAATCATCAGACTCGCGGTTGCGCGCTCATAATTCGGCTAAAATATCAAATGATATCAATCGACCCGCCTCAGCGACCTCATTATCTCGGCCGCATCAGCCCTTCCTGCATGGCCGAGGCCACGAGGCGCCCATCCCTCGAATAGATCAGTCCCCGCGTCAGCCCTCGCGCTCCGCTGGAATTGGGGCTGTCCTGCACGTAGAGCAGCCACTCATCGGCGCGAAAAGGCCTGTGAAACCATAAAGCGTGATCGATGCTGGCCACCTGCAGGGCCGAATCGAATACGAAATGGCCGTGAGCGATCAGCGCGGTGTCGAGAAGGGTCATGTCGGACAGATAGGCGAGGACGGCGCGGTGGATCGCCGGATCATCCGGCAGGGGCGCGGCGGCGCGCAGCCAGATGTTCTGCGTCGGCGCGCCGGGCGCGCGGCGCATGTAGCGATCGGGATCGACGGGGCGCGTCTCGATCGGACGCGCGCTGGCGAACCAGCGCCGGATCGTCTCCGGCAGCTGCGCGCCAAATGTCTCCAGCATCTCGGCTTCGCTCGGCAGCGATTCTGGCGCAGGCGCATCGGGCATGGCGAAAGCATGCTCCAGCCCCTCCTCTTCGATCTGGAAAGACGCAGCGAGCGAAAAGATCGGGCGGCCGTGCTGGATCGCGACGCATCGGCGCGTCGCGAAGCTGGAGCCGTCGCGCAGCCGCTCGACTTCATAAACGATCCGCGCCTGCGGATCTCCCGGCAGCAGAAAATAGCAATGGAGGGAATGCGGCGTCCGCCCCGGCGCGGTGCGTGAAGCGGCGACGAGAGCCTGCGCCACGACAAGCCCGCCGAAGACGCGCTGCCAGCCGACCTGCGGGCTCCGGCCGCGGAAAATATTCTGCTCGATCGTCTCGAGGTCGAGGATGGCCAAGAGTTCGTCAACCGCCTCCGCCGACGCCGAGGCTCGTTGGGCCTCCTTGGCCACAGACGGGGTTTTCCGCGCATCGGTCATGTCGAACTACGATCCTCTTGCGTGATCTTGAAATAAAACACCGCTTCGAAAGGGCCCCCTCGCATCATTGGGGCAAAGGCGGACCAAGCCGCGCTCGCGCCCCGACCGAGGCCAAAGCAGCGTCATTCGTTCCAGCGGAGTCGTCGTGCATTCTCGCCGAGTCAAACTAAACTTACGGCGTGGCGCGAGGCGGCCAATCCGGCGCCTCAATCCTGCAGCGGACGCGCCTCTTCGGGCAGCATGATCGGGATGCCGTCGCGGATCGGATAGGCGAGCTTGGCGGCGCGGGAAATCAGCTCCTGATTTTCGGCGTCATATTCGAGCGTCGTTTTGGTGCGCGGACAGACCAGGATCTCGAGCAGACGCGGGTCGACCCGCGGCGCGTCGGCGGCAGGTTTTGCGGGCGTATCGGTCATCGGGCGCGAATCCTTTGGAAAGTTTGGAGCGCCGCCCGCCAGAAAAATCTCGGCTTCGGCGGCATGCTCCAGGCCTATTGCAGCGTGTTTTCAGCGTTCTTGCCGCGCGCGAGCTCGATTTCCGTGATCGCCACAAGCACGTCGGCGCGGCCCTTGAGATCGGTCGCTTCGAGGAGGGCCTGTTTTTCCCGCGGCCCGAAGGGGCTCATCATCGCCAAAGCGTTGACGAGGGCCTCATTGGGCGCCTCATTGATGCTGTCCCAATCGAGCTGGAGCTCATTGCTCTCGGCGAAACTGCGCAGGGTGCGCAAGAGGCCGTCGCGATCGACCAGTTCCTCCCCGGCCCGCGGGCTGAAATCGATCGAGAACGGCGCATAATCGACGCGGGCCTGCCGGTAAGGCGTCAGGGCGTCGATCTCCTCGACCATCTTGAACCGCGCGACGCCCGTCAGAGTCAAAAGATAGCGGCCGTCGCCGGTTTCCGCGAGCTGCGTGATGCGGCCGACGCAGCCGACCTGAAACAGAGCCTCGCTCTTGTTGGTCTCGGGGTTCGGCTGAATCATGCCGACCAGACGATTGCCCTTCAGGGCGTCGTCGACCATGGCCATATAGCGCGGCTCGAAAATATTGAGCGGCAATTGTCCGCGCGGCAGCAGCAGCGCCTTGGCGAGCGGAAAGATCGGCAGGGAGGGCGGCAAGTCGTCGGGGCCGCCGTAAGCGTGGTTGATGCCCATCGTCAGCTCCTCCCCTTCGCCAAAGCCCGCTCGTCCATCCATTGCCGCTGTTCCGTCAGCTCGCGCATGATCGCTTTATACATTATGGCCGCAGCAACGCCTAAAGCGCGCGCCATCAGGAGAACAGCAGCGTCGACAATTTTTTGCGCGCGCCGATGGTGGCCGGATCGGCCGGTCCCCAGGCCTCGAAGAATTGCAGCAACTGCTTGCGCGCGCCATCCTCGCTCCAGGCGCGGTCGCGCCGGATGATGTCGAGCAACGCCGCCGCCGCCTCCTCGCGCCTGTTGTGGGCGTTGAGGCCAACTGCGTAATCAAATGCCGCCTGATAATCCTGCGGATCGGCGTCGACTTTGCGCTTGAGGTCGGCGAGATCGCCGAGGGCGCCCGCCTGTTCGGCGAGTTCCAGCGCGGCTCTGGCCGCCGCGACGCCGGCGTGTTTTTCTGCTCCCGCAGGCGCGGCGTCGAGCAATTCGCGCGCAAGCTCGAGATCGCCGGCCTCGACGTGAAGCCTTACAAACCCTGCAAGCGCGTCAAAGTCGGCCGGGTTTTCAGCGAGAATTTCGGCGAATAATTCCGCGGCTGCGGCGGGGTCGCCATCGGCGACAAGCGCCTCGGCCTCTGCGAGGAGGTCCGCCGTTCCGCCGATCGGCCCGACGAGGCGCTCGACAAAGCCGCGCACATCGGATTCCGGCAGAGCGCCCATGAAGCCGTCGACCGGCTGCGAGCGCTGGAACGCGATTACCGCGGGAATCGAGCGAACGCCAAGCCGCCCGGCGATCTCGGGATGCTCGTCGATGTTCATCTTGACGAGCTTGACCTTGCCTGCCGCCGCCTGAACCACTTTTTCGAGAATTGGCGTCAGCTGCTTGCAGGGGCCGCACCATGGCGCCCAGAAATCGACCAGAACCGGCTGACGCGCGGATTCGGCGATGACGTCGGCGCCAAAGCTCGCCGTGGTCGTATCCTTGACGACGGAGGCCGCCGCCGCTTGATCCGGCTTGGCTTCGTTGGCGCTGAGGCCGTATAGTCCCGCCATGTGCAGCTCTCCCTCGGCGCTGGCGCCTCAAATCTCAAATCCGTCTCTCATTAAAGCGTGAGAGTCGGGATGTCGCGCGAAAAACCGGCGAGCGAAGTTGCGGCTCGAGTTCTTGGCGCGAAGGAATATAAGGAATTCTCGTCGAAGAGCGGTTTTCACTTTTCGGCGTCATGCTTCAGGGAAAATGGAGCTTTGGCGCCGATATCGCAACCCTGACCGTTGCTGATCCCTGACATGATGACATCGCCGCCGGGCCAAGAGAGCGAGCGGCGCGGCTTCTCCAATTGATCTGCTTTAAATCCGGATGCTTCAGTTCCAGGATGCTTTAAATCAAGGAACGCGCTTGTCCCAGCCTCTTGATCCGATCCGTCGCGCGCAGTCTGAGGCGCCGGCAAACGCCCCGTCCGATATGTCCGACTTCACTGTAGCCCGCCGCCTCGAAAAGAGGCTCGGCCCAGTCTATGCGCGGCAAAGGATCGGCATCGAGGAAGATCACGAGGCGCAGGCTTTCGGCCAGGGGCTCAATTTCTTTCACATCGAGAATTGGTATTCCGTCCACGCGATGATGCGCCTCGCGCTCCGGCTATGCGGGGTCTTCGGGCGCGGCCAGCGCAACGCCGCAAAGGTCGAGCTGCGCCGCAACGAGATCGTCTCGCGCCGGCTGCCGGCGGCCTTCGACGGCTTCACCTTGCTGCATCTCAGCGACCTGCATGTCGAGATGAGCGCAGCCGCCATGCTGCGCGCTGCGGAACTGATCGAGGGCCTCGATTACGATATCTGCGTCATGACCGGCGACTATCGCGCGCGAACCTTTGGCGGCTTCAAAGCGACGCTCGACGGGATGGCCCCGCTGCTCAGCCGGGTGAAATCGCCGATCTATGGCGTGCTCGGCAATCATGACACCATCAAAATGACCCCCGCGCTCGAAGATCTCGGGGTCACGATGCTTCTCAATGAATCCGTCCGCATCGACCGCGGCGGGACAGCGATCCATATCGGCGGCATCGACGACGCCCATTTCTTCCGGGTCGACAATATCGAGAAAGTCGCCGTCGATATTCCCTTCGAGGATTTCTCCCTGCTTTTGTCGCATACGCCGGAAATCTATCGCCAGGCGGCGCATGCGGGCTTTGACGCCATCCTGTCCGGGCATACGCATGGCGGCCAGATCTGCCTGCCCGGCGGCTTTCCGCTCACCCTCGATTCCGTTCTGCCGCGCGCCTTCGGCGCGGGCGCCTGGAAATACAATGAAATGAGCGGCTACACCTCGACCGGCGCCGGATCGAGCGTGCTGCCGGTGCGGTTCAACTGCCCGCCGGAGGTCACGCTGCATCGGCTGCGGCGGGAATAGAGCGCCATTTCCCAAAGATCGCCGGAAGGCCTGCTGTCGGGATGCGCCGGAACGTCGCCTTTACGACAAACCGACATGGCGCGGCCAAAGCGATCCGGCGGCTTGCCAACGCCTGAATCTCCTTAATAACCAATAAGTTAGTCGCAAAGCTCCGGCGCGGCAAGAAGTTTGCTGATGGCTGGCGCGGACGCGCCAGCGCAGCGCGCGTCCGACCGGATCATTGCGCGGGAGACGTTACATGTCGGCGAGTTCAGGGTTCTTTGTGGATTGGAGCGGCAACACGCGCAGCACCGATGATCCCGGCGGCGGCTACAGCTGCGACATCGACTTACCGGCGCGCTATGTCGCCGTGCTATCGAAGAACGGCGCGCTGGTGCATGAGGCGACCTTCTACAAGACGCTTGCCGATGTCGAGAAGGCGGGGATCAAGGCGCCGCTGGTTTCGGGCGACCACCCTTGGGGCCGCGCTGACGAGGGGCTTTGACGGCGTGTCCGCGTCGCAGCCGCTAGTAGGGCCGCTCCCTGATCTTCAAGGTAAACAAGGCGCGGGACAGCAAGAGGCCGCCGATCCAGAAGATGAGGGTGGCGATCAGCACGTCGGTGAGGCTCAAGCCCAGCGCGCTCTTGCAGACAATCAGCGGCAAGAGGCTTTCTGGCGCCTGATCGATGCCGGGAGCCATTCCCTGCGCCGGCAGCTGCAGCCGGCGCTTGATGAAGCTTGAGAGAATATCTCCCGCCATCGCGGCAGCAGCCGCAAGAGCGCCGACGCGCCAGTCGACGCCAATCAGCGGCGCGACAAGCGTCGTCGCAATGAGGCTGGCGATGACGCCGCGGAATGTTTTGGAGGAGCCAAGCAGACGCGCCCCATCGGCAAATCTTGCATGAAAGTCGAGCGGGGCGTTCCCCCACAGGCCAAAGGCCCAGCGGGCGAGGATCGGCGCGCCGTTGGCGACGAAAACCAGAATCAGGCCCTGGGCGATCGGCGCGATGCTCATCACAGTTCTCCTGCCGTCGCGCGGCAGATTTTGTGAGGTAACGCTTTTGTGTGGACTCGGGTTCCGTCAGGCCCCGAGCATCAGCCCCAGGTTTTGCATCGCGGCGCCGGATGCGCCCTTGCCCAGATTGTCGAGCCTTGCGACGAGAACCATCTGGCGGCGCGCCTCATTCGTGAAAACCCGAAGCTCAAGATTGTTGGTTTCGTTCAGAGCCTCCGGCTCGATCTTGCCCGAGGCCTCCGCCGGCGCGACGCGCACGAATTCAGCGCCGGCATAATGGGCGGCGAGCGCCGCCTCGAAATCGGCGCCGCCCGGCTTGCCCGGAAGCGCATCGAGAAACAGCGGGATCGACACCAGCATGCCTTGGGCGAAATTGCCGACCGAGGGAACGAAGAGGGGACGCCGCGTCAGCCCGACGTATTTTTCGATCTCGGGCACATGCTTATGCTCGAGGCCGAGGGCGTAAAGTTCGAAGGCAGGCGCCGCGCCCGACTGATAATCCGCGATCATCGCCTTGCCGCCGCCGCTATAGCCGGAGACCGCATTGATGGCGACCGGCCAATCGGCGGGAACAAGCCCGGCGTCAACGAGGGGACGCAGCAAAGCGATCGCGCCTGTCGCATAGCAGCCGGGATTTGAGATGAGCTTTGCTTGCGCGATCGCCTCGGCCTGGCCCTTGGCCAATTCGGGAAAGCCGTAGGTCCAGCCGGGCGCGACGCGATGCGCGGTCGAAGCGTCGAGCACCCGCGGGCCCGCGGACCCCAGCGTCTCGACGATGGCGACAGTTTCGCGCGCGGCGTCGTCGGGCAAGCATAAAATGACGACGTCGACGCCGGCGAGCAGCTTCGCCTTGGCGTCCCGATCCTTGCGCAACTCGGGCGGCAGGCTTCTCAGTTCGATCCCCGGTTCGGAGGCAAGCCGCGTCTTGATGCCAAGGCCGGTGGTTCCGGCTTCGCCGTCGATGAATATCTTGCCCTGCATGAGCCGCCGCCTCTTGAGGTCCCGCCTTTAAAGGCCGGGACTTATAACAGACCCCGCCGTTCATGACCCCAGATAGTCATGCCCGGACCTCAATAGAATCATGCCCGGGGGTTGAACCCGGGCATTCCGTCACGGAGGTAGTGGTTTGGATCGCCGGTTCAATCCCCGATCACATCGGGGGACGACCAACCGCAGGACGGAACGGTCCGGGCGGCAGGGAACTGGAGGCGTCCCGCTACGCCATTTGCGCTTCATAAGCCGAATCCGCCCCGGCCGCGGTCGTCCGTGCGTTGAGCCCGGCGACCGCCATGCGGCCGACGTCAGCCGCCAGCTGCTCGATGAATCGGCGGTCGATGGTGAGGTTGAGCGGCGGTTGAGACAGCATGTCGTAATGACGGATGAAGGGCGCGACCTGTTGGGTCAGCCAGATCGTCGCGATGGTGATTTCCGCGCGCGGGGCGCCGGCGGGCAGAAAGCGGCGCACGATCTTTTCGGCCTGGTCTAGCATCGGCAGTTCCGCGCTGGCGATAAAATCAAGGTAGATCGGCGTCGGGGCCAGGGTCTCCCAGGCCAGGATGCGTAGATAGCGGCTGAGCTGGTCGTGTTTTTCGAGCGCCGTCACCTGCTGGCGGATGAACAGACGCACGGCCTCTTCGCGGCCGACGCGGTCGACCGTCTCCTCATCGAGGAGCGAAGCCTCGCGCAGCGCCGCGAAGGCGAGACGCAAAACCTCGCGATAAAGCGCTTCCTTGCCGCCAAAATGATAGTTGATCGCCGCCTGATTGACCGCGGCGCGCCGGGTGATCTCGCGCACGGCGGCGCGCTCGAAGCCGTTTTCTGCAAAGGCGACGGCGGCGTGGGCGAGCAGCGCCTGGCGGGTCAAATCGGCAATCTTCACGATTTCGGTTTCTTGACCAAGGCTGTCACCGAATCGCCGACGGACGCCATGCCCTCGACCAAACGCTTGTCGGAAGCCGAAACAAATTCACCGATGCCGGAGACGAGCCAGCCGCCCCCGTCGATCGCGCGCTGATGGGAAGCGGAGACGAAGGCGCCAATGCCGGAGACGAGCCCGACGCTGTACTTCAACGGATTAAGCGAATCGATCCAATCCGAGGGGGCGGACGCGGCGGCAGGCGTGTGAGCTGCTAGCGCTTGAGGGACATTGCCCGGCGCATTGCTCTGGATGTTGGCCTGCGCATTGATCGGCGCACTGGCCTGAACGTTGGCCGCGACGCGGTCCTTGCCGGCTTGCGAATGGTCCAGCAGGGCGGCGCGGCGGCGCGGCGGAAGCGGAGCGGCCGCGCCGGTTGCGCCAGCCGCGGGTTCGGCCGCCGCTTCGAGCGCCGCGGCCCTCGGCGCCACAATATGAGACAGCGCGACGCGCTCCAGAAAATCGGCGGTCGCGTCGCCTGATTCGTTTGGCGCCAGGGCCGGAACGGCGGCGACGCGCAGATCGACCGCCGCAAAGTCGGGCGCGGGCTTCGTCAGATGCGAGACAAGCATCATGACAAGAAGCGTCGAGAAGACCGAAACAAGCACCTCGGCGACCAGCTTTTGCGTCACGGCGTGCAGGCCCTTGCGTAGCATCACTGGGATCGGCGTGGGCATCGGGGCCTCCTGCGCTAATTCAAACGTCTGTTTGAACTTCACGCCTGTTGGAGGCGAAATTATGTCGCAGCGCAAGAATGCTTCGCCGTTTCGAACGGTGCGTGAATGCGGCCACACTTAGCTTCGCTCGCCGTCGAGATGCGCCATCTGGCCGGCGTCGGAGCGCGTTCCCTCGCTTGTATCGACCACCATTTCCAACCAAAGGCCCAAAAAACAAAAGCCCGCCAAAAATGACGGGGTTTGCCAGAAGTCCGAGGGCGGCCCGGAGACCGCCCTGATCGTCGAAAATCCAAAAACCTTAGCGCTTCGAGAACTGGAAGCTGCGGCGGGCTTTCTTCTTGCCGTATTTCTTGCGCTCGACCACGCGCGAGTCGCGGGTCAAAAAGCCTTCCTTCTTGAGCACGCCGCGCAGCTCCGGCTCGAAGGCGACGAGCGCCTTGGACAGGCCGTGGCGGACGGCGCCCGCCTGCCCGGACAGGCCGCCGCCGGCGACGGTGACGGTCAAATCATATTGGTCGACGCGCTTTGCGACGCCCAGCGGCTGCTGCAAAATCATGCGCAGCACCGGACGGGCGAAATAAACCTCGACGGCGCGGCCGTTGACGACGACCTTGCCGGAGCCCGGCTTGATCCAGACGCGGGCGACGGCGTCCTTGCGCTTGCCGGTCGCATAGGCGCGGCCCTGCGCGTCGAGCTTCTGCACATAGTGCGGCGCTTCCTGCGTCGGGGCGGCCGTGGCGCTCTTCAGATCCTGAAGGGAAGAAAAAGTCTCGGCCATGATCAGGCAATCCTCGAATTCTTGACATTGAGGCTGGCGACGTCGAGCGTTTCAGGCTGCTGCGCCGCATGCGGATGCTCCGCGCCCTTGTAAACCCTGAGGTTGCCCATCTGCTTGCGCCCGAGCGGCCCGCGCGGAACCATACGCTCAACGGCCTTCTCGAGCACGCGCTCGGGGAAACGGCCATCGAGGATGAATTTCGCCGTGCGCTCCTTGATGCCGCCCGGATAGCCGGTGTGGTGGTAATAGACCTTCTGATCGCGCTTGCGGCCGGTAAAGACCACCTTCTCGGCATTGATGATGATGATATTGTCGCCATCATCCATATGCGGCGTGAAGGTCGGTTTGTGCTTTCCGCGAAGCCGCATGGCCACGAGCGACGCCAGCCTGCCGACCACAAGGCCGGTGGCGTCGATCAGGACCCACTTCTTGGTGATGTCCGCCGGCTTGGCGGAATAGGTCTTGCCGAACATAGTTCAAATTCCATGCATTTTGAGCCGCGCGGCGATGTGGCCGCTGCGGTCGCGTCGCGCTTGTAGTTTTATTGGCGGCGCGCGTCAAGCGACTATGAAGCAGAGGACCGCTAAAACTGGCTTATAGATCATATGTTTGCATAAAGAGGTAGAATAATACCACATTCACTGACGTTAGCGGCCCTGCCCTTCACTCCGGCTGGGCGCGGACGAAGGTTTCCGGGCTGCCCTCCTCCGGATTGACGAAAATAATGTCCCTGGGATCGCGGCGCGGCGCGTCCACGGCGAAGAACACGACCGGACCTTCGAGAATATCCGGCAGAGCGTGGATCGTGCGGCGCTTGAAGAACAGCAGTTGCCCCGGCGCGAACTCGCGGAGATCGGACGCCGCGCCCATCCAGAACGTGCCGCGGCCCGAGAGAACATAGAGATATTCATCCGAGCCTTCATGATAATGGGCCGGCGTTCCACGATAGACGCGGAACACGCGCGCGCTCGATCCGGGCTCGTTGGTCAGATAGCGGTCGAGCAGCAGCGTGTCGGCGCTTGGCGGAAAGGAGCGAGCGATTTCGTTCAGATCGAAGCGGCCGAAGGCGCTGCTATCGGTTTTGACGTTCATGTGCTGTCTCCAATTGGAGCGATCCGGCCGTCAAAGGATTATGTGAAGTGGAAAGCTTTGAGGATATTTCATGACCAGCAGCGTGCCTTCCTTGTCCGGCGATGACATCAAGTCCATTCTGCGCAAGGTCAAGACGATCGCAATCGTCGGCGCCTCGGCCAATCCGGAGCGCCCATCCTATGAGGTCGCGGCCTTCCTGTTGTCGCGCGGCTACGAGGTGACCGCCGTCAACCCCGGCCTTGCCGGCCAGAGCCTCCTCGGCGCGCCTGCAGTCGCCAGCCTCAAGGATCTTCCCGCGCCGGTCGATATGGTCGATATTTTCCGCAATTCGGCGGCGGCCGGCGAGGTCGTGACGGATATATTGGCCCTGAACTGGCGCCCTTCGGTCATCTGGATGCAGCTTGGCGTCGTCAACGAGCCTGCCGCCGCCCTGGCCCGAGCGCAGGGGATCACGGTGATCATGAATCGCTGCCCCAAGATCGATTATGTCCAGCTTGGCGTCGGCCGGAACTGAGTCGCTAAGCGAGCCAATTCTCGACCTTCAGGCCATTGACGCGGGTAAACTCCTGCAGATTCGCGGTGACGATCGTCGCTCCTACCGCGCGGGCGTGCGATGCGATCAGCAGATCGTTGCCGCCGATGGTCAGACCCGCCGCCTCAAGCTCCGCGCGGAGCCTGCCATATTCGACGTCGGCCGGAGCGTCGAACGCGAGCACCGTCATTTCTCCAAGGATGTCTTCCACCACTTTCCTGAGGCGTGGAGATCCCTTTTTGGCGCATCCATAGCGCAGTTCCGCAGCAACGATGATGCTGGTGCAGATGTCGCCCTCGCCGACTTTCTCGATCCGCGCCGCCGCCCGGCCGCGCGGATTCTTGATCAGGTCGGAAAGGATGTTCGTGTCGAGCATATAGCGCGTCAAAATATGTCTTCAGGCGCGACCGGCCGATCCTCGATCTGGCAAAGCGCCTCCTCGAGCGGCTCGAGCGTTGCGAGTAGCGCCAGCAAGCCGCGTTTGCGCGTTGGCTCAATGACCAGCCGGTCGCCGTCCCGGCTCATGATCGCCTCATCGCCGGGCAATTCAAATTCGACGGGAATGCGGACGGCCTGATTGCGGCCATTTCTGAACAGCTTGACGCGTCTTTGCTCTGACACGGACACCTCCAGCATATGCCTTAGCATATGCCGTCCGAACTGCTGTGGCAAGAAGCCTCATCTCTCCTGATTGAGCGCCTGGGCATGCGCAGCAGCCATGCCGAGGACGATCATCGCAAAGCCCTGATGCAGCAGCCCCGCCCACAGCGGCACGGCGAGCACGAGCGTCGTGATTCCAATCACAGCCTGCGCGGCGACGAGGACGGCCAGCGCGGCGGCGCGGCGGCTTGCGGCGCCTCGACCTGCGGCGACGCGCGTATAAAGCGCCTGCGCAAGCGCGAAAACCAGCAGCGCATAGGCGGCCATCCGGTGCTGGAACTGCACGGTCAGGAGATTGTCGACGAAATTGCGCCACAGCGGCGCCTCTGCCATCAATTGGTCGAGCGGCGGAAAGAACCGTCCGTCCATCAGCGGCCAGCTATTATAGGCGCGTCCGGCGCGCAGCCCGGCGACGAGGGCGCCGAGGCCAATTTGCGCAAGCGCCGCGACCACAAAGACCAGGGCGAGGCCGAACAGGCGGCGCGGCGGCGCGGCAACAGCGGGCGGCCGCGAATTGAGCGAAGCCGCCAGCCAGACCAGGATGGCGAAGGTCACACTCGCCAGCAAAAGATGCAGCGCGAGCCGCTCCTGCGCCACCTCGGCGCGATCGACGAGGCCGGATTTCACCATCCACCAGCCAACAAACCCCTGCAGCCCGCCAAGCGCGAGGACGCCGACGAGCTTTGGCTTCAATGAAGGCGGCAGCAGGCCCTTCGCCCAGAAGAAAACCATCGGCAGGAAGGTCGCGAGCCCGATCAGCCGGCCAAGCAGCCGGTGGCTCCATTCGAAGAAAAAGATGAATTTGAACCCGGCGAGGTCCATGTCGGGAAAGATTTGCGCATATTGCGGGATCTTCTTGTAATTTTCGAATTCGGCCTGCCAGTCGGCCTGCGAGAGCGGCGGGATCACGCCGGTCAAGGGTTTCCACTGCGTGATGGACAGGCCGGATTCCGTCAGCCGCGTCGCGCCGCCGACGAGGACCATCAAGAATACCAGCGCGGCGAGAGTCCAGAGCCAGACGGCGACCGCCGGAACGGTTCGCCAGCTTCGCGCGTCAAAAGCCGACGGCGCCGGCAGCGGATCGTAAACCCAGGTCATGTCGCTCCTTCCGGCGCGGCCTCATATGAAACGCTTGTTGCGGACCAGGCCGCGGACTAAGAGCGGAGCGTCGACCCGCTTCAGGCGCCGCGCGCTTTCGCGCGCGCCGGAAATCTGATCTATCGCCGCATCATCGCGAAGTCCACGCGACCGGCCCGAACGAGAGGCAAGACACGCGCATGCGAATGCGGACGCGCAAATTCATCGGGGCGATCGTGATGACGGCGTTCGTCATCCTCTATTCGCTCGTGGCAATGGCTCTGGCGCAGGCCCGCCCGGTGCAGGAGGCGGCGCCCGCCATCCAGATCATTTGCTATGCGGCGCTGGGCCTTGCCTGGGTGCTGCCGCTGATGCCGCTCATCCGCTGGATGCAGAGGCCCGACCGCTGAAGCTCAGGCGGCGTCAAGGCTGAGGCCGCGCGGCGACGATTGTTTCGGCGCGCCGATCACGAGCACATTCTTCGCCCGCCATCCAGCGAGATTGGCGCCGGAGCCGACGATCACCGCCTCGCGCGGCTCGGCCGCGGCCGTCAGCACGACGAAATCGGCCTCTCCCGAAAGCGTTCGAATCATATCCTCCCGCTCCAGCGCAGAGACCGTCAGCCAGATAAAATCATAGGCGCCCTCCAGCGCTTGCAGGATTATGGAGAGTTCGGCGCCGGGCGCCGCCGCTTCGGGCGAAACGCCTTGCCGGCCGCGCGGCAAAAAATGCAGCCGAGAACTCGGGTCGCGGGAGATGACCTCGGCGAAGGACGCCTCCCCCGAGATGAGCTCCGAGAGGCCCGGTCCCGCCTCCTCGCGCGCGCCGCCGGTGGGGTCCGTCAGTCCGGCGAGATCGATCATGATGGAACGCCCTTCGGCGTCGAGCAGCCTTGCCAGAGCGACGAGAACGTCGGCCGCTCCGCCGGCGGCGAGCCGCGCGCCCAGAATGCGGATCGCTCCCGAAGGCCGGCGCGCGGCGAGAATACGCGCCGCCGCGTCCTCGAGCGCATTGGCGTTCTGAGCTTCGGCGCGCCGCCCTGCCGAGTCCCGCCCGGCCGAGGTTTGCGCGCCGGGCGCTTCCTTGAGACGCAGGAAGACGCCGGGGTCTCCGATCGCGCGCGGCGGCGCCAGCGGCTCCTCGATGCGGCTCAAGGGCCGCGTCAGCAGAGCGCAGCCTGTCCCCACGACGAGAGCCGCCGCGGCGCCGATCGCGGCAAGAAGGCCGGTGGTCGGAAAAACCGGCTGCTGCGGCGGGCGCGCCGGCGCGATCACGCGCGCGGAAATCTGCGAAGCTTCGGCGCCAGCTTCGACAAACAAAGCGGCGACGCGATTGGCCGCCCGCGCGGAAAAATCGGCGTCATCGGAGCGGAACGCGATTGTTACGATTCGATCGCGATCCGAGGACTTGACGCTGAGGCGGTCCTGAAACGCCTCCAGGGCGCGCTCATCGGCGCGCGGACGCCCTTCTTCACCTGCTGCGCCAAGAAAGATCAGGGCCCGCGCCGCGGCCGTCATATCCCCGTTCCCGGACAATTCCGGCCTCGTTTCGGCGCCGAGCGATTTCATTGCGCGCCGCGCGAGATCGCGCGAGCCGAGCAGCGCCTCGCCCTGGGTCAGGATCTGACGATTCAGGACAAGATCCGGCCGCGCCTCAACAGCTGCGACGAAAATCTGCGCTTCGGCCTGATATTGCGGGGTCGCAGCCATGAGGAAGGCGATGATCGCGAGCGGCCCGGTCAGCGCGGCTGCAAACAGCGCGGCCCGACGGGCGGCCGCCTCCTGACGCAGCGCCGCAAACCAGTTGCGGCGCTCGGCCCGCGGCTCTTCCCAGTCCAGCCAATGCATCGGAAGGCTCCGAGACCCAACGCCTGCATGAGACGCCCATTATGGTTTCGGAGTCGTTAACGGCGACTGCTAGCTTCTAGCGGTCCACTTAATGCCCAGATTTGCGTCCGGAGATCCGCAACGCGGCCTTCAGCGTATTGCTCATCAGCATGGCGATCGTCATCGGTCCGACGCCGCCCGGCACCGGGGTGATCGCCGCGGCCGTATCGAGCGATTCGGCGAAGGCGACGTCGCCGACAAGCCGCGTCTTGGATTTGGCGGCCGGGTCGGTCGCCGGGACACGGTTGATGCCGACGTCGATCACGATTGCGCCCGGCTTGATCCAATCGCCCTTGATCATCTCGGGACGGCCGACCGCCGCGATCAGCACGTCGGCCCGCCGCACGACCGCGGGAAGATCGCGCGTGCGCGAATGCGCGATGGTGACGGTCGCGTTCTGGGCGAGCAGCAGTTGCGCGATCGGCTTGCCGACGAGATTAGAGCGTCCGACGACGACGGCCTCAGCGCCCTGAAGCTTGAAATTAAGCGCCGCCGCCGCTTTCTGCAGCAAGATCATGCTGCCGGCCGGGGTGCAGGGGATCAGCGCGCGCTCAATATCGCCGATCGCAAGCAGGCCCGAATTGATCGGATGCAGCCCGTCGACGTCTTTTTCGGGCGCAATCGATTCAATGATGCGGGTCGCGTCCGCGCCATTGGGCAAAGGCAGCTGCAGCAGAATGCCATGGATTTTCGGGTCGGCGTTCAGTTTCTGGATGACCGCCAGAATCTCCGCTTCGGTTGATTCGGCTGGCAGGTCATGCTGCACGGAATGAAAGCCGCAAGCCTTCGCCGCCTTGCCCTTCGCGCCGACATAGACCTGACTTGCGGGGTCGGCGCCGACGAGAATAACGGCGAGACCCGGCTGCAACCCGTCGAGGCCGCGCACCTGTTCGGTGATCTCCGCGAGCACTTCTTCCGATCCGCGCTTGCCGTCGATCAGAAGCGCCTTGCCGCTTGAAGGGCGCAGGACGCCGGTCTCAGGGGTCGACAGTTGGGCGACGGACATTTGTAACCTCCAGCCTGGTTTCTTGTTCGCGGCAGAATTTCGAGCCCAAGCGGGATTTTCGCGCGCGCGGCGCCGACGTCTTCGAATGGGCGAAGCTTTCGGGAAAATAGGGAGCGCTGCGCCGAACGGATAGCAAAATAATTTTGGCCGCCGCCAAGTTTATTTTGCAAACGCCGGAGGGCTGTCTCCGGCGTTCGTCGTTTACGCCGTGACAAGCGGCGCTGTGGCTGCTGCAACAGGTTCTTCGCCCGTCCCGCCATCCGGCGCGACGTCGAGCAATTCCGCGACTTCAAAATGCATCCCGTCTGGCCGGGATCTGAAATGGCCGCCCCAATAGAAGCCGAATTGATTGGCGATTTGGACGAGATCGCGCACCGATCCCGGCTGACCTTTCAGCGCCGGCCGGGCTTTCAGCGGGTTGAACCGCGCATTGATGTCGAACGCCGTGCCGAAGGCGTGATTGCTGAGGGTGGTCGTGCTGCCGCGGATGAAGCGAGGATTATAGGCGCCGTCGAACGTCAGCACCTCGTCGAGCAGCCCCTGCTTTTCCCATTCGAGCCAGAGCGCCGTCAGCTGCGCGGCGGCGAGCCGGTGGAACTGCATTTTGAGCGGTCCCGGCTTGCCCAAGACGGAGCGCAGCGGGATGGCGACCGTAATGATATTGCGGGCCGCCCAATCATTGGTGACCCTGATATGCTCGGGATCGCCCGGTTGTGGGGAAGGCGCGAAAGTGAAGGCGCCGAACAGCTTTTGCCTGTCGGCGATGCTGATCAATGGCGCAAAGGCAGGCGGCGGCGGAAAATCCGGTCCCGACTCGTCAACGGGTCTGGACGGCGCTGCAGGGCCGGCCGGGGCCGGCGCGGCCGGGCGGTCCGAGAGCTCATCGGCAAAGCTCGGGGTCGCGCCGCTGCCGCTCCATCCGTCGGCGTCCGAGACGCGCATGCAGTCGGAAAAGAAGGCGACATATTTGTCGATGTGATGGCCCGTGCCGGTCGGATAGCAAAGCAGCTTCCAGCGGTTTGCGGGCGCGTCGTCGCGCCGGATCGAGCCCGCATTGTAAGCGGCGGCGACGAGCGGCGGATCGAAATGCGTCGAGCCCCTTTGCTCGGCGATATAGGCTGTTCCGGCGTTGATCGAAACCGCCGGATCGAGCAGGTCGTCGGCTGTAAGGCCCGGGCGCCGCAGCGCGCCGCGGGCGGTGCCGACGAGGGTTTGCATCAGGCCGACGCTTTGGTCGTTGATCTTCGGTTCAAACCGGCGCGCCGTGGGGTCGCCGCCGCTTTCCGTCGCGATGGTCGCGACGATGAGTTCGACCGGGACGCCATATTTTTGCGCCGCCGCGGCGCAAGGGGCGCCGAACTTCGTCCAGATTTTGCGCACCGTCGTAGGCTCGCCCGGCGTGCCCATGGCCGCCGCTCCGTCGATGGCGACGCCGGCCGCCGTCAGCGCCCACGATACGCCGTCGGCAAAATGCCGATGCGGTGTCGTCAGTTCGGCCATGGTTTCGCTAACGACGCCGGGGCGCGCTGGCGTCACTGGTTGCGTCGGCGGCAGTTCCAGGCTCGGCGCGGGCTGCGGCGAGAGCGGGCCGACGCCGCCCGGCGCGAAGCCGCCTTGAGGCGACATCTGGCCTGGCGCCTCCGGGCGGCTGCGCGGCGCCGCCGGGCTTGGCGCTCCGATCGGCGCTCCTCCCGGCGCCCCTCCGGCAAGCGGAGGCGCCGCCGCGCTCGGAGCAGGCGAAGGCGCAGGCCCGGCCGAAATCGCCTGCGCGCCCTGAAGTTCGAGCATGCGATCCTTGCCGCGCGAGCCGAGCGAGGAGCCAAGCCAGAAATTCATCACCGTGGCGAAGGCGGCGGCGAGCGCGCCGATCAATATATTGACGATCTGCAGGATGGTGGGATCGACGCCCTGCGGCGGCAGCACGGCCTTGCCAAGCGTCATTAGCGTCAGAAGCGCCAAGAATCCGATGACCACCATGAAAGAGATGACGGTCGGCGTCCATTGCATCAGCGGGCTCGTGGCCGCGAGGGCCTCGGCGAAACGCCGCGCGCCCGCCGTGCTCTCGTTGGCGAGCGTATCCGCCTTCAAATCCGCTTCGCGTTGGTTTTGGGCGTCTTGAAATGCGGCCTGCTGGCCGGCGAAAGCGATCCGCGCCAGCTCGGCCTGAAGATCCGCTTTAATCTTCGGGTCTTCCATGACGATCTTCGTCGCTTCTTCTGGCGAATCCGTCTTGGTGATCTGGGTCACCGCATCGGCGACTTTCTGTCCGATCTGGCCGGCCTTGTCTCCCGAAAACAACTGCAACAGTTGGGGGACGAGTTGAATCGCGAGCCCGATGAGCGGGTTCATGGCGGCTCCCTCCCGATTAAAATCAATCTATTGTTGGATTATAGCTTGCCTTCGCTCCGCTGTCGGCGGCGATCGCGGCCTGCATCCTTATGATTTCCTTAAATTGTTTTGGCCAAGCCTTATGGCGCTACAGCTTAAGCTGTTTGAGGCGCGCGCCAACTATAGCGCGCGACATGATGAGCGACCGCCCCCGGCTGAAGGATGCGCATCGAGGGTTTTTCGGCGAGCTCGCCGCAAAATCCTTCCGGATCGCCGTAGCCGGTCCAGGATTCGATCGACAGAAACCGGGCGCCCGGCTTCGACCACAGCGCGACATGCGGAAAATTTGATGTCTCGACCTTGATCGCCGCGCCCTCCGGCCCCTCGAAACTCAGGCTGCGGCTGCGCGTGTTGAGAAAACAGAGCGCCTCGGCGGAAAAAAGCTCCGGCGACAAGGGCAGTCTGCGACCCTGGAGCGGAAGGGCGCGCTGCTCGGCGCAAAACAGCCCCTGCGGCGAGATTTTCGGCGCGAAGGGTTGTTCCTCAGCCGCGAACATGATGGCGTAGTCGCCCGCCGTCCCGCCCGCAAAAGGCCAGTGGAAGCCCGGATGCAGGCCGCAGGCGTAAGGCATCGGCCGGGCGTCACGGTTCTTCACGGTGAGGCCGACCGCCAAAGCCGTGTCGAACAAAGCGTAATTGACGCCGAGCCAGAAATCGAACGGATAGACCGCCAGCGTTTCGGCGCTGCTCGACAGGGTGAGCCTTGCGCGCTGCGCGCTCGTCGTGCTCGGCGAAAAGCACATCCGGCTGGCGAAGCCATGCACCTCGGCCGGGTAGCTCTTCCCCTCGACGCGGATTTTTGCGTCATGCGTCCAGCCGACGAGCGGAAACAGAAGCGGCGATGTGGCGTCCCATATCGCCGGATCCTTGTCCCAGAGGAGCGGCGTTCCGCCGACGCTCCAGCGCATGGCCTCGGCGCCGCGCAGGGCGATGGTCGCCCTCGCGGAGCCGACGCTAAGTTCAATCACATCCATCGAAAACCGTTTCTCCGCCAGCCGGCGTGGGGCCAGCGGCGCCAGCAGAGGCGAGCCCGCCGCCGCGGTCAAGGCCAGGCTCGCGCCGTGAGCGAAACAATTCCCCTGCGCCATCATCGGAAAGGATGACAGGCCGCGGGCGAATTATGGCGGCGCAGCGTCGATGTGCGCAATCTCACAGGCGCGGCGGCGGATGGGCGCCACGGTCATTTCCAATGACTTGGGAGAGACGTCATGAACCATCTGACCGCAGCCGCAGCCGCCATCATAGCCGCGTTAAGTTCGCCGTCCGTCGCCAGCCCGGCCGGAGAATGGCGCATCGCCGACGGCACCGCCAATGTCGCGATTCGCTCCTGCGGCGCCAATTTTTGCGGTTATGTGTCCTGGGCCAAGGATTCCGACATGATCGGCAAGCCGGTGCTGATCAGCATGAAGCCCAATGGAGACGTCTGGGCGGGCTCGATCGTCAACGCCCGGGACGGCCAAAAATATATCGGCCGCATGTCGCTGCGCGGCGAACAGGTGCTGAAGGTCGAAGGCTGTGTCCTCGGCGGCATGATCTGCGGCGGCCAGCAATGGTCGCGCCTGAAGTAATTTCGTGAAAGCCAAGCTGCCCGCCCCCGGCGCTTTCGCTTTGGCGCCGCGACGCAAACGCGCTAAATCTCATTGCGGCGATCGCCTGACTTCAATCGCCTAATATGGATCGCCGGATTTGGATCGGCCGCGCTCTGGCGCCGAACGCGGGATAAACGGCATTTGAAGACGGCTTTGGCAGAGTCTCCCCGGGACCTGTTGCAGACCCTGTTCCGGCAGAAAAGCCTGTTTGGAAAATACATTGCCTATTTTGTCGGCCTCGTCGCCTTCGTGCTGACGATCAGCAGCGCCGTCGACGTCTGGATCACCTATCGCGACACAAAGAACATCCTTTTGCACGCGCAGGGGGAAAAGGCCGACGCGGCGGCCCGCCGGGTCGAGCAATTCATGGCCGAACTCGAACGCCAGATCAGTTGGGCGACCCGCGCCAGCGTCGCGAGCCCCGAGCAGCGCATGGACGACTACCGCCGCATTCTGGCGAATACGCCGGCCATCGCCGAGATTGCGCAGATCGACGGCTCCGGCAAGGAGATCGCGACGCTGTCGCGCGACGGCGGCGCGATCCATACCGGCGACGACTGGACGTTGACCGCGGCCGCGCGCGAGGCGCGTCAGGACGGCGCCTGGTTCGGCCCCGTCGTGTTCGCCTCGACCGGGCCGCGCATGCAGATCGTCATGGCCCATTCCGGCCATGCCGCCGGCTTCACCGTCGCCGAAATCGAGCTGAAATATCTCTCCGACATTCTGAACGGCATTCAGGCGGGACCGGGCATTTCCGCCTACCTTACGACCAACGACGGCCGGCTCATCGCCCATACCGACACGAGCCTCGTCGGCAAAAACCTCGACATGTCGAAGCTGCCGCAGGTGCATGCGCTGAACCAGACCGGCGCTCCGCTCGATATCGGCTCCGATCTTGACGGACAATCGGTGCTGTCGGCGGCGGCGACGGTGCCGCATATGAAATGGCTGCTGTTCGTCGAGCAGCCGGTGACGCAGGCATTCGGCCCGGTCGTCTCGCTGCTGATCCGGCTCGCCTGGCTGTTCGGCCTCGGCCTCATTTTGTGCGTCTGCGCCGGCGTCCTGCTGGCGCGCCGGATGACCGTGCCGATCCGCGCCGTGCAGGAAGGCGCCTCGCGCCTCGCCTCAGGCGATTTCGATCATCCGATCGAGGTCCACACCGGCGATGAGGTCGAGGTGCTGGCCGATGAATTCAACCGCATGGCGGCGCAGCTACGCGAATTCTACGCAAGGCTCGAACAGAAGGTCGACGACCGCACCCGCGACCTCGCCCAGTCGGTGCAGGAGCTGAAGGCGCTTGAAGAAATCGGCCGCGCGCTCGCCGCCTCGCTCGACCTCAGCCTCGTGCTGCAGACCGCGCTGACGCGGGCCGTCGAGCTCGCCGAGGCCGACGGCGGCGCCATCTACACCTTCGACCGCGAGCGAGGCGCCTTCCATCTCGCCGAAGCCCATGGGCTCGATCCGTCCTTCGTCGCGGCGCTGCGCGAGGTCAAACTGACCCGGCTCGACGGGCTGCTGGGCGAGGTCGCCGAGCATGGCCGCACCGTGCAGGTGCCGGAGATCGCCGACTGCGCCGGCTTTCCGTTGCGCGCGGCGACGATCGCGGCGGGGTTTCGCTCGGCCCTCGTCGTGCCCCTCATCGCGCCCGACGGCGTGCTCGGCGCGCTCGTCGTCGAAAGCGGCAAACACGGTCCCTTCGCCGCCAACAAGGTCAGCCTGATGCAGGCCTTCGCACATCAATCCGTGCTCGCCATGCGCAATGCGCGCCTTTTTCGCAAGGCCGAGGAGAACGGCCGCCAGCTCGCCGTCGCCAGCGAGCATAAATCACGCTTCTTCGCCAATATGAGCCATGAATTGCGCACGCCGCTGAACGCCATCCTCGGCTATGCCGAGCTGCTGCGCGACGGGCTTTACGGCGAACTGCCGGACCGCGCAAAATCCGTGCTGGAGCGCGTCGAGAGCAACGGCGCCCATCTGCTCGGCCTCATCAATGACGTGCTCGATCTCTCAAAGCTCGAAGCCGGCGAGCTCTCTCTGGTGCTCGACGAATATTCGATGCGCAACATCGTCGAGCAAGCGATTGGGGCGACCTATTCGCTCGCCCAGGCCAAGGGGTTGCGCATCGATCAGACGATCGAGGAGCCGATGCCGCTCGGCCGCGGCGACGAGAGGCGGCTGACTCAGGTCCTGATCAACATATTGAGCAATGCGATCAAATTTACCGACGAGGGCTATGTCGCGATCAAGGCGCAAACCCTCGCCGACATGTTCGAGATCGTCGTGACCGACACGGGGCCGGGCATACCGCCCGAGGATCAAGCGCGAATTTTCGAAGCCTTTCAGCAGGGCGACAACACCTCGACGCGGCTGAAAGGCGGCACCGGGCTTGGCCTTTCGATCAGCCGGCGCTTTGTCGAGATGCACGGCGGCGCGATCAGCGTCGCCTCCAAGCTCGGCGAGGGATCGAGCTTTACAATTCTCGTCCCGATCCGCGTCGAACGACAGAAGGCCGCCGCATGAAACGGCCCGGTCGCTCGGCCAGTCACTGCGGTAGGGAAAGCTGCTCCGCGCCCTCCCTGATTTCGAGAGAGCTTTTCTTCAACTCATCTGCATGGATGGGTTCAGCGAGTCCACCCAGGTGGCGCGCAAGGAAGTTCTCTACAATCGCAAAGAGCGCAATATTGTTCTCGGGCCGCACGCAACCATGGCCTTCGTCTGGAAAAAGCAGATAGGGGACCGGGATGTTTCTTTCTTTCAGCGCTTCGACCATCTGGTCTGCTTCCGCCTGCTTCACTCTGGGGTCATTCGCGCCATGTGCGATCAAAAGCGGTTTGGCGATCTTGTCTGCATTGAAGAGCGGAGAACGCTCGCGCAGAAGCCGCAAGCCTTCTTCCGTTTCGGGATCGCCCACCGCTTTCGTCAGCGGCGCGCGAAAAGATTCCCAATATGGAGGAATGGTTCGGACGAGCGTTTCGAGATTTGACGGTCCGACGATATCGACCCCACAGGCATAGGTATCGGGGTTACGGGTGAGGCCGACGAGCGTCGCATAACCGCCGTAGCTTCCCCCCATAATGGCGATCCGTTGGGGATCGGCGATCCGTCGTTCGATCGCCCAGGCGACGGCGTCGAGAAGGTCGTCGTCCATGCGCCGGCCCCATTCACCGTCGCCGGCGTTGATGAATGCCTTGCCGAACCCGGCTGAACCGCGAAAATTAACGCTCAACACGGCATAACCGCGATTGGCGAGCCATTGATGGAGGCTGTGGTAGCCGAAACTGTCGCGCGCCCATGGGCCGCCATGGACGAGAAGGACGGCAGCTCCTGGCGCGGCGGCGGAGACGTCTCCCGGAAGCGTGAGATAGGTGACGAGATCGAGTCCGTCGCGCGATTTGATGATGAGCGGCCGCATCGGCAGCAGTGGCGCATCGTCGAGTTCCGGGTAGACACGATGGAGTTCGCGAAGCGATCTCGTTCCGCGGTCAAAAAGATATTCGATGAAGGGCTGCGTATCCGAATAAGCGCCAATGACCCAAAGACGATCATCCAGCGTCCGGCTTAAAAGAAACCAGTCGCCGATATCCTGCGCCGCCAGAAAATCGAGATCGGCCTGAAGTTTTGCCTCAAGCGCGAAATATTGGAGGCGCTCGTGAACGACGCTATATGCGATCGGCTCCCTCGTTTCCAGATCGCACAGAACCCCGAAGATGTCGGCCTTGTCGCTTTCGGCAAGCAACGCCGTTTCGCCCGTGGCGAGATCAACTCTCGTCAGACCCGCCTTGTCGCGGCCACGACTGTCGCGAAGAAAAAGCATTCTCGCGTGCGTGTCCAAATGAAGAGGGTGAGACACCCGCGCGTCTTCCGTCGCAAAAGTGATCCACGGCGTCCAGACGCCGTCGACGCGGCGCAGAACCTCTCTTTCGCCACTTGGCAGGTCCCTGATTGCGAGATGGACGTTGTAATGATGGTCCGTCACGAATGCAGCGACGCCGAAGTTCTCTTGGATCAAGGCAATATCGCCGCTCGCAAGTTCGACAGTGTAGAGATCGTGAAATTTCGGGTCGCGGCGATTGATCCTGACGAGGATGCGGTCGCGGATCGTTCGGCTGACGCGATCGATCCACGCCGTTACGCCGTCGAATGGCGTGAGGTCGCGAATGGCGCGCGTTTCCGTGTCGACGGCGTAGATGTGGAAATTCTCATCGCCCTCCTTATCTTGCATATAGACAAGGTGATGGCCGTCGTTAGCCCATTCAAAAGTCCGTATGCCGCGATTCGTGTCTTTGGTGACGGGTTCGGCGCGATCGATCGCATCAATCGGCGCGATCCAGACATTGAGAACTCCGTCGAGGGGCGCCAGCCAGGCGAGGAAGAGTCCGTCGGGACTGATCTTGCCGGAAAATTTATAAGGATTGCCGAACAAATGGGATCGTGGAATCAAGCCATGCGACATTTCCAAGACACCTTAAGAAAAGAATTTACACGGCGCAAATGGTAAAGACAACTTACTGGTCAAGACACAGTTCCAAACTGATTTTTATCGTAACATCTGAAAATATTCATTCTAAATATTATTCAAAATAAAAAAAATAAAACTATATTATGCCGCGTAACCATTGCGTTGCTTCCCCTGAACGCCTCTCACTTTGCCATTGTCAGAACCGAAATGGACCACTCTCGCCCCGGTTTCCCAGCATGAGGGCTGAGAGCGCGCCTCAACTCGAGAAGCGCCAATGCGCACATTGCCGCGTGACGAAGCGGGAGAACATGAGCATGATTGCTCTTGCGTGAGAAACCCCGCGCCATCTCACAAAGGCCCGCGCCCTTGCATAATCCGCCGCGCATCCTCGCCGTCGACGACGTCGCCGAAAATCTCGAGATCGTCGTCGTGCGCCTCGAAGCCCATGGCTATGAAATCATCACAGCCTCCGATGGGGAGGAAGGGCTCGCCAAGGCGCGCGCGATCAAACCCGATCTGATCCTGCTCGACATCATGATGCCGAAGCTCGACGGCATTTCGGTGCTGAAGGAATTGAAGCGCGACGAAAATCTCGGCTTCATTCCGGTCATCCTTTTGACCGCCAAGGCCGACCGCACCGACCTCGTCGCCGGTCTCGACGCGGGGGCGGACGATTATCTGACAAAGCCCTTCGACCAGAGCGCGCTCGTCGCGCGGGTCCGCTCCATGCTGCGGATCAAGGCTCTGCATGATCTCGTCCAGGATCAGGCCAGGACGCTCGCCGAGCAGACGAAAGAGCTCGCCGCCTTCAATGCGACGCTCGAAGCGCGCGTCGACGCGCAGGTCGGCGAGATCGAGCGCATGAGCCGCCTCAAGCGGTTCCTTTCGCCGCAGATCGCCGATGTCGTCGCCGCGAGCGACGAAGCGCAGGGCTTGCTCGAAAGCCACCGGCGCGAAGTCAGCGTGCTGTTTTGCGACCTGCGCGGCTTCACCGCCTTTACCGAGACGGCGGAGCCCGAAGAAGTGATGCGCGTCCTCAACGACTACCACGAGACCTTGGGCGCCCTCATCGACCGCTATGAGGCGACGCTTGAGCGCTTCGCCGGCGACGGCATGCTGATCCTGTTCAACGATCCGCTGCCCTGCCCGAGGCACACCGAGCGCGCCGTGCGCATGGCGCTCGACATGATGGCGGCGATCAAGGCGCGCGCCGCTATGTGGCGCAAGCTCGGCCACGAGCTCGGCTTCGGCATTGGCCTCGCCTGCGGCTACGCCACGCTCGGCCGGATCGGATTTGAGCGCCGTTTCGACTATTCAGCCGTCGGCAGTGTGACAAATCTCGCATCGCGACTTTGCGATGAGGCCAAATCTGGACAGATCATCATCGCCGCGCGCGCCTTCCATACGCTCGACGATGGCCTGTTTGAATCGCGCCCGCTCGAGCCGCTGACGCTGAAGGGGTTTCGGCGGCCGATCGAGGCTTTCGAGATTTTGGGAGCCGCGACGGCGGAGCAAAGCGCAAGCGCCTGAAGGAAGATCTCCATGTTCTGGCCGCATTGGAAATATGAGGAATATTGCGAGGATAATTCCACGGCGGATGAAACGGCGGATATCGTCGATCCGCCCGAAGAGCCGGTCGACCCTCATTTCGCCAATGTCGTCGCGAGTTTCTTTCCGATGTCGGATTGGATGGCCTGGTACGACCTGACCCTCGATCCGCATGCGTTCAAGATCTACCTTCACCGCTTCACGGTCGAACGCAAGGACTACCTCAAAAGACTACGCGCGCAATTCCCGCCGCTTGCCGGAAGCTTCGCCGGCAAAGCGCTCCTCGCCGAAATCGGGCGGGCCGGGGCCCGCACCGCGCGCTTCGTTCCGAACTGGAACTGGGGCGACCCGCTCAACGCCGACACGCGGCCGCGCGGCAACGTCAATGCGGACGACGACTTCGTGAACTCGACTGCGCGCGGAAAGCATGTGCGGGTGAAGGGGCGCCGGCGCAGAACCACGGGACGCGGAACCGACTCGCTCATCCGCTACACGCCGCAGATGTGGGGGCCGGGCGGCGGCTCAAAATCCAAGGCCGACGGCGACGCGCCGGATGTGATCATTTTCCACGAGCTCGTGCATGCCGCGCGGCAGATGCATGGCCTGCAGGAATTCAAGGACGTCAATAAAGGCTATGGCTTCGTCGAGGAATATCTCGCGACCGTGTTGACCAACATCTATATGTCCGAACGCAAATTGAAGGGACTTCTCGGCGAGCACGGCGACAAGCTGCTCGATCATCCTGAAAAATTTCTCGACAATTACCAGCACATCGACATGAGCCCGCGCGAGCTGATGGCGAAATTCAAGACGGCTCAGCCGGATTTCTACCGCGCGCTTTCTGTTATTCCCGCGGCCAGGGCGCCCTTCAACCCCGTGCAACAATATGAGACGGAGCAAAGGGCGGGGCAGGCTCTGGCGGCGACCATGTTCGGCGGCTGAGTGGTTCTAACGCCGCTGGCACGATTGGTGAAATAGCTGGCTGCGGGCGGCGGATCGAAAGGCGCGCGCGCGGCCCATCGCCAGGGACGAACACAATTTCTCGCATGAAACCCGCGCGATAACAACGAGCTAGATTCGTCCCCCCACAAATCGGGCGGGATGGCGTTTTTTTCTCGAATGAAGCCTTTCCGCCCTGCTTTGTCGGAAAAGCGCCATTTCCGCCATCGGCCAAAATTTTCGCGACGATGTCTGCGTCAAGGAGCTTTTGGCTCATCGCAGGCGACGCGCCCGCGCGCCTCCCGCGCACGGCGCCAACGGCCGTTATGTTTTTGAACACTTCAAGAATGAGCGGAAGCATGAGATTTTATGATGACCTCCATCGAATCAACACCCTTCAAGCGCCTCGATGCGGAAGGGCGTCTTTTGAAGCCCGCGCATAAGGCGGAGACCCGTCGTCCAGGCCGGTTCGGCTTTCGCGGCGAAATCGCGCTGACCATCGACCCCCCTGTCACGCTCGAAGCCGCCTTCGCCACGGCGGAAGACGGCGACGCGGGGCTGTCCTTTCTCGCCGGCTCGCTGTCGTCCTATAAGCAATTGCCAGCCCTCGTCGAAGCGCTCGGCGCCGAGGTGAAAGCCGACGGCAAATATTTCATTTATGTGTCGGATCTCGACCGCGCATCGCGCTATCAGATCAACATGGGCGGCGTGCCGCTTTACGTGCTGCCGATCGACGACACCTCGGTCTACAACGAGCTGATCGATTTTCTTTATCTCGACAAGACGAAGATGAAGAAATTCGACACAGCGGAAAAGCTCGACGTGATCGCCGATGGCGCCGCCAAATACGATCAGGCCTATGAGGCGATCAGCTATGAGGAAGGGCTGAAGCGGCTCTGAGCGGCGCAGACGCCTGGACGCGTGCGGACGGCGAAGTCCGGCGCGCTCCGCGCCCCCATTTCTTTCAGCCGGGGGATGACATCGAGGCCGCGCATATCCATTTGATTTGCAGCGGTTTCATCCGGAGACGTCATATGCTGCGCGGGTTTGGTCTTCTCGGTCTTGCAATCGTCGCGATTGCGACGCTCGCGGCTCTCCCGGCCGAGGCGGCGTCATCGACGCCTCACAAGAAAGTCATATCGGCGCAGCGCCACGGCGTCGCGGAGGGGCGAAGCGTCGCACGCGCCGGAGCCCCGGGCGGCCGGCTCGCCTATGCGCCGCGCGGACTGCGCGGGCATGGAACAGGCTATACGGAGCTCGTCGGCGATCCGGGCAGCGGACTTGGCTTTTACGCGCTGCCGATCGGGGTGCGGGTCGGCGCCTGGCGCTATCATGTGCGCAATGAGCGTCCGCCGTGGCTGAACCCCGTCCGCTTCGCCATCGCCGCGGACGCCGCGCGCTACAATTACTGGCTGCCGGTCGCCAATAACGGCTACCGTTACGGCGTGTTCAACCCCAACGACGGCGTCGGCACGCCCTTCTTCGCCGGCTATTATGGCCCCGCCGGCGGCTATGACGCGGAGCCAACCCTGTTCGGGCGTCCCTACGGGAAGTGAAGTTTCCGTCGGTGGCTTGGGAATTGCGTGCGTGACGCCGGTATAGTCCGATCAAATTTTGAGGCGGCCGGCGATGCGCTATCGAAGAGGACCGTCCCGATCCCCGGCTCGCCCGACGCCCGCGAAATCGCGCCGCCGATGAAATCCCTGCCCCGCAGCCTCGCCATGTGCGAATGGGCCGAATTGTCCGACGCCGCCCCGCGCATGCGCGCCGCGCTGGCGGCCGGCGACGCGGATCGAATGTCGCCTTTCCTGTTCCTGTCGATTCCGGGCGTCAACGCGCAGGAGCATCGCCGCCTGTCGGAAGACTGGATCCGCGCGCGCAGGGCGACGAGCATGGATGGCCGCGTCGCATTCGCCTTCGACTTGGGCTCGCGCGAAAAGATCCGCATCGGCTATCTCTCCAATGATTTCCACGATCATGCGACCTCCCTGCTGCTGATCGAAACATTCGAGGCGCATGACCGCGCGCGCTTCGAGGCGCACGCCTTTTGCTTCGGCGCCGACGACGGATCGGCGATGCGCGTCCGGCTTCGCGGCGCGTTCCATGCGTTTCACGATGTCGCAGCGTTGAGCGACGCTGAAGCGGCGCAGGCCATTCATGACGCGGGCATCGATATTCTGATCGATCTCAAAGGCTACACCAAGGGCGCCCGCAGCGGCATTCTGTTGCTGCATCCGGCGCCGGTACAGGTCAATTATCTCGGCTATGCCGGAACGCTCGGCGGCGATCTTTGCGATTATCTCATTACCGACGCGCATATGACGCCGGGGAGCGCCGCCGCCGATTATTCCGAATCCTTCGCCTATATGCCGCATTCCTACCAGCCGCGCGGCCGCAAAGGCGCGATCGGCGATAAACCGACACGGGCGCAGGCTGGACTTCCAGAGCAGGGCTTTGTGTTCTGCTGCTTTAACCAGGCCTATAAGATCACGCCGGCGGTGTTCGATCTCTGGCGCCGCCTGCTCGACGAATTTCCCGGCAGCGTGCTTTGGCTGCTTCGCGCCGAACAGGCCGAAGGCAATTTGCGCGGCGAAGCGTTGCGGCGCGGCGTCTCGCCCGACCGGCTTATCTTCGCGCCCGATATGAATCAGGTCGATCATCTCGGCCGGCTACAGCTCGCCGATCTCGTCCTCGACACCTCGCCCTATGGCGCGCATACGACGGCAAGCGATGCGCTGTGGGCCGGCGTGCCGATTGTCACCTTCGCCGGAGAGACCTTTCCGTCGCGCGTCGCGGGCAGCCTGTTGCATGCCGTCGGCATGCCCGAACTGATCGCCGCCGACGCGGAGGAATATCTCGCCATCGCCTCGGTTCTGGCGAGCGAGCCGGACCGGCTCGCGGCTCTGAAGACAAGGCTGCAGCAGGCCCGCCTGACGGCGCCGCTGTTCGACGTTGGCGCCTACACGCGGGCGCTCGAAGCGCTTTTTGAGACGATGTGGAGCCGGCGCCGCGGCGGCCTGCCGGCCGCCGCGATCTGGGCCGGCGGCGGAGACGGCGAGTAATCTATCTACTCCGCCGGGCCGGCATCTTTTTTCGCCGGCGCAGTGCCCGCGCGCTCCGTCACAAAGCGCCGCCACAACCCGCCGATCGCGCGTCCGACATCGTCCATCATCGCGAAGAAGGCCGGCACGAAAAGAAGCGACAACACGGTCGAGACAATCAACCCGCCGATCACCGCGATCGCCATCGGCGCGCGGAACTCGCCGCCGGCGCCGATCGCCAGCGCGCTCGGAACCATGCCGGCGACCATCGCGATCGTCGTCATTACGATCGGCCGCGCGCGCTTCTTGCCTGCTTCGACAATCGCCTGCGTCCGCTCCATCCCGGAACGCATCGCCTCGATCGAAAAATCGACCAGCATGATCGCATTTTTGGTGACGATGCCCATCAGCATCAAAATGCCGATGATCACCGGCATCGAGACCGGGCGGGAGGTGATGAGCAGGGCAAAAATCGCGCCGCCGATGGAGAGCGGCAGCGAGAACAGGATTGTAACCGGCTGCAGGAAACTCGCAAACAACACCACAAGCACGGCATAGACCATGATGAGCCCGTTGCGCATCGCCTCGGCAAAACCGGCGAAAAGTTCGGCCATGGCCTCCGCGTCGCCGGATTTGCCGACCCTGATGCCCGGCGGCGGGTTTTTCATGAGCGGCAGATCGTAGATTGCGGCCTCGGCCTCGGACAGAGTGGAGCCGGGGGCGAGCGCGGCCTGGATCTGCGCCTCGCGTTCGCGGTCAAAGCGGCTGATCGAGGCTTCGCCCTGCCCTAGCTCGATCTGCGCGATCGAGGACAGCGGCACGACGGGGCCCGCCCCTGTTGGGACGCCGATGCTTTCCAGCACCTGCTTGTCGGAGCGCGCCGCGCCGTCGAGTTTTGCGCGAATCGGGATCTGGCGCCCGTCGGCGTTGAATTTGGCGAGCGCCGGCCCGACGTCGCCGATGGTCGCGACGCGCAAGGTTTCGGAGAGCCCTTCGGTCGAGACGCCGAGCCGCGCGGCCAGATCGCGGTCCGGCCGCACCAGCAGTTCCGGCCGCTCCAGCGAGGTCGAGGCGATCACATTGGCCAGCGCCGGAATGCGGTTCATCTGCGCCGCGAGTTCGGCGGCGAAGGTCGCGACGGTGACGGAATCCGGCCCCGTGACGACATAGGACACGGGACGCTGGCCGTAGTCATCGACGAACCAGCTGCGGATATCGGGCAGCGCGTTGAGGTCGCGCGAGATCTCCGCCTCGAGCTGCTGCACGGTTTTGGCGCGTTCGCCGCGCGGCGTGTAATTGACGACGATCGAGGCCTTGCGCACATCCGAGGTCGAAGGCGGAATATGGCCGCCATCGATGAAGACATGGGTCACCTCGGAACGCTGGCGCAGCAGGCGCGACACGTCATCCGCCATCCCCTGCGTCTGCGACAGCGTCGAGCCGGCGGGAAGCTCGATCGCAAGATGCGACCGTCCGGCGTCCTGCGTCGGCTGGAAATCGGTGCCGATCAGCTTGGTCGACAGGATCGAGAGGGCGAACAGCACCAATCCGATCACGACCGTGCTGTAGCGCCGCTCGACGGACCAGGCGACGATTTTCGCGTAGCGCTGCGTGAGCTTGCCCTCCTTCTCTTCCTGATGACCTTCAGCTTTCAGGAAATAGGCGGCCAGCATCGGCGTGATGAGGCGGGCGGCGAGCAGCGAGAACAGGACCTCGGCCGAGACGGTGAGGCCGAATTGCTTGAAATATTGCCCGGCGATATTGTTCATGAAGGAGACCGGCGCGAACACCGCGACGATGGTGAGGCTGATCGCGATCACCGCGAGGCCGATCTCGTCGGCGGCGTCGATCGCCGCCTGAAACGCCGATTTCCCCATACGGATATGACGCACGATATTTTCGATCTCGACGATGGCGTCGTCGACGAGGATGCCGGTCGCCAGCGTGATGGCGAGCAGGCTGACAAGGTTCAGCGAGAAGCCGAGAACGTCCATCACGAAGAAGGCGGGGATGATCGACAGCGGCAAAGCGATCGCCGCAATCACCGTCGCGCGGAGATCGCGCAGGAACAGAAACACCACGATGACGGCGAGGAGCGCGCCCTCGAAGAGGGTGCTCATCGCCGAATGGTAATTGCCGAGCGTATAGGCGACGGAAGTGTCGATCAGCTTCAGATCGATGTCCGTCCTTGCGGCGTGGAGCGCCTCGATCCGCTTTTCGACCTCGGCGGCGACGGTGACGTCGCTCGCGCCTTTCGAGCGCTGGATCGAGAAGGCGACGATCGGCTCGCCGTCGAGCCGGGCGAAGGTGCGCGGCTCGGCGATGGTGTCGGTGACGACGCCAAGCTCGTCGAGCCGCACCGCCCCACCCTTCGGCAGGGCGAGAACGCTGCCGGCGAGTTCGTCGAGCGTGCGGGCGCCCGCGAGGGTCCGGATCGACTGCGTCTGGCCGCCGAGCTCAGCCTGGCCGCCGGCGAGATCGAGGTTGGTGCCGCGCAGGCGGCGGCTGACGTCGGCGGCGGTGAGGCCGAAGGCGGCAAGCCGCGCCGGGTCGAGCGAGACGAGAATTTCGCGGTCGACGCCGCCAATGCGCTCGACATTGCCGACGCCTCGCACCTCCTGCAGCTTCGGTTTGACGATCTCGTCGACATAATTCGACAATTGCTCCGGCGTCTTGCCGGGCGCGACTGCGGCATAGGCGAGAATGCTGGCGCCGACGACGCCGACCTGCCGGATCAGCGGCTCGTTGATGTTGCGCGGAAGCTGGCCTCTGATGCGCGTCACCGCGTCCTTGACGTCGTTCAGGGCGCGGTCGGTGTCGGCGCCGAGCGCGAGCGTGATCGTCGTCACCGAGACGGCGTCGGTCACCTGACTCAGAATATGGCGCACGCCTTCGACGCCGGAGATGGCGTCCTCGACCGGCTTCGTCACCTGCGTCTCGAGTTCGGCCGGCGAGGCGCCGAACTGGCTGACGACCACGGTGACGATCGGCTGATCGACATTCGGCAAGAGCGTGATCGGAAGATTTTTGAAGCTCGCCATGCCGAGCGCGAGAAGGACGAGGGCAAGGACGATCGCGGGCAGCGGGCGGCGGATCGAATAGGCCGAGACATTGATCGCCATCAGGGACGCTCCGCCGGGTGATCCTGCCCACCGCGATCCTTGTCGCGATCCTGCCCTTGCTCGTCTGGCAGGATCGGCGTGACGACATCGCCATCGCGCAGCGAGCCGCCAGCGTTGAGCACGACGAGATCGCCGGCGCGAAGCCCCGCTTCGATCTCGGCGTCGGCGCCGGAGGCAAGACCGACCCTCACCCGCGCCGTCTCGATGATCTTGCCGCGCACGATCTGCACGCTGGCGCCTTCGTTCGAATAAAACAGCGCCGAACGCGGAATCGACAGGCCGCAGCTATGGCGGGCGTCGATTTTTGCACGAATGAGGCGGCCGGCGCGGAGCGCGGGATCGCGCTCGATCGCGACGCGAACTTCGCCCATTTGCGTCACGGGATCGATCTGCGAGCCGATCCGGCGCACGCGACCGGAAATCTCGCGGCCGTCTTCGATGATAACGCTGACGGTCTGATCCGCCTTGACCTCGCCGATATGAACGCTCGGCACTTGCGCGAGGGCCTCGATCAGCCCGTCGACGGCGAGCGCGAACAGCGGATCGCCTTGAGCCGAGGGGCCAGCGCCGATGCGCGCCCGCGATTTGATGATGGTCCCCGCGGCCGGCGCGCGCAGCACGATCGAGGCCGGCAGCGCCGGGCCCGGCGCAGGCGGCGGCCCCATGCCGGGCGGATAGGGGTTCGGCGCTTCGATCTTTGCGATGCGGGCGAGCGGCTGCCCTTCCGCGACGCTGTCGCCTTCATTGGCGAGCACCTCGGCGACCTGGTAATTTTCAAGGGTCAGGATCACGACGGCGTCGGCGCGCGGGGCCAGAAAGCCGCCGGCGTGGATCGCCTCGGAAAAGCAGCCTGCCGCAGCCTGCGCCACGGCGACAGGCGCCCCCGCTGGCGCGGCGGCCGGAGCCTGCTCGGCGGCGGTTTCTTGAGAAGCGAACGCCGCGACGAGCAGGCCGACGGCGAAGACCGGCGCCGCGGGCGAAAAACGTCCCGCGCGCTCATCGCCGCCGAAACGATGATGGAGCCGGGTCGCGGGCGCGGCGCGCGAAAAACTCATCGGAGAGGCTTTTCTCATGGCGGCTTTTCTGGGCAGCCGCGGCGGCTGGCGGGCGGGATCGATCGGGTCTTCACAGGACGAATCGGCGCATTAAACGGCTTTAGCGGCCTGTCGTCACCTTCGATGATGGACGATCGCGATCAGGGAAGATCGCGCACGACGCGAAAGCCATTCGTATAATAGCGAAGCTCCGCATCGTAGAGAAAGCGGGAGGCCGAACGCACGTAGCGCGCGCCGGCGTCGAATGAGCCGCCGCGCACGACGCGCTGCTTGCACGCCCCCCCGCCCGCGGGGGCCCTGACGGCCGAGCCGTCGCGCGGCGCGCCGGCATAGGAGGCGGTCCAGCAATCGGCCGTCCATTCGGCAATATTGCCGGCGGTGTCGTAAAGGCCGAATGGATTGGCCGGATAGGAGCCGGCGGCGAGCGGGCGCCCCGGGCCGCCGCAGCCGCGGCAATTGGCGTGATCGGTCCCCACCTCATCGCCCCACCAGAAGCGGCTCGTCGTTCCCGCGCGGGCGGCATATTCCCATTCGGCTTCGCTCGGCAGGCGATAGGCGCGGCCGGTCTTATGCGACAGCCAGTCGAGATAGCGGCCTGCGTCGACAAAGCTCACCTCGCTGACGGGGACGCCGCCCCCGCTTGCGCCGCGATCTGGCGGACGCCAGCCGCCGCATCCGCCGCCAGTGACGCAGGCGTCCCATTGCGCGTTGGTGACCTCAAACCGGCCCATCGCGAAAGGCTTTGCGATCGAGACGGAATGGGCCGGCTGCTCCGCCTCGAAATCGTCGGAGCCCATGGTGAATGCGCCTGCGGGAACAATGACGAGGCTCGGACAGGCGGCGCAGTCGCGAAAGACGGCGCCGGGCCGCTTGTCCAAGGGAGGCCCGAACGCCGCGCCATCTGCCTCAAGGCCCGGCGCTTCATCGGCGAAGCCTGCGCCGGCCGCGCTCTGCGCCGAGAGGAAAAAGGGCTCGGTCAGCGTCGATTTCATCACCGGGGCCTGCTGCCCGTTGGTCGCGCGGGAAACGCCAAGGCGCGTGCGATTGAAAACATCGTCGGCGGTGGAGTCGGGCGCGCTCAGCTCCTTGATCAATTCGGCGATGAAAACGGAGCTCTCGCTGTCCTGATCGCCGACGACCTTGCCCGGCTCGGCGGCGGAAAAAAGCAGCGTCTGCGGCGGCGGGTCGATCACGCCGAGCCCCGCCGAAAAGCTGCGGAAGCGCCGCTCGAACGGGTTGCGGCGGGAGGCGTCGAGGATCATCACATTCGGCTTTGCGCCGGCCTTGGCCATCGCCGCGAGAACGCCGTCAACGCCGACGCCTTCCTTGCGAACGTCGGCCTCCGTCCATATTCCGGCGTCAACTGGAATGAGATAGCTCGATCCCTTTGCCTCGACGCCATAGCCCGCGAAGAAAAACAACGCCGGACTGCCTGGCGTGATCCGGGCGATGAAGCCGTCGATCGCGCGCCGCATCGCCGCCCGGTCGAGATCGGACCGGGTCGTCACGGCAAAACCGAGGCGGGACAGTTCGCGCGCCAGATTTTGCGCGCCGGCGACGACTGTCGCAGAGGCCGGTCCCCCGGAATAGGCGGCGTTGGCGATGAGAAGCGCGACGCCCTTGCCGGCGCCCTCCGCCGCCCCCGCCGGGCGGACGCCGGAGGCGAGCGCGGCGACAAGGCTCAGCAATAGCAGCAAAATGGGAAAGCGCATGGAGGCGGGACGACGCGATGATCTTTGCGCCCGAAGGCGCCGGAAGCGGAAGCGGCGGAAATAGCGGCGTTTCGGAAAGGCTAACATGCGCCGCGCGAATGTCCATGCGGCGCCGCGGCGTTGTTGCGCTGCGTCACGCGGCCAAAGCAAAACGGCGGCGCAAATGAGCCGCCGGCAGGCTCGCGGCGAAGCTTTACTTCCGGCCCGCAGACGATAGGCTTTGCGAATCAGTTGACTATCCGCGCAACGAAACGGCGCGGATGAACCGCAGGCGGCGGGTCAGAATTGGAGCCGGATTTGAGGCGCATCCTTCAATTCCGTCCGGCGATCATATCTTCGCCGCCTTCATGGCCGCCACTTCGCCTCGAATGCTTGCGCTGTTTGCGGGCCGGCATGACAGGCGCCCCGGCGGCCCTGCGCGAATTGACAACGAAAGGCTGACAGCCCTTTGACTGAGAGCGCGAGCTTGCCTTCCAATGTCCGGCCGCTTGCGGACTTCGCGCCCGCCGCCGCAGGCGCCGAACGGCGCATCCTGTGCGTCTTTCCGCATTATGTTCCCTCATTCGGCACCTTCGAATACGCCCATTCGCTGACGCCGGGCGTCAAGGCCTTCATGCCGCCGCAGGGGCTGCTCGTGATCGCCGCGGCGCTCCCGCAACATTGGCAAGTCCGCTTCATCGACGAAAATATGAAGCGGGCGAGCGCCGCCGACTTCGCCTGGGCCGACGCCGTGTTCGTCAGCGGCATGCATATTCAGCGCCGCCAAATGGAGGATATTTGCGCGCGGGCCCACGAACAGGGCAAGCCCGTCGCTCTCGGCGGCCCCTCAGTCTCCGCCGCGCCGGAGCAATATCCCGCGTTCGATTATCTCCATGTCGGCGAGCTTGGCGACGCGACCGAAGCGCTGATCGAACTCATCGCGCGCGACGTCTCGCGTCCGCCGCGCCAGATCATCCTCAAGACGAAGGACCGCCGGCCGCTGGCCGAGTTTCCGGCGCCGGCCTATGAGCTCGCCGCGATCGATCGCTATTTCCTCGGCAGCATCCAGTTTTCGAGCGGCTGCCCCTATACCTGCGAATTCTGCGACATCCCCGGTCTTTATGGCCGCGTGCCGCGCCTGAAGACGCCGGCGCAGGTCGTCGGCGAGCTCGACAAGCTGCTCGCCTGCGGCGTCAACGGCTCGATCTATTTCGTCGACGACAATCTCGTCGGCAACCGACGCGCTCTGCTCGACCTTCTGCCGCACCTCGTCGCATGGCAGAACCGCAACGGCTATGCCGTGAGCCTGTCCTGCGAGGCGACCCTCAACATCGCCCGCTCGCCGGACATCCTGAAGCTAATGCGCGAGGCGGCGTTCGACACGATCTTCTGCGGCATCGAGACGCCCGAGCCCGAGGCGCTGCAAGCGATTCAGAAATCGCACAATATGGTCCGGCCGATCCTCGAGTCGGTCAAGGCCATCAACGATCACGGCATGGAGGTCGTGACCGGCATCATCCTCGGCCTCGACACCGACACGGCCGAAAGCGGCGATCGAATTCTCGAATTCCTCGAACAGTCGAACATCCCGCTGGCGACCATCAATCTTTTGCAGGCGCTGCCGAAAACGCCATTGTGGGACCGCCTCGAACGGGATGGACGCCTTCTCGACGACGCCGACCGCGAGTCGAATGTCGATTTCGCGCTGCCTTATGACGAGGTGCTCGCCATGTGGCGCCGCTGCATGGAGAAGGCGTATACGCCGGAGGCGCTTTTCGCCCGCTACGCGCATCAAATGCGCGCGACGCGGCCGAACCGGCTGCCGCGGCCATGGAGCCGCCAGCGCCTGTCGCCGCGCAACATCCGCATGGCCGTGATCATCCTTGCAAAGCTGTTCTGGCATGTTGGCCTGCGCGGCGGCTACAGGCGCGCCTTCTGGACGTTCGCGCTCGGCCGATTGATTCGCGGCAAGATCGAGCCGGTGATCAGCGTCGGCCTGGTCGCGCATCATCTCATCATGTTCGCGCGCGACGCCTGCTCCGGCCGCAGCAATGCGTCTCATTATTCAGCCAAGAACCGCCCGCAGGGCGCCGCGACGCCGCTGCGGCAGGAGATCGCCGCCGAATAGGCGCGCCTGGGCGCCCAGCCTGTGGCGTCAGCGCAACAGGGCCCGAAATAGCGCGGCCGCAAACAGCGGCCGGATCGCGCGCCGCCGCGCGCAAACAGCTGTCAGCCAATTGTTAATACGGGTGTTATTCCCTCCGGGCGTTTTCAGCGCGCGACGAGCCGCGCGGTCGGCCGGAAGATCCTGCGGCGGTCGGCCGATTGCGTTCAACAATGCGTGTAAGCTACTAATTCACAATTGGCGGGTGAGGTCATTTCGATGAGCGATAGCAACTTCAATTTGAAAAGCCTGGCCGCCATTTTACTTGGAGGCGTCGCGCTGCCTCTTCTTCTGCCAGCCTCGCAGGCGCTTGCGGCTTGCGCCTTGACGTCGGCGACGCCGACCCTCGACACCGTCGAATGCATCGGCAACACGACAGTCGGTTCTCTTCCCGTCCCGGCGGTGCCGATCAGCACGCAATTGATTCTCGGCGCCGATGGAAACGCGGCGACCATCAACCTCACCGCGAACCTGCCGATCTTCGTCACCGGCCCGGCGGGAACCTTTTTCGGCCTCGACACCGCCAATACCGGCGCGCCGAGTTCGATCATTGGCGTCGGCACGGCCGTTCAGGTCCTTTCGCTGAACGGCGCTGACATTCGAATCGGCCAGAACTCCGTCGGCGGCGGACTTAACGCGAATATCATCGGGCTCTCCGGAAACGGCATCAGCGCCATCGCCAGCGGCGCTGGCGGCGTCAGCATTACGACGGCGCCTGGAACGCTCGTCTCGGGTCTTCTCGAGGGCATCAACGTCACCGTGGTCGATGGCGACGCCAATATCACTTTCAACGGCGACGTCAGGACCACCACTCCCGCGTCTTTTTACGACATCGCAGTAAGATCCACCGGCGCCGGGAATATCAACATCGGCGGGGCGGGAACCGTTTTGGCCGGCGGCATCACCGCGCTCAGCGCCGGCACGGGCGACATCACGGTTTCGGGCTCCGGAAACACCATCGATCTCATCAACGGCCCCGGCATCAATGCGGTGGCGAACGGCGGCAATATCACGATCAACCGAAGCGGATTCATCGTCGGCGCCCTTGACGGCGTCACCGCGACAACGGTCGGCGCCGGCAACATCACGATCTCGACCGTCGGCGACGTCACCGGCAACGATGGCTTTGGCTTGCGGACGTCCGTGGCCAATGGTCTGGCGACGATCAATGTCGGCGCCGGCAGCACGATCCGGGGTTCGGCCGGCCCGATCAGCCCGACCGGCTTGACCAACATCAACAACGCCGGAACGTTAAGCTTCGTCAATAGCGCCATCGGCGTGACAAATTGGGCGACGACCACTCTCAACGGCCAAGGCGGCGCCCTCGCCATCGACGTTAACTCCGTCGCAGGAACGGCCGACAGGCTGACTGTTTCGCAGCTCACCGGAACGAACTTGATTTCGGTCGCCAATGTCGGCGCCGCCGGGCTGATCTCGACGCCGATCCCGATCTTGACCGCAACAAATCTCGCCGGCGGGGCCACCGTCGCCGCCGCCCAGACTCCGGGCATCATCGACTATACAATTCTACAATCGGGCAACACCTTCAGCCTCGCCTCCACGGTCAACACCAGCGTCGCCTCAGCCACCCCGACCAGCATTGACGCTATGCTGACGGCCCTGAATACGGGCTTCTTCCAGAACGCCAGCGCCTTTCTTTCGGAGCCGCCGGATCCCGGCAAGAACCAGTGGAACGGCGGCCTGTGGATCCGCCTCGCCAACGGCCGCAACGACATCTCCTCGACGACGACCGCCTTCAACGCGACAGGCGCGGCCTCCTCTCCGGCCAAAGTGCGCGCCGACTTCGACGGTTTCCAGACCGGCGTCGACCTCGGCGTCGCTAATGTGGAGGGGACGGGGTGGAACACCCATCTTGGCGTCACCGCGGGCCTCGTCAGCCTGCGCACGAACGATCTGATCCTCAGCAACATCACGAGCCAGGCGAATGTGCCCTTCATCGGCATATACGCCGCCGTCACCGGTCATAATTTCTTCGTCGACGCCCAGCTGCGCGAAGACTTTTACGCCTTGAATCTCACCAATCCGGCGGCCTTCCTCAACAACTCCGGGCTTAGCGGCACGGCCGTCGCGGCCAACGCCTCGGCCGGCTACCGCTTCGATCTTCCGTCGGCCTGGTTCATCGAGCCCTCCGTCGCCTTCATGTATTCGAGCCTGCATATGGACAGCCTGCGCGTCGGGCTTGATCCCAGCGGAACCTCGTTCGGCACGCTTGATTTCAATCCCTTCGAAAGCGCCCTCGGACGCGCCGGCGCCCGCGTCGGCACAACCTATGTGTTCGAGCAGGCCGAACTCGCGCTTCAGCCCTTCGTGACCGGCAGCGTATGGCGCGAATTCGCCGGCGACACCAATACGACGTTTTCGGCCGGCGCGTCGTCCGTGCCGCTGAGCGTCACGCGGATCGGAACCTTCGGTCAGGTCGGCGTCGGCGTGTCCGGACAGGTGCTGAAAACCGGCCTGCTCGGCTTCCTGCGCGGCGACTACCGCTTTGGCGAAAAAATTGAGGGCTACGCCGTGGTCGCCGGCATGCGCTACCAGTTCTGAGCGTTTGCGGCATGAAGGCAAAGAAGCCGCAGGCGTTTCAGACCGGCAGCATGCGCTAAATAATTGGAATCGATCACCCCTCGCCCGCAGCGGGCCGCCATCCCGCCGGCGCGAGTTCGAAGCGGGAAAATTCAAATCCCGGCGCGACGGAACATCCAACCAGCGTCCATCGTCCAAGGCTCGCCGCGCTCTGCCACCACCCCGCTGGCGCGATCAACTGTGGCCGCTCGCCTTTGAGCAGCTCCCTGCCGAGAATATGACGGTCGACCGTTTCGCCGCTTTGCGACAGGCTGAGGGCGAGCGGAGCTCCGGCATAAAAGTGCCAGATCTCCGCGGCGTCGATTCGGTGCCAGTTTGATCTCTCGCCTTCCCGCAGCAAGAAATAGATCAGGGTTGAGGCCGCCCTCCCGGATGCGTCCGTCGCCTGATCGCGAAACGTCTCCTTGTACCAGCCGCCTTCGGGATGGGGCGCGAGCTCAAGCCGCGCGATGATTTCATCGGCGCTCGCGGCCTCGCAGTCGCTCGGCGGCGGCCCGCTCATGCGTGGTTCTTGCGCTCGCGCAGCACCGCAAATACCGCAGCCGGATCGGCGCCCGGCATGCCGACCGCGGCCTGAAGCTCGGGCTCCTCGGCGCGCAAAAACGGATTGGTCGCAAGCTCGATCGAGATCGTCGTCGGCAGGGTGAATTTGCCGGCGGCGCGCAGCGCTGCGACTTCCCCGGCGCGTTCTTTTAAAAGCGTGTTGCCGGGTTCGACCGACAGTGCAAATTTGGCGTTGGCGAGTGTATATTCGTGGCCGCAATAGACCTGCGTCTCGTCCGGCAACGCGGCGAGCTTCGAGAGCGAATGAAACAGCACGTCCGGCGGCTCCTCGAACGCCCGCCCGCAGCCCATCGCAAACAGCGTGTCCCCGACAAAGGCAAGATCTTCCTCTTCGAACCAATAAGCGACATGCCCGCTGGTGTGGCCTGGGACCGCGATCACACGGGCGGCCAGCGAACCGACCATGACGAGATCGCCCTCGCCGACCTTGAGATCGAGACCCCCTATTTTTTCCGCTTCCTTCAGCGGGCCCACCACGCGCGCTTTCGGGAAGGCGGCTTTCAGCGCGCCGACCCCCTGGACATGGTCGGCGTGGTGATGGGTCAGAAGAATATCGGTCAGCTCCCACTCGCGCGCCGCGAGCGCGGCGAGAATGGGCGCGCCGTCGGGGGCGTCGACCGCGCAGGTCGCGCGCGTCTCGGGATCGTGCACCAGCACGCCGAAATTATCGCTAAGGCAGATGAATTGATGGATATGGGGCGCCATTGCCTGCTTTCCTGCGCTGCTGTTCCGCGCGCATTCCCGTTGCCGCGCGAGTTTGCCACGCCTGGCTTCGGCGTCAAACCACAGGACCGCAACCAAAGGCGATAGAATGTGCGCAAGCTCTGCGCCCGCAAAGGGTAAGGGTTTATTTTTCGTGGGCTAGGCCTAATGATTGCGGGCGGGCTTTTGCCCATAATTCCTTACGCCCGGCAGGCCATGTCGCTCGATGTCATCGATCTGCGCTCCTTCTATGCTTCGCCCGCGGGCGATCTCGCCCGCCGGCTGATCGCCCGCATCGTGCGGGAGCGGTTTTCCAACTGCGCGGGATATTCGATCCTCGGAGCTGGTTACGCCACGCCCTATCTCGGCGTTTTTCGCGACGAGGCGGTGCGGGTGCTCGCCTTCATGCCGGCGCAGCAGGGCGTCATCCACTGGCCGGCCGCGTCGTCCTGCGCCTCGGCGCTGGTCGAGACGACGGCGATGCCGCTGCCGGACTCCTCGATCGACCGGGTGATCCTGATTCACGGCCTCGAGACGACCGAACATCCGCGCGAGCTCCTGACCGAGATCTGGCGCGTCCTGACCCCCGGGGGCCGGGTCATCATCGTCGCGCCGAGCCGATCGGGCCTCTGGGCGCGACTCGATCGCACGCCATTCGGCCACGGCCAGCCCTTCTCGCGCAGTCAGCTGCGCGATTTGATGCGCGACACGCTGTTTTCGCCGACGCATTGGACCGAGGCGCTTTATGCGCCGCCGTTCCGGCACAAAACATTACTGCGCGCCGGCGTCATATTCGAGAAGATCGGCGCTTTCTTCGGCCTGCCCGGAGCCGGCGTTCTGATCGTCGAGGCGACAAAGCAGCTGTATCGCCCGGTGCCGGCGACGCAGCGTGCGCAGGAGGCGCTGCCGCAATTCGCGCCAGCCGCCGACCCGGTCGGCGCGCCCGTTTCGACGCGCGGCTGATTACATTCGGCCGCGGATCGCTGGGTCGATCTTGATCTTGAAGCTGTTCGCCAGAAAAAGCCCGCCGTGCTTCAGCCCCGGGCCGTCGATGCCATGGCCGAGTCCCGACGAAAAATGCCATTGGCACGGGATGTCGGCTCCGGCGAGCGCCTCCGCCGAGAGAAATAGCGCCTCGGGCGAGATGACGTCGTCTTCGCTGCCATGAACCAGCAGGATCGACGGCCGCTTCCTCCCCGGCTTCAATGCCTCGGCGGCGGCCGCTTCTCGCAGATGCTCCGGACCGACGAGCTCCCCCGAGTAGCCAAGGATGGCGGCGGGCGGCCGGGCGCGATGGAGCCCGACATGGAGCGCCATCATCGTCCCCTGGCTGAAGCCCACAAGGGCCAGCTTCGAATCATCGAGTTTATGGCGGTCGAGCTCGGCGTCGAGGAACGCCTGAAGGGTTGGCGCCGCCTTGTTGACGCCGGCCCAGCGCTCCTGCGGATCGCGCATGGTCAGAGGAAACCATTGCCGTCCGCCCGGCGCCTGCACGCAAGGGTCGGGCGCATGCGGCGAGACAAAGGCGGCGTCCGGCATGAAAGGCTGCCATTGCCGCGCGAGTTCGATCAGATCTGTGCCGTCGGCGCCGTAACCATGCAGAAAAACGACGAGTTGCTTCGCTGTTCGCGATTTCGCCGCAAGACGCGGGCCATCGATCAGTGCGGCCATGAGAAAAATATCCGCTGGTGGAGGGATGCAATTTCGATCCCCCGCCATTAGAGCATGCCGCCGGAAAGTGGAACCCTCGCTTCGGCGCGGGCCTTCTTATTTCCCTTCGGGCGAAGCGCCCCCGCCGCTAGTCCGCTCGCCTCGCTTCGGCGCGGGCCTTCTTATTTCCCTTCGGGCGAAGCGCCCCCGCCGCTAGTCCGCTCGCCTCGCTTCGGCGCGGGCCTTCTTATTTCCCTTCGGGCGAAGCGCCCAGTTAGGCGTTTACCGGCGCGCCCGGCGCGACTACTATTTTGCGGACTAAGGCGGCGCGCAAAACCTCGCGCCGCCGTGAGGATCGCGCCACCCTGAGGAGCGCGTATGTATATCATCGCCCGCAACATCACCGGCCCGCGGCTGCGCTGTGAGGCCATGATGGTCGACAAGAAGACCTTTACGCCCTGGCCGCCGACGAGCGAGGACGGCTGGCGCCGCGCCTATAAATTCCGCGACAAGCTGATGGCCGAGGTTGTGCGGATGGAGGCCGATCCGCTGGGGGAGCAGCTCAAGGTCATCGAGGCGGTGTATATCCCTTGAGGCGCCCGCTCACTCGGGCGTAAAATTCATCGCGACGCCATTGATGCAATAGCGCAGGCCCGTGGGCGGCGGACCATCGGGAAAAACATGGCCGAGATGGCTGCCGCACTGGCTGCAATGAACTTCGGTCCGGCGCATGCCGTAGCTGCGGTCTTCCGAGGTCTCGACGGCGCCCGCCAGCGGATCGTTAAAGCTTGGCCAGCCGGTGCCGCTCTCGAACTTCAGTGTTGACGCGAAGAGCGGCTGCTCGCAGCCGGCGCAGACAAAAACGCCAGCGCGCTTTTCAAAATTCAAGGCGCAGCTGCCCGGCGCCTCGGTGCCGTGTTCGCGCATGATGTGGTACTGCGTTGGCGTCAACAGCGCGCGCCATTCTGCCTCACTATGCGTCACCGGGTATGTCTTCGTCTCTGGCGGCATGATCGGCGCTCCAAACCAGGCTGGCTTCATCTTTTTTATGTTAGCCTAGTTTCGCGTCTTGAGCAGCCGATTGGATTGGCCTATTGCGGCCGTCTCGCCCCTCGTCGAGAGGGCTGCAGCTTAGCGCATTAAATCTCGCGCCGCGTCACGATCGGAAGACTTCATCCGCGAGAGCGACCCAGCCGGGAGATTCAGGCGTTCGACTGCCGCTTTCGCGAGGGGATGCAGGCGGACGATCTTTTCCTGGCCCGTCAGGTAGCGCCCATGCGTATAGACCCCGTCGGAAAGGCGATCGTCGAGCCGCCTGAAGGCGTTGCAGATTGCACTCCACATCATGGATCGAAACTCCTATTTCCTCTGGTCGACGCGCCCTCTGCCGGAAATCTGGCGAAAGCGCGGCGACCAGCGCATTCGGTTTGAAGTCGAACTAATTTGCGGCGCGCGCCATAAAAAATCGATCGTTGACCTGCTCCCATTTCATAAAGGCCTCATAAGCAGACGTCCCCAGCCACCGCTCGGCGCAGGACCTTTCGAACGTCGGCCCGGCGCGACATCGCCGGCGATCTGATAGTCTCGCTTCCGCTATCGGCGCACGGAGCGCCAAGGGGCACGCACAGAGAAAAGCCTTGAAGACGAGCCTGCCGATCTTTGTCCGAAACTCGATGTACGCGCTGCGCGGCGGCTTTTTGGTCCGGCCGCTGCTCATCTCGCTCGCGCTCGGACTCGCGGGAATGATCCTGTCGTCGGCCGAAGAGAGATTTCCTGTCGTCAGCGCCTGGGTCCCCGACGCGCTGTTTCCGTCGCACGCCGATCCGCAGGTCGCTCAGGTCATGCTGAGCACGATCGCAAGCTCGATCATGACCGTCGTCTCAATCGTTTTCGCGATTTTGCTGATGACGTTGACGCTGGCCTCGATGCAATTCTCGCCGCGCATTCTGGTCAATTTCGTGCGCGACCACGTGACCCAGTGGACGCTCGGCGTTTTCCTCGGCACGTTTCTTTACTGCATGGCTGCGATGCCCGCCGCGCGCAGCCTGCCTCAACCCTTCGCGCCGGTGGCGACGGTAACCGGCGCTCTGGCGCTTGCGCTCGCCTCCGTGATGGGGCTCATTTACTTCATCCACCACATTTCCCGCGCCGTCAGCGTCAATCATATCGTCGATCGCATCGCGCGGGAGACAGAGAGGGTCATCGACGAACTCATGCCGCGGAAGCGCGGAGCCGTCGCACGGGGCGAGGATATGGAGTTCGAGCCGGAGGAGACCGAGTTTGCCGTTCTCAATGTTCGATCCGGCTATATCTGCTTTATCGACACGACCCGCCTGCTGAAACTGGCCAAGGCGCATAAATTGCGCATTCGCGTGCTGCGCCCGATCGGGCATTTCGCGCCCGAGGGCGCGCCCTTATTCACGGTGTCGCATAAGAGCCGACTGACGGCGGAGCTCGATCGGGACTTTCGATCGGCATTCGGCATCGGGCCAATGCGCACGATGCAGCAGGACGTCGAGTTCGGCGTGCTACAAATCGTCGATATCGCCTTGAAGGCGATCTCGCCTGCGGTCAATGATCCCAGCACGGCGATCAACTGCATCGATCAGCTAACGAGCATACTCATCCGTTGGGCGGAGCGCGCCCCGCCAGCGACCATCTTTAGCGATCCGCCCTATGTCGTGCGGGTGATTCTCCCCTGGCCCGACTTCAAGCATCTTCTCGACACGGCCTTCGAGCAGATCCGCCACTATTCGGCGAACGACGTCGCCGTGAGCTTGCGGTTGCTGCGCGCCATGGATGATCTTGCCGCCACGCTCAATGACGACAGCATGCGCAAAGAGGTCACGCTGTGCGGTCGGCGCGTCGTTGCGAACTGCGCGACGCGACTGGACCCGACCAATCTGAAGCGGCTCGAAGATCGTTTGGCGTCGCTCGAAGCCCGATCGCCGAGTTTTGCGACGCGTGGCGCATAGGGCGGCTCAAACGTCGAGGTTCGACACGTTCAGCGCATTCTCCTGGATGAATTCGCGGCGCGGCTCGACGACGTCGCCCATCAGCTTCACAAAAATATCGTCGGCGTCGTCGCCTTCCTTGATCTTGACTTGCAACAGCGAGCGGGCGTCGCGATCGAGCGTCGTCTCCCATAGCTGCTCCGGGTTCATCTCGCCGAGCCCTTTGTAGCGCTGCATCTGCGAGATGCCCTTCTGGCCCGCAGCCATCACAGCGCTCAAAAGCTCGCCCGGCCCCGAGGCCTGACTCTGGTCGGCGCGACGCATGAAAACAGCCGGCCGCGCGAAGACGTCATGCAGCGAGGCGGCGTGCTCATTGAGACGGCGCGCCTCGCTGGAGGCAAGCAGCCCGGCGTCGAGCGTCGCGGCCTGCCGCACGCCGCGCACCAGCCGGCTGAACACATAGCCGCCATTGACGACGCGGCCGCTCCAGCCGCGCTCCATATCGTCGGCCAGCGCGTCGAGCCGGCCGGCGATCTCGGCGGCGATCGCCTCGGCTCCCGCCTCATCCTCAGGACCGATCGGCCGCAACGCCCCGGTGATCGCAGCCTGTTCGACGACGGCGCGGTCATAGCGCGAATGTGTCGCGCTGAGGACCTGCCGCACCGTGCGCGCCTCCTCGACGATCGCGCGCAGATCGGCGCCGGAGCGCTCGACGCCGTCGGCGAGGCGCAGCACGGCGCCCTCAAGCCCATTGCCGATCAGATAATCTTCGCGGGCGCGCTCATCCTTCAGATATTGCTCCGAACCGCCGCGCTTGACCTTGTAGAGCGGCGGCTGCGCGATGAAGAGATGGCCGCGCTCGATCAATTCGCGCATCTGGCGGAAGAAGAACGTAAGTAAAAGAGTGCGGATATGCGAGCCGTCGACATCGGCGTCGGTCATGATGATGATCTTGTGATAGCGCAGCTTGTCGACGTTGAAATCATCGCGGCCGATGCCTGTGCCGAGCGCTGTGATCAGCGTGCCGATTTCCTGGGAGGACAGCATCTTGTCGAAGCGGGCGCGCTCCACATTGAGGATCTTGCCGCGCAAGGGAAGCACCGCCTGATATTCGCGGTTGCGGCCCTGCTTGGCCGAGCCGCCGGCGGAATCGCCCTCGACGAGAAAGAGTTCGGACTTCGCCGGATCGCGCTCCTGACAATCGGCGAGCTTGCCGGGCAGGTTGGAGATATCGAGCGCGCCCTTGCGGCGGGTGAGTTCGCGCGCCTTGCGCGCCGCCTCTCGCGCCTGCCCCGCCTCGATCACCTTGCCGACGACGGTGCGCGCCTCCTGGGGATGCTCCTCGAGCCAGGAGCCGAGCATTTCATTGACGAGGCCCTCGACCGCCGGCCGCACCTCGGAGGACACAAGCTTCTCCTTGGTCTGCGAGGAGAATTTCGGGTCCGGCGCCTTGACCGAAAGAACGCAGGTCAAGCCCTCGCGGCAATCGTCGCCGGTCAGATCCACCTTTTCGCGTTTTAGAAGGCCCGAGCGTTCGGCATAGCCGGTGAGCTGGCGCGTCAAGGCCGCGCGAAAGGCGGCGAGATGAGTGCCCCCGTCGCGCTGCGGGATGTTGTTCGTAAAGGGCAGCACATTTTCATGGTAGGAATCGTTCCACCACAGCGCGACCTCGACGGTGATCGCCTCCCGCTCGCCCTTGATCAGAATGGGTTTGGCGATGAGCGGCGTTTTGGCGCGATCGAGATAGCGCACAAAGGCCTCAAGGCCGCCGTCATAATAGAGCGTCTCCGAGCGGACCTCGGCGCCACGCGCGTCAGTGAGCTCGATGCGGACGCCCGAATTCAGGAAGGCAAGCTCGCGCAGGCGGTGCTCGATCGTCGCAAAATCATAATCGACCTTGGTGAAGGTCTCGGGTGAGGCCTGAAAGGTCACCTCGGTGCCGCGTTTCGGCTTTCCGTCATGGGTCGGCGCCGGCCCCGTCACCTTGAGCGGCGTCACGGCATCGCCATGGGCAAATTCGATCAGATGCTCTTTGCCGTCGCGCCAGATGCGCAGCTTCAGCCAGCTCGACAGGGCGTTGACGACCGAAACGCCGACGCCATGCAGGCCGCCCGAGACTTTATAAGAATTCTGGTCGAATTTTCCGCCCGCATGCAGCTGGGTCATGATGACCTCGGCCGCGGAAACGCCTTCTTCGCTGTGGATGTCGGTCGGGATGCCGCGGCCGTCATCCGTCACGGCGACGGAGCCGTCGGCGTTGAGCGTCACCGTGACGCGCGTCGCATGGCCCGCGAGCGCCTCGTCGATGGCGTTGTCGACGACCTCATAGACCATGTGATGCAGGCCCGAGCCGTCGTCGGTGTCGCCGATATACATGCCCGGCCGTTTGCGGACGGCGTCGAGGCCGCGCAGCACCTTGATCGAATCGGCGCCATAATAGGCTTCCGCCTCGGCGGGAATGAAGGCGGGCGACGCGGCGGCGGGTTCAACCATGAGCGAAACGGACTTTCAATTGTTTTTGCGAGGATTTTAGGCGCGCTTGGACAGGGCGGAACCACGCCTCGTCCCTTATAGACCAAGCGTGCGTGAAGGTCATGTTTTTTAATGCTTTTCGGGGTAATTCACAGGCCGTTGCGCTGTCGCCGCAGGCGCATAAGCAAAGCCTAATCGTCCTGCTTGGCCCGGCCCTCTATGAATGCCTTAACCGCGCTGATAACAGGGACGCTGACAAAAGCGATCGTGACGGCCGGGTGCGCGCCGATCACGAAAGAGTAGACGCCTGCCGCCAGCGAACCAGCCATGACGATGAAACCGAAAACTTGGCCGCGGATCGTTTCCCAATTTAGCGCGCGTTGCTCCTTGCGCGCCAGTTCATGCCGGAAAGTCTGCTCCCGCTCCATGTACGCGAGAATGCGCTCGGCAGTTCCCTGGTGAGTCTGCTCGTAGAGGGCGAATTCCTCAGCGGGCGGGAGCGGGCCGTTATGTTGCTTGGAGACCGTAAGCACCCCGATGGAGACAAGGCGGGATATCTCGTCAGGCGGTAATCGCTTTAGCACCCCCGGCAGATTTTCCGGACTCACTGCCTGCAAGGCGTCTTCGTCTGATTCGTCCACCCTCAACCATCCCTAGTGCGGCCGACATGTCCGTCTTGAAAGCCAGGGCGTCCTGCGACGGTCCCCGATAGATCTTATCCCGTAGGATCGCAGCGCGCTTTGGGTCGTTTGCGTAAACGACTCGCTGTCCATCGAAGCTGGTAGCAAGCTTGATCGCCGCACGAATGATGTCTTTTCTAATCTTCATGCTTCCGCCCTACTCACGAGGGTGCAGGCTGGCAATTTAAGTCATTTGGAGCCCGCTTCGCCACCATAACTCGAGCGGCCAGCGTGGGGCATACGCCCCGCCTCCCTGACGCTATGGAATCGAAGCTGCCCGACCAAGAATTCAGACGGAAACGCTGCGCGATTCCATCTAACGCAATCGCCTTGCTAAGCCGCTGCCCGGATCGCGTCGTCGCCGATCAAAAGCCCCTTCTCATCGGCGCCGATCCGCACGTGCTCGCCATCGTGGATTTTTCCCGACAAAATTGCCTCAGCAAGCGGATCCTGCAGCGCCTTCTGGATCACCCGCTTCAGGGGCCGCGCGCCATAGGCAGGATCGTACCCTTTCTCAGCGAGCCAATCGCGCGCCTGCGGCGTCAGCTCCAGCGTGATCTTGCGATCCTCCAGCAGCCGGTCGAGCCGCTTCAGCTGGATGTCGACAATTGCGCCCATATCCTGCCGGCGCAGCCGGTGGAACAGAATGATCTCGTCGACGCGGTTCAAGAATTCCGGCCGGAAATGCGCCCTGACGACCTGCATGACTTCGGAATGCACCGCGTTGGAATCCTCGCCTTCCTTTTGCAGCACGAGGAATTCGGACCCGAGATTCGAGGTCATGATGATCAGCACATTGCGGAAATCGACCGTGCGGCCCTGTCCGTCGGTGAGGCGGCCGTCATCGAGCACCTGCAAAAGGATGTTGAACACATCCGGATGCGCCTTCTCGATCTCGTCGAACAGCACGACCTGATAGGGCCGCCGCCGCACCGCCTCGGTCAGCGCTCCGCCCTCCTCATAGCCAACATAGCCGGGAGGCGCGCCGATGAGCCGGGCGACCGAGTGCTTTTCCATATATTCGGACATGTCGATGCGCAGCAGCGCATTCTCGTCGTCGAACAGGAAGGCGGCGAGCGCCTTGGTCAGTTCGGTCTTGCCGACGCCGGTCGGCCCAAGGAACATGAAGGAGCCGATCGGGCGATTGGGATCCTGCAACCCCGCGCGGGCGCGCCGGACCGCCGTCGAGACGGCCTTGACCGCCTCCTCCTGGCCGACGACGCGGGCGGCAAGGGCGTGCTCCATGTTGAGCAGCTTCTCGCGCTCGCCCTCCAGCATCTTGTCGACCGGAATCCCGGTCCAGCGCGAGACGACCTGCGCGATATGCTCCGGCGTCACGGCCTCCTCGACGAGAACGCCGCCGCGCTTGGATTCAATCTCCGCGAGCTTGCGCTCAAGCTCCGGAATGACGCCATAGGTCAGTTCGCCGGCGCGCTGATATTCGCCGCGCCGCTGCGCCTGCGCCAGCTCCGTGCGGGCCGCCTCGATTTGTTCCTTGAACTTTTGCTCGGAGCCGAGCTTGTCCTTCTCAGCGTGCCAGCGCGCGGTGAGCGCAGCCGACTTCTCCTCGAGCTCGGCGAGTTCGCCTTCAAGCTTGACCAGCCGGTCCTTGGATGCGGAATCGGTTTCCTTCTTCAGCGCCTCCTGCTCGATCTTGAGCTGGATGATGCGACGGTCGAACTCGTCGAGCTCTTCCGGCTTGGAATCGATCGCCATGCGCAGCCGCGCGCTCGCCTCGTCGATGAGGTCGATCGCCTTGTCCGGCAAAAAACGGTCGGCGATATAGCGATGCGACAGCGTCGCCGCCGCGACGATCGCCGCGTCGGTGATGCGCACGCCATGATGCAGCTCATATTTCTCCTTGAGGCCGCGCAGAATCGAGATGGTGTCGGCGACAGTCGGCTCCGAGACAAACACCGGCTGGAAACGGCGGGCCAGCGCCGCGTCCTTCTCGACATGCTTGCGGTATTCCTCAAGCGTCGTCGCGCCGACGCAATGGAGTTCGCCGCGCGCAAGCGCGGGTTTCAGGAGGTTCGAGGCGTCCATCGCGCCATCGGCCTTGCCGGCGCCGACGAGCGTGTGCATTTCGTCGATGAACAGGATGATGCCGCCCGCTGCAGAGGTGACTTCGGTCAGAATGCCCTTCAGCCGCTCCTCGAACTCGCCGCGATATTTGGCGCCGGCGATGAGCGAGCCCATGTCGAGCGCGAGCAATTTCTTGTCGCGCAGGCTTTCGGGCACATCGCCATTGACGATGCGCAGCGCCAGCCCCTCGACGATCGCCGTCTTGCCGACGCCGGGCTCGCCGATCAGCACCGGATTGTTCTTGGTGCGGCGCGAGAGCACCTGAATGGTGCGGCGGATTTCCTCGTCGCGGCCGATCACCGGATCGAGCTTTCCGCTCCGCGCCGCTTCGGTAAGGTCGCGGGTGTATTTCTTTAAGGCGTCATAGGCGTTTTCGGCCGTTGCGTTATCGGCGGTGCGCCCTTTGCGCAGTTCCTCGATCGCCTTGTTGAGATTTTGCGGGGTCGCGCCAGCGCGCTCGAGAATCTTCCCGGCTTCCGAATTTTTCTCCATCGCTAGCGCCAGCAGCAGCCGCTCGACGGTGACATAGGAATCGCCGGCCTTTTCGGCGATCTTCTCGGCATTGTCGAACAGCCGGGCGAGCGTCGGCGTGATATAGACCTGCCCTGCGCCGGAGCCCTCGACCTTCGGCAATTTGGCCAGCGCCAGTTCGGTCGCGGTAAGCGCGTCGCGCGAGCGTCCGCCCGCCTTGTCGATCAGGCCGGCGGACAGCCCCTGCTCGTCATCGAGCAGCACCTTCAGGAGATGTTCGGGCGTGAACTGCTGATTGCCCTCGCGCATCGCGAGGGACTGCGCGCTCTGGACAAATCCGCGCGCCCTTTCCGTATATTTTTCGAAATTCATTGTTGTATCTCCCCCGCCTGTGACGCCCCTGGCGGCGACGTCACGGCTTGACTTAACTGGCCTCGAAACCGCGGCCGTGTTCTTTGTCAAATGTAGGAAAGAAAAGCCTGAGCGGAAGGGTTTTTGCCCGTTATCCGGGCTAAAACTCGGCCAGACAAAGCCGCCTCGCGGCGACCTGACGTCGGCGCCGCGAAGCATGTTTGGGTTTGGATGCAGCCCGGCCGATCAGATTGATTGACGTCCAGTGGGAACAGGCCCCGAGCGTGCGTTCACCAGCGGCAGACGCGCCGCAATCACCACAGCCCGTCCCGCCGCCAACGCGGGCCCGGCGCGACGCGCCGGACTCCCCAGCGGCACGAGCGAGAAACCCGCCCATCAGTCGCCGACAGGATCCTTGGCGCTCGATTGCTCGTCGCTGGAATCATGCGCCTCGTTCGCCTGATCGATCGCCATTTCGGCCTTGCTGCGACGGCGGCGGCGCGGACGCAGGTGAAAGCCATTCGATTCGCGATCGGCCTCGGCGCGATCCTCGCTGATCGGAACCAGACTATCGAGCGCTGCGGTCGGATCGAGCGATTCGGGAAGCGTCTCGGAAGGCTGGCGCACGGGGGCCGTTATGAAGGCTGGCAGGCCGTTCGGCTGAACCTCTTCGACGGGCGCCCGGTCGGCCCGCGGGTCGCGGGGCAGATCGCCGCGAAATTCACGGCCGCGGCGCGAGGCGCGATTGTCCTGATCGGACGATGCAGGCTGATTGCGCGGCGACACATCTCTCGGGCCGCGCTGTTCCGGCTGGTATCGGTCCTGACCGCCACTGCGATCCTGGTTGCGATCTTGACCCCGATCCTGACTGCGATCCTGGCGATCCTGACCGGAGCGATCGGGATAGGCGCGCGGCTCCTGCTGCTGCCTCTCCTGATAGGGCGCAACGCGCGGCGCCTGCGGCTGCCGGTCCTGGCCATTGGTCGGATAGAAGGGCCGGTCGGCGACGGGCTGGGGGCCGCCCCCCGGGGGCTGCGGCGCAAAGGCCGGCTGCGGCGCGGCGAAGCGCTCGATCGGCGACGCGAAACGATCCGGCAGGGCGGCGAAATCATCGTCGCCGTCGATCTCCTCGGCCATGGCGTCGCCGGGCTGGCGCTGATAGCCGGATGCGCCTTGCTGCTGCGCTTGAGCGAGCGCGATCAGGCGGAAATAATGTTCGGCGTGCTGGAGATAGCTTTCCGCCGTGACGGGGTCGCCCGACGATTGGGCGTCGCGGGCGAGCTGCAGATATTTCTCGCCAATATGGTGGGCGGTGCCGCGAATCTTGACGTCGGGACCGCTCGACTCATAGGAGCGCGTCAGAGGATTGGGACCTTTGCGATTATTGTTCGGCCGGCCACGCATGCGTTGTTTGTTGTTCTGTCCAGGTCTCATCGATGATCCTTGAGTGGCGCCGTAGCCGCAACCCCCGACCGTCGCCAAAGGCGAGTCGTTTTCGGTCCTTATCGAACCATTAAGCCAAAGAGCAATGGCGCAAGCTGATGTTCTTGGCTCTCCAGCCGGTGGCGATACTCGCGAAATTTCGCGGCATCAATCTTCGATCCTGGAGCAACAGGATCTTAGAGCTTTGGGACGTTTGCCTCGGTTTAGCCGAGCGTCTCAGCTTTGCCGGAACGGACCAACCCTATTTCACACACTGCGTATCGGGCGAAGACGACGACATCTCGACGCTGACCGCAGCTTTACACGAGCGAAAGGGCAATCCTTGTTTGCGTGAAACTAGCCGCTTTCGCTTGAAACGCCAAGCGCTTTTGCAGAAATAGGTTCGGAAATTATCCTCGCAAACGAGCATCCCGCTCTACGCGCCGAGTCGAGGCTCAGGCGAATTTGGCGAGGATAATACGTTCGACGCCGCCGAGGTCAAGTCTGAAGTTTCGCGCCGAAAACGAAGCGTCCCGCAGCAGAGCGTCGACGTCCTTGCCTTGTCCCTGACCGATTTCGAGCGCGACGAAGCCCTCCGGCGCGAGCAGCCGCGCCGCAGTCGGAATGACCGCCCGATAGGCGTCGAGGCCGTCCTCGCCGCCGTCGAGCGCGAGCAGCGGATCGTAAATGCGCACCTCCGGCTCGAGACGAGCGATATCCCCGCGCGAAATATACGGCGGATTGGAGACGATGATGTCGAAGCGCGCCGCGCTCCGCGCCTCCAGCGGCGCCGCCCAATCTGCGCAGATGAGCTTGCCCCGGCCTTGCAGCCCCTGCGCCGCGAGATTCCTGTCCGCGATCGCGCAGGCGGCCGGCGCGAGATCGACGCCGACCCCGAAAGCGTTCGGCAGGCTGGCGAGCAGCGCGCAAAGAAGCGCGCCGGAGCCAACGCCAAGATCGAGGATGCGCCAGGCCCTGCCCGTTTCGGCGCCGACGGCGTCGAGGACCACCTCGACGAGCGTTTCGGTGTCCGGCCTCGGGTCGAGGGCGGCGGGGCCGAGATGAAAACGCGCGCCCCAGAATTCGCGTGCGCCAAGGATGCGCGAGGTCGGCTCGCGGGCGAGCCGCCGCGCCGCCATGCGTTCGAGCGCTTGCGCGCCGCGCGCGCCGAGCGGCGCGCCGGGATCGCGCAGCAGCCCGGCGTGGTCGAGGCCGAGCGCCGCGCAAAGAAGCAGCCGCGCGTCAAGGTCAGCCGATGGAACGCCCGCCTCGGCAAGGGCGCCGGAAAGGATCCGGCGCGCGCGATCGCGCGGCGTGTTTGCATCGAAGCCGGACGGCGGCGCCAAACGCCCGGGCGCCTCGCGCGCGGCGCTCACGCCGCGGGCCGCGCCGCAGCCTCAATCAGGATGCGCGTCAGCCGCGTCGCGAAATCCGACGCGTTCTGCGGCTTCTCGCCCTCCATCAGCCGCGCCTCGTCGAAAATCAGCCAGGTGATGTCCTCGATCTTCTGCTTGTCCGGCGATCCGATCAGCCCGGCAAGCGCCTCGATCAGCGGATGTTTCGGATTGATCTCGAGGATCGGCTTCGTCGCTGCGCCAAGCTGGCCGTGCTCGGCCAGCAATTGCTCCAGCCTCCGGTCCGGCCCGCGCTCAGGGGCGATCAGGCAGGCCGGGCTTTGCGCCAGCCGGTCCGAGGCTCGCACCTCCTCGACAGCGCCTTCCAGCGTCTGCTTCATCAGGGCGAAGAGGGCCGCGAGATTGGCCGGCTGCGGCGCATCCTTGTCGGCGTCGGGCTTGGGGTCGACGCGCGGAATGGAGGCGATATCGGCCGCGCCCTGCGTCACGGATTTGAATGGCTTGCCGTCATAGCCCGCCGCCGTTCCGACCCAGAAAGCGTCGATTGGATCGGGCAGCAGGAGAACTTCGACGCCCCGCGCCGCAAAACCTTCAAGCTGCGGGCTTGCGGCGAGGCGCTTCAAATCATCGCCCAGCAGATAATAGATCGCGGTCTGGTTTTCCTTGAGGCCGGCGACATATTCCTTCAGCGTGCGGCCGCCCTCGGGATGGGTCGAGCTGGCGAAGCGCGCGAGATCGAACAGGGCGTCGCGCTTCTCGGGGCTCTCATAGAGACCCTCTTTGAGAACCACGCCGAAATGTTTCCACACCTCGGCGAATTTGGCCGGATCGCTTTCCGAGAGCTTCACCAGCTCCTGCAAGAGGCGATTGGCTACCGCCTTCTTGATCGCGCCGAACACCGGGCTTTCCTGGATCATCTCGCGCGAGACGTTCAGGGGCAGATCCGCCGAATCGACGACAATTCGCACGAAACGCAGCCATCTTGGCAGGATCTCGGCGTCGTCGCTGATCAGGACATGGCGCACATAAAGCTTGCCGCGGCCATGGCGCTCCGGATTGAACAGGTCGAACGGCCGCGAGGACGGCACGAAGGCCAGCACCGTATATTCGTGCCGTCCCTCCGCGCGCCAATGCACGGTCAGCGCGGGCTCGTCGAACTGGCCCGAGATCGTGTGGTAGAAATCGGCGTATTCCTCGGGCTTGATCGCGCTTTTGGGCTTGGTCCAGAGCGCCTGCCCGTCGCTGAGGCGGCGCGGCTCGGCGCCGGGGCTTTCGACAAGATCGATCGGGGCCGCGAGGGCGCTCGAATGTTCGCGCACGATCTGCTCGATCTTGTAAGGATCGAGATATTCCTTCGAGGACTCATTGATATGGAGCGCGACGCGCGTTCCATGCTCCGGCGCCTGATCGAGGGCGAGCGGCGCGATGGTAAAGGCCCCCTTGCCGTCGGAGCTCCAGACAAAGGCTTCATTCGAACCGGCGCGGCGCGAATAGACGTCGACGCGATCGGCGACCATGAAGGCCGAATAAAAGCCGATGCCGAACTGGCCGATGAGATCCACATGCGGATTTTTTTCCGCGCCGGCTTCCGCCTCCGCCGTTTCCGCGTCGTCGCCGCCCTCGGTCGCCTCCGGCCGCGCGCCAAGCCGGTCGAGAAAGGCCCGCGTTCCCGAGCGGGCGATCGTGCCCAGCGAATCGGCGAGCTCCTCGCGGGTCATGCCGACGCCATTGTCCTCGACGCTGAGGACGCCGGCCTCCTTGTCGAGCGCGATCACGATTTTGAACGGCGCGGCGGCGAATTCGGCATTCGCCAGCGCTTCATAGCGCAGCTTTTCGCAGGCGTCGGCGGCGTTGGACAAAAGCTCGCGCAGGAAAATGTCGCGATCGGAATAGATCGAATGCACCATGAGGTGCAGCAGCCTTGCGACGTCGGCTTGAAATGCTTGGGATTGTCCAGCGGCTTCAGTCATTTGAACAGGATGCTCCAAGAATTTTTCGAGCGCTTCGGGCCGATCTTCGCCGGCCCGCGACGCGGTGTGAATGCGTTTGCGAACCACCCCGCCCGCCTTCCTTTGCCAGGAGGCCAGCGGCTCGCTCCAAACCGCAGATATCGCGCTTGCTTCGCTCCCGCGCAAGAGCGGCCAAGGGCAACCGAGGCGGATCGCTCTGTCGCTAAACCGTCAGAAAAGCCCTTGATGAAGCCGGAGCAGCGCGCAATGATGCCGCGTCGGGGTCAAAAACAGAAGACGGCATGAGCGATTTGGAGACCGCCGAAGAGGCAAATCCGGCAGCCGAGACGCGCGCCCCTCCGCTCGCCTTCCGCTCGGCGCCGCTATCTCCCGCGCCCGTCTCCTTCGACCGGTCCGAATTGCGCGAGATCCTGAACCTCTATGGCCGCAAGGTGGCCGAGGGCGAATGGCGCGATTACGCGGTCGATTTCACGCCGCAGCAGGCCATTTTCTCTGTCTATCGCCGCGCCAGCGAATGCGCGCTTTACCGGATCGAGAAGACGCCGAAGCTCGCCAAGAAGCAGGGCGCCTATGCGGTTGTCGCGACGGGCGGGCTGGTGCTGAAGCGCGGCGGCGATCTGCGCCGCGTCCTCGCCGTGCTCGACAAGCGGCTGCGGCTGGTCTCCGGCTGAGACCAGGCCGAAAATGAAAAAAGGCCCCGCCTGAGCGGAGCCTTCCCTCTGATCAAATCACACCAGGCTTAGTTGTTCCGGTCGCCGCTGAGGAAGAGAAGCGACTGGAAGATGTTGATGAAATCGAGATACAGCATCAACGCGCCGTTGATCGATTTCTTGGTCGCGACCTCATAGCCGTCGCTCTCATAATACATTTCCTTGATCGACTGCGTGTCCCATGCGGTGAGGCCCGAGAAGATCAGGACCGACAGGATGGACAGGCCGAACTGGAACGCCGTGCTCTGCACGAACAGATTGACGACGCTGGCGATGACGAGGCCGATCAGGCCCATCACGAGGAACGAGCCCATCGCCGAAAGATCGCGCTTGGTCGTATAGCCGTAAAGGCTCAATCCGCCGAACGCCGCCGCTGTGATGAAGAAGGCCCGCGTAATCGAGGCGCCGGTATAGATCAGCAGGATCGACGACAGCGACAGGCCCATGGTCGCCGCGAAGGCGAAGAACATGATGCGCGCCGAGGAGGCCGACATCTGGTTGATTCGGAACGAGAAGAACAGCACAAAAGCCAGCGGGGCGAGCATTACGACATATCTGAGCGGACTGCCATAGATCGCCGCGCCGAAGGCCGTCAGCGGAATGCGGCCCATCTGGGCGACCGCCTGCGAGGAATCGCCGGCGACCGCGAGCATATTCACGCCAAGCGCCACAAGACCGGTGAGCGCAAGGCCGACCATCATGTTGTTGTAAACGCCCAGCATATAGGTGCGCAGGCCCTGGTCAATTTCGGCGCGACCGGCCCGAGCGACGCCCTGGCCCCAGCGGGCGCCTGCGTTGCGGTCAAAGTCGGACATGAGTTTCCTCTAAAAGTTGGGGAGGCCACGGCGCCTCCGGCTGCCGCCACAGAAGGCGGTCGTAGCTGCAATATGGCCTAGCAGCGAAGACCGTACAAGGGAGCTTAACATGAACAATACTTAAGGTTTGCGCCATCTCGGGCCGCCCCGAGGCTATCGCAAAAGCCATAGAACTTTCGCTATAGGAAAATACTTAAAGAACGCCAAAGGAGCCTTCTCACGAGCTCTGACGCGTCGATCTATAAATCGCGCAGATAGGGCGCCGCCTTGCGGCCGAGAATGCGCCAGGTTCCGATCAGCCCGAGCAGGACGGTGAAAAGCAGCGCCGCCACCGCCGCTGCCAGCGCCTGCGGCCAGAAGAAAGTGAAATCGATGTTCATCACGGATTTCGCGATTCCATAGGCCGCCGCCGTCCCCGCCGCCGCGCCAAACAGCGCCGTCGCGAGGCCAATGAGAACGTATTCGGCCACAAAAGCGGTCAGCAGCCGGCCGCGCGTCGCTCCGAGGGTTTTCAGCACGACGGCGTCATGGATGCGCGCCTGCTGCCCGGCCGCGACGGCGCCGGCGAGCACCAGGATGGCCGCCACCAGCGCCACGCTCGAGGCGCCGCGCACCGCGCTGGCGAGCTGCGACACGATCGCCGCCGCCGATTCCAGCGCGTCCTTGACGCGCACGCTGGTAATTGCCGGAAAAGCCGAAGCGACGTCGCGGGCGAGCGCCATCTCGCGCGCCGCTCCGGCGCCCGGCAACGAAAGCGTCGCAAGATCATTATAGGGCGCGCCCGCGAAGGTGTTCGGGGAGAACACCAGCACGAAATTGATGCCGATCACGCGCCAGTCGATTTTCCGGATATTCGCGACTTTGCCGGTGATGCTCCGGCCCAGCACATTGACGGCGACGTTGTCGCCGATTTCGAGCCCAAGGCCGTCGGCGATCTGGCTTTCGAGGGAAATCAAAGGCGGGCCCGCGTAATCTTTCGGCCACCACTCGCCCTTGATCAGCTTCGAGCCCTGCGGCGGCGCATCCGCGAAAGTGATCCCGCGATCCCCTTGCAGCGCCCAGGCGGCGCTCTCTTTCGGCTGCGCTTTTTCGGCCGCGACGCCTTTCAGCTCGACGATGCGGCCGCGCAGCATCGGCACGAGCGCAAGCTTGCCCTCCGGCGCCTTCTGCCTGACGAATTGCGAAAATTCGTCGGCGCGCGCGCTCGGCACATCGAGAAAGAAGAAGCTTGGCGCCTCGCCCGCGCCCGCTGTTTTCAATTCGCCCCGGATATTATTGTCAATCAGCACCAAAGCGACGAGCAGCGCGAGGCCAAGGCCAAGCGATAGCACGACGGAGGGCGTCAAGGCGCCGGGGCGATGAATATTGGCGATGGCGAGGCGCAACGGCAGCCATCGCGCGCGCGGCAGCTTGCGCGCGATCCGCATGATCAGAAAAGCGACGAGCCGCAGCGCCGCCAGCGCGGCGAGCGTCGCCCCGGCATAAATCAGGGTGAGCTTGCGGTCGCCGGCGAGGATCAAGGCAGAGACGAGCAGCGCCGCGGCCGCCGCGAAAGCGATGGCGATATAGCGCGCCCGCGGCCGGCTGGCGACAATCTCGATCGCGTCGCGAAAAATCGCCGTCGCGGGAACGTCATGGGCGAGCCCGAGCGGCAGCGCGGCGAAGGCGAGCGCAGTTAAGAGCCCATAGAGCGCGCCCTCGAACATTGGCCTTGCGTGGATCGCGGGCGCGAGCGGGAACGGCAGCAGATCGCCGAAGGCGGCGGCGGCGATATAGGGCAAGAGAGCGCCGACGACGGCCCCCAGCGCGACGCCGATCAAGGCGACAAGCATGATCTCGATCAGCATCACGGCGAAAACCCGCGAACCGCTGGCGCCGAGCGATTTCAGGATCGCAATCGTCGTGCGCTTGCGGGCGATATAAGCGCGGACCGCATTGGCGACGCCGACGCCGCCGACGATCAGCGACGAGAGGCCGACCAGCGTCAGAAATTGCGTGAAACGGTCGAGGTTGCGGGAAAACTGCGGCGAGATATTTTTGCGCGTGCGGATTTCCCAGCCCGCGCCCTGAACCTCCGCGCGAGCGCGGTCGGCGAAAGCCTCGACGGCGGCGTCCGACGCCGGCGCCTCTGCCTGTCCAAGCGCAACGCGATAGACGAAATGGGCGAGCGCGCCCGGCTGCAAAAGGCCGCTCGCGCGCAGTCCCGCGTCGCTCATCAGCACGCGCGGTCCGAAGCCGACGCCTCCGGCAAGTTGATCCGGTTCTTTCGTCAGCATGGCGCGAAGCTGGTAGCGCCCCTGGCCGATGCGGATTTCAGCCCCAGGCGAAACGCCAAGACGCGGCGCCAGGGCGGGATCGACGGCGACGCCAAAGACGCCGTCCCGCTCGGACAGCGCGTCGGCGAGCGAGGTCGCCGGCTCAAGACTGATCGTCCCCGCGAGCGGATAGAGGCCGTCGACCGCCTTGATCTCGACCATCGCCACATTGCCAGCCGATTGGCCACCCGCTTGGCCGGCAGCTTCGCCGGCAAGTTGGCCGGCTGGACGCGCCATGGCCCGCATCAGGACGACGCTGGAGACGCGGCCCGCGCCGGCGAGAAAGCTGCGCTCGGCCCCGCTCGCCTCGCGCTGGGCGAGATCGAAGGAGACGTCGCCGCCAAGGATCGCGCCGCCTTCGCGCGCGAGGCCGTCCTTCAGCGACAGCGAGAGCGAGCCGACGCCGGTGATTGCGGCGACGCCGACGGCGATGCAGCCGAGAAAAATAACAAAGCCCGACAGGCCGCCGCGCAGATCGCGCAAGGCGAATTTCAGGGCGAGCGGCGCGCGCCAGCCGCGCCGCGCCAGGGATTGCGCGGGGGCCGAGCCGGCGGCGACGTCGAGCTGCTCCATCAAATCAACTTTCTGCGCGGCGCGCGCATGTTTGCGCAACCTGTTCAGCCGAAATGGACGGCGAGCCAGATCGTCGCCGTCCCGGCGGCGGTCCATTCGACGCGATGCTTGCGCAGCGCCGCGATGAACAGATGGTCGCCCGGCGCGAGGCGGCGGACGTCGTCCTCATCGGCAAAGCGAAGCCCCGCCGCTCCCGCAAGAAGCAGCACCCATTCGGCGCGCGCCTGCTCGTACCAGAATCCGGGCGGGCTCGCCTGCCCATGCGAGACGATGCGCTCGATTGTTACGCCCGGCGCCTCCAGCAGGGCGCGAAACTCTTCGGCGGCTGGATGGACGCCGGCGATATCGAACAGGTTTTCGCTCACACGCGGCCGGCGTTGGGGTCAGGCATCGGCCGACTCGGCTGTTACGGCCCGACCCGGCGCCGCGACCGGCTTTGCGGCGGTCCCGCCGAGCCAGCGGTCATGGATCAAAATCCCCGCGGCCATCGCCAAAGCGAAGACGAAGACGCCGCCTTTTCCCAGCGCCAGCGCGGCGATCGCCGGGCCGGGACACAATCCCGCCATGCCCCAGCCGATCCCGAACAGGGCCGCGCCGCCGATCAATTTCGCATCGATGGTTCTGCCCGTCGGAAGATGAAAACTGTCGTCTAGCAGAGGATGGCGCAAGCGATGCGACAGCCTGACCCCGACGAACGAGATCGCGACCGCGCCGGCGAGCACGAAGGCGAGGCTCGGGTCGAAGCGGCCGAAAATATCGAGAAACCCGCGCACGCGGGCCGGATCGATCATGCCGGAGAGCGCAAGGCCAAAGCCGAACAGCGCGCCGCAGCCAAGCGCCGCCAAGAGTTGCGAAGGTTCGCGCCGGGCGTTCATGTCAGCCCCAGCGCGTTCATCAGCGCGACGGCGGCAATGGCGGTCGTCATGAAGGTCGCGACGGCCGCGAAGGAGCGCGGCGACAGCCGGGCGAGGCCGGAGACGCCATGGCCGCTGGTGCAGCCCGATCCAAGCCGCGCGCCAAAGCCGACGAGCAGACCGGCAAGCGCCAAAACGACAAGCGAGGCGTCAATATGCGAGGCCGGCCACGCGCCGAAGGCCAGCCTGTAGATGAAGGGGCCGCCGAAAATCCCGAGCGCGAAGGCGAGATTGCGCAGGCTCCCCGCCCCCGGCCAGGACAGCGCCCCGCTAACAATGCCGCTGACGCCGGCGATGCGGCCGTCGATCATAAGGTAGAGCGCCGCCGCGAGGCCGATGAGGGCGCCGCCGGCGAGCGATTGCAGATAGATCGGCCACATCGAGCAAATATCCCAGGCGGGCGCACGGCGTCAAAGCATCGCGCCAACCGCGAATTTTTCGGAGCGAGGCCGATTCCTTAGCAGAGCGCGCCGCGCCGCCCCAAGTCACTTTTGCGCAAGGAGGCTTTTGCGCAAGACAGCGAGGGACGGCGCGTTCACCACTCAGGCGGCGGTCTTTTCGCTGGCGGCCGCGGCGAGATAGGCGTCGGTCGAGGGCGTCGCCGCATAGGCGAAGCCAAGCGCCGCCATGAAGGCCGCATGAACCTTGGCCGCCTCGACGCGCACGCCGTTGAATTCGAGATCGCGCGTCGCGCAGGCGTCATGCACGACCGTGACCTTATAGCCGAAGTCGTTTGCAGCGCGCGTGACCGCGTCGACGCACATATGGCTCATGGCGCCGATAATGACGATTTCTTCGACGCCGGCGCGCTCAAGCGCCGCCTTGAGGCCGGTCTCCCGGAAGGAATTGATGTGGTTCTTGACGATGACCGTCTCGCCCTGCTCATTCAACACGCTCTCATGAATCTGCGCGCCCGCCGATCCCGGCTCGAAAAAGGGCGCGCCGGCGCTCGCGAATTCATGGCGGATATGGACGACGAGATCGCCCGCGGCTCTGGCGGCGGCGAGCACGCGCGCGGCGTTGCGGGCGGCGGCCTCGATCCCGATGAGGGGAAATTTGCCGTCCCGAAAATAATCATTCTGAAGATCGACGACGATCAGCGCGCGCTTGGCCATTAACACTCTCCTGTTCGGTTGCCGGAGGCCCTCGCCTTCCTGTGGCTTTGATACAGGGGCTGGATTACGCTGCCGATTGGCGGAACCGACATAGTCCGGGGCAAAACTGACAGATGGCCGGCGCGCTGACCGAGATCGGCCTTTTGCTTTATCCGGGCGCGCAACTCGCGGCGGTGCATGGGCTGACCGATCTTTTTGAGGTCGCCAACCGGCTCGCGCGCGAGCACAATTCTGCCTGCGTCCTGCGGGTCAGCCACTGGCGGCTGGAGGGGCCCGCCGGGAGCGCCGCCGCGCGGGTCTTCGATACAAACCCGGATGCGCCGGGCGCGCCCGCGATCCTCATCGCGCCGCCGAGCCTTGGCGAATTGCAAACGCGCGAGGCGATGGCGCCGCTCGCCCTCTGGCTCAAGGCGCAGCATGCGGCCGGAGCAACGCTCGGCTCGGTCTGCGCCGGCGCCTTCCTCATCGCCGAGACGGGGCTGCTCGCCGGGCGCGCGGCGACGACGCATTGGGTCTACGCCGAGACGCTGCAGCAGCGCTATCCACAGATCATCGTCGATACGGACAAGCTCATCATCGACGACGGCGACATCATCACGGCGGGCGGCCTGATGGCCTGGACCGATCTCGGCCTCAAGCTGATCGACCGTCTGCTTGGCCCGACGATCATGGCGGAGACGGCGCGCTTTCTTCTGGTCGACCCGCCGGGACGCGAACAGCGCTTTTACAGCCATTTCGCGCCAAAACTGCGCCATGGCGACGAAGCCATCTTGAAGGTGCAGCATTGGCTGCAGGCGCAGGGCGCGCGCGAGACGAGCCTGCCCGCCATGGCCGCCCGGGCGGGACTTGAGCAGCGCACCTTCTTGCGCCGCTTCAGCAAAGCGACAGGGCTGCGGCCCCTCGAATATTGCCAGCATCTGCGCGTCGGCAAGGCGCGCGAGATGCTCGAGTTTACCGGCCGCTCCGTCGAGGAGATCGCTTTTGCGGTCGGCTATGCCGACCCAGGCGCCTTCCGCAAGGTGTTTCTGAAAGTGGTGGGACTTTCACCCGGACATTATCGGGCGCGTTTCGGCGCGGCGCGAGCAGCGAACCGTTGATTTCATCCGTCAAGCCGATCAGACCGGAACCGCCGGCCGCTATGCCGCCGCGCGGATATCGACTCAAGGAAACCAGGGAGACCGCCATGCCGGAGCCTGCGACGACGTTTGCCGTGATCGCGATCGATCATATTACGATCCGGTCAGCACAATCCTTTGAAGAGGTGCGCCGCAAATTGGAGGCGAGCGTTCCGCAGCTTGATCCGGGCATCGTGGCGTCGTTGAGCGAGGGCGACCAGATCCGCGCCAAAGACTATGGGGAGCATGGCCCAAAGCTCTCGATCTTCGCGCAGCGCAATCATGGCGCGCTGCTGCAGATTGCAGGCCAAGCCCGCAATGCGCTCCAATATGAGATCGGCAATCCGCTGACCGCCTCGACGATGACCCGTCATCGGCTCGCCGCTGCGCTCTATGCGCCGTTGCGCGTCGTGCTCTATGAGGACGAACAAGGCCGCGGCGTCTTTGAATATGACAGACCGTCCTCGTTCTTCAGCCAATTCGGCGACGAACGCGTCGCCGGCGTTGGACGCGATCTCGACAAAGAGCTGGAAGCCGCCCTGCTCGGCGCCGCCGGCTAGGAAACAGCCTGCGCCGCCTCAGTCCCCCGCGCGCCAGACACAATCCGCCCGGACTCGAAAGCGATAGTGCGGTCGCATCGCGCGGCGAGGCCAAGATCATGGGTGACGAGAACCAGCGTCGCGCCCCGGTCCCGCCGTAGCGCGAAAATGAGATCGATGATGCTTTCCCCCGTAGCCGCGTCGAGATTGCCGGTCGGCTCGTCGGCCAGCAGGATTGAGGGACGCGGGGCGAGCGCCCTAGCCAGAGCGACGCGCTGCTGCTCGCCGCCCGACAATTGCGCCGGATAATGCGCGACCCTATCTTTGAGGCCGACCGCCAAAAGCTCATCGGCGGCGCGGGCGAAGGCGTTCGGCGCGCCGGCGAGCTCCAGCGGGATGGCGACATTCTCAAGCGCGGTCATGGTCGGGATCAGATGGAACGATTGAAACACGATGCCAATCTTGGCGCCGCGAAACCGCGCCAGCGCGTCCTCGCCGAGGGCGTCAAGGCTTTCGCCGGCGATCGTGATCGCGCCGGAATCCGGCCGCTCCAGACCCGCCAGCGCCATCAACAGGGTGGATTTGCCCGAGCCCGAGGGACCGACGAGGCCGACGCTCTCGCCCCGCGCGATCGAGAGCGAAACGCCCTTCAGAATGTGAACGCGCGCCGCGCCGCGCCCGAGGCTCAGATGTATATTCTGCAATTTAATCGCGGGCTCAGACATTGACGATATCCAGGGAGTCGGCCGCCCTAGGCGGCGATGCGCCAAGGGCGGCAGGTTATTCGAGATATGGCGGGCGCCGCGCTTTTCTCCAAGGTCTGGCTTTCGCCTGCGCGGCGCTCGGCGCCTCCAACGGTTTCGCGCTTGAGGCAGCCATCGCGCCGAAAGACGACATGAGAGAGACAAAATTGCTCGCGCTCGGCGACAGCCTCACCGCCGGCTATCTGCTGCCGGCGAGCGCGGCTTTTCCCGCGGTGCTCGAAAAGGCGCTGCGCAAAGAAGGCTATCGGGTCAGCATCGTCAATGCCGGCGTTTCCGGCGACACCGCCTCGGGCGGCCTTGCCCGCCTTGATTGGTCGCTCGGAGACCGAGCGGACGGCGCGATCGTCGAGCTCGGGGCCAATGACATGCTGCGCGGGATCGACCCCACCGTCACCAGAGCGGCCATCGAGGCGATCCTCGTGAAGCTCAAGGAGAAGAACGTCAGGACGCTGCTCGCCGGCATGCTGGCGAGCGCGAATCTCGACGCGGAGTTTCGCGAAAAATTCAACGCGATCTACCCAGCCCTCGCCAAAAAATATGACGCCATTCTGTATCCGTTTTTCCTTGAGGGGGTCGCGCCGCGGCCTGAGTTGAAGCTCGCCGATGGAATGCATCCCAATGCAATCGGCGTTGATGAGATCGTGCGCAATATTCTCCCAAGCGTCCGCGCTCTGTTGGTCGAGCTCGGCCAACCCGCGCCTTCTGGGGACAAGCCAGGTCCGGGCTGAGTTTTTTCGCGCCCGCAGCATAGAGCGCGTTTCCGGCGCGAGCGAGATTTGCTAGACAAAGCATGCCCGCGCTCGGCCGCGCGATTCGGCTCTTTTCTTCCAGCACGGGAGGAACCATGCCCCGCCTCTTCACCGGCATCGAAATTCCGCCGGAAGTCGCGACCGATCTGTCCCTGATGCGCGGCGGCATTTATGGCGCGCGCTGGATCGATGTCGAGAACTACCACATCACCCTGCGCTTCATCGGCGACATCGACGATTCCTCCGCCGACGACGTTCACATGGCGCTGGAGCAGATCCGCCGAAAACCGTTTGAGGTGACCCTGGAAACGCTCGGTTCTTTCGGCGGGGACAAGCCCCGCGCGATTGTCGCCAAGGCGAAGCCAGCGGCCCCCCTCGTCGAATTGCAGGCGCAGCAGGAGCGGTTGCTGCGACGGATCGGCATTGCGCCGGAGCCGCGCAAATTCACGCCGCATGTGACGCTGGCGCGGCTTCGAGCGGCCTCGTCCATGGCGGTCGCCGATTATCTGTCGACGCGCGGGTTTTTCTTCTCGCGCCGCTTCGAAGCCAGCCGCTTCGTGCTGTTCTCCTCACGCGCCTCGACGGGCGGCGGCCCCTATGTCGTCGAGGCGGCCTACCCGCTGGGATAGCGCGACACTGCGGGGCGCCCGCAGGCCAGCCGATAAATCTAAGCTCGCCGCCGCCGGCGCCGGTCGGACAGACGCGTGTCGGCGATCGCCACGATCGCTGCGTCGCGCGGCGGGGCCGCTCCAACGCCATGGCGGTTTTCAGCGTGGCTGCGCCCAAGCGCGCCGCCCCGTTTCTCGCTGATTTCACCGCTCTTTCCCTCAATGACGCCGTTTGATCTCAATGATGCGGGTTGAGGAGTCACTACTTTGTGATGACGGTTGCCTTAATTGATATGAGAGGCCGTCATCGTAATTTGGTTGAAGTTTATTCCAGATCAAACTTCGTCGAAATATGAACTAAATATAGATCTAGCATAAATTAGATATTAACTTGGAATGAACCTAGCCTGAACTTAATATAAACTTGACCTCCTTCGTATTGCGCGATAATTTTTGTCCTTGGCTGCCTCAAGTCAGGAGGCCCGGCCATTCTTACTCTCGACATTGGAGGCTTAGATGGCTAATAACTCGCCGGAGTTTCAAGAGTTTAGCAAAGCGCAACTCGAGGCCGCGACGACCTCGTCGTCCGCCTTTGTCAAAAACCTAAAGACCATTGCTGAAGAAGCGACAACTTATTCGGCGCAGTCGATCGCAAAGGTCTCGACCTTGATCGAAGAGCTGCGCAGCGCCAAGTCTTTCGAGGGCGCGATGCATATCCAGTCCGAATATACCAAGACGTTTTTCGCGGACTTCATTGCATATCTGACGAAAGTCGGCGAACTCTATTCCAACCTCTCCAAAGAAGCTCTCAAGCCGATCGAAGCCGTCGTCGCCAAGGCTCAAATCGGCAAGGACAAGCTACCCGTTCAGGTCGTCGCTGAGGTTCAAACCAGCAAAGACAAGCAACTCGAACCGGCAGTCCATTGAAGGTTTAGAGCGGCAAGACAGGCAATATGCCGCGTCATCGAAGCATGCGTGGGGTCTCTCTCTCCGCGGAGATCCCACCCACACTATTGAAGCGCGATCGCCGCTGGCAAAAGACTCCGAGGGTCGTCAGGTCGTTCGGATCGCGCGGCTTGTCACGATTGTATTCCGGCCCTTCCGTTCGAGTCGGGATGCTGGAATAGCCGTTCGTTCCGGCTTCAGCGATCGACGCCGAAGGCTCGGCAACTCTGATCCCGCCCCGGATCCTTTAGCGTCAGCCGGCGGCGCTCCGAACCGTGTCGATGAGGGCACGCACGGCCGGCGCCATTTGGCGCTGGCTGGAATAACAGAGGAAGTAGCCGGGAAAGTCGGCGCACCATGGCTCAAGCAGGGAGACCAAGGCGCCGGAGCCGATCTGCTCCCTGACGACATCCTCCACTGCGAAGGCGATTCCTGCCGCCTGCAGAGCAGCGGAAACGGCCAAATTCTTGTCATTGACGATCAATGGCCCATCGACCGCCACCTCGAACCAAGCGCCATTTTCGAAAAATTCCCACGCATAGGGCGTCGCCCGCCCCGGCCAGCGCCAACGGACGCATCGATGCTGGAGCAGATCGCGAGGGTGCTCCGGCTTGCCGTGGCGCTCGAGATAGGCAGGGGAGGCGACCGCAATCTGGCGTAGAGCGGGGCCAAGCTGCACGGCGATCATATCGCGCTCGATCACTTCCCCGATCCGGATGGCGATATCATAGCGGCCGGCGACCACGTCCTCGACGGCGTCGTCGAGAGTGACGTCAAGCACCACCTCAGGAAAGTCCCTCGCGAACCGGCCCAGTATCGGCTCCAAATATCGTTCTCCCGCCAAACGGAAAGAATGGACGCGAACGAGGCCGGTCGGCCGCTCGCCTGAGCAGCGCGTCTGGACGAGCGCGTCGCCCAACTCGGTCACAGCAGGCCGGACGCGACCGAGCAGGATCTCCCCCGCATCGGTCAGCGCGACGCTGCGCGTCGTCCGGTTCAGCAATCTGGCGCCGACGCGTTCCTCGAAGGCCCGCACCGTCTGGCTCAGGGCCGACGGCGACACCCCGAGCGCCTCGGCCGCGCGGCTGAAGCTGAGAAACTCGCCCACCGCGACGAAGGCCCGCAGCTGGTTGTAGTCGCTGCCAGAGAGAAGGGTATCCATTCGCTTTGACTCTCACCTTTTAGCTTAGCTTATAACCGATATCAGAAACGGCGCCATTATGAACCAGCCAATCGTCCTCCATATCTCTGACGGAAGGAGATCAAGCATGAAGACATGGTTTATTACCGGCATTTCGCGAGGGTTCGGCCTCGAGCTTGCCCGGGCGGCGCTCGCAAAGGGAGATCGCGTCATCGGCACGGTGCGGCAGGGACGGCCGGATCTTCCGTCGGACGCCGGTCAGCTTCACGTGCTGAAGCTCGATACGACCGACGGGCCAGCGATCCAGACGACTGTGGAACAGGCGTTCGCGCTGGCGGGGCGCATCGATGTGATCGTGAACAACGCCGGCTACGGCCAGCTCGGCCCGCTCGAAATGGCGACCGACGCCGAAGTGGAGCGCGTCTTCGACGTCGATATCATCGGGCCCATCCGTCTGCTTCGGGCCGCCCTGCCCCATCTGCGGGCGCAAAGATCCGGACACATCCTCAACATCACATCGATTGCGGGGCGGGCGCCCGGACCGGGCTCGGCGCTTTACGCGGCGGTCAAGTTCGCGCTGGAAGGTTTGTCCGCGTCGTTAGCTCAGGAGGTAACGCCCTTTGGCGTCAAGGTGACGGCCGTAGCGCCTGGCGCGTTCCGGACCGATTTCCTGTCGACCCATTCCCTCCGGAAAAGCGAGCTGGACGGCGACGCCTACGCGCCGACCGTCGGGCGCGCCTTCGCGGCCTTCGACGCGATGGCCGGGGCGCAGGCCGGCGACCCGGCGCGCGCCGCGCGGGCGATGATCGAGATCGTCGATGCGGACTCCCCGCCGCTTCATCTCCTGCTTGGGTCCGACGCCCTCCGCCGCGCGCGGGAACAGATGGACGCCACGGCCAAAGATATGGATCGGTGGGAGGAGCTGACGCGCAGCACCGACTTTCCCGCGAAGTGAGATCGACCGGGCCTCGGAGGTTCAAGATTGCGGTTCGGCGATCTCCGCGCCTCGATCCGCGCCGACGATGGGCATTGCTGAAGGAACTCGAACGGTAGAAGGCGGTCGCGCTCTCCCTCGCGACCGGAAAGGGCGGCGGTCGGCGCGGCGCGTCATGCGCAGCGTGACGGCGCCGGCGCGCGCTGCCACGGCGGGGACACACCCGGAGCGCCAAATGTTTCCCCGAGGGCCTTAAACGCGCCGCCGTCGCAAGATCATCGGCAGGCCGCCTTCCGGCCGCAACGTGATGTGCTGCACCGGCTTCACTTCATAGCCTTTGCGCGTCTCAAGCGTGAAAGAGCGCATGATATGGGCGAGGATGATCGCCGCCTCCTGCAGCGCGAAAGCGCCGCCGATGCAGATTCGCGGCCCGGCTCCGAGCGGCAGATAGGCGAAGCGGTCGATTTTTTCCCGCGCGCCCGGCAAGAAGCGGCGCGGATCGAAGACGTCCGGCTCGTCCCACAACAGCCTGTGCCGGTGCAGCACCCATTGCGACACCATCACCAGCGTTCGCTTGCGGATGCGCCGGCCGGCGAGCGTATCGAAGTCGATCGCCTCGCGGCTGATGCTCGCGACGGGCGGATAAAGCCGCATCGCCTCCTCGATCACGGCGCGGGTCTCAACGAGGCGCTCGGCATATTGCTCGATGGGCCCCGCGAGAACGGCGTCGGCTTCTTCCGCGAGGCGGGCGCGCCATTCAGGCGATATCGACAGCAAAAACAATGACCAGATCAGAGCATTCGCCGTGGTTTCATGGCCGGCGCCGATGAAGGTGACGATGTTCGAGCGGACTTCGGCGCCTGTCAGTCCGGCGCCCGTCTGCGGATCCTGCGCCTCAAGCAGCAGGGTGAGGAGATCGCGCGGCGCGGCTCCCGCGTCTTGCGCGATCAGCCGCTTGCGCCGAGCGACGATCGTGTCGACGACGTCCTCGAAGAAGCCGAGCGCCGCGCGGCCGCCACTGCGTCCGAAGCGTGGCGCCCAATCGGGAAAATCGAGCAGATCGAACGGGTCGAGCGTTCCGAGGGTCAGGAAATAGCGGGTCAAGGCCGTGGTAAATTCGCTCGGATCGCGGCCCAGCCCGTCGGAAAACAGGGTGCGGCCCAGCGCGTCGAGGGTGACGCGCGCCATTTCCGGCTGGACGTCGAACAGCCGCCCGTCCCTGAAGTTCATCCAGCGCGCGACGAGCTTTTCGGCGGCCAGATTCATCGCCGGGGCGAAGGAGGCGATCGTTTTGGGCGTGAACAGCGGCGCCAGCGTCCGGCGCTGGACGCGCCAGTCGTCGCCCTCGGCCATCAGCAGCCCCTCGCGCAGCCCCTCCCCGAGCACGCGCTTTTGCAGGGCGTCCTTGCGATAATTGGCGGCGTTGTCGACGAGGAAGCGGCGGATGGCGCCCGGCTCGCTCAGCACCGCGATCGTCCCGAGGATGGTGGGTCCGACGAGGATCGGCAGTTCGAAATGCGCGCGGGTCCAAGTTTCGATCGGGTTTTTGCGCAGGACCCACATGGTCTGGAGCGGCCCGAGCGGCCCCGCGCGCGGCGCCGGCGCGGGAGGGCGGGGCAAAACCGCGGCGGCAGGGGAGAAATCCATCATGCCGTCAATCTAGCACTAGTTTTGCCGGCCGCGCCAAACGGAGCTCGGAGAGTCGCCTGCGGAGAGGCGATCTTCGCGGCGTGTGCGATCCCTTTGACTGATCCCGAATGCCGCCGCGGGGTTGACCGGCGGCTTCTTATTAGTCTAGTGTTTCTATAGACATTATAGTCTTCGCTGTTTGCTCCCGCCTCCTCCGCAGCCTTCTCAACCCGAAAGGTATAGCGATGTTTCGATTTTGGTCCTTGCGCAAGTCCGTAGGGTGCTCGCAACAGTGGGGTCGGCGCATCGCCTGCTCGGCGGCGGCGGCCAGCCTCGGGGCTGCGCTGGTCGGGTCGGAGGCTGTGCTCGCCGCCCCGACAACAGCACCGCCTGTGACGATCCTCACATCCAGCCCGTTCGTTAGCCCGGGTTACTTCTTCATCTCGCCCTTCGGCGGTCAGACCACCTACGCCAATGGCGCCGAGATCCTCGATCATAGCGGCAATGTGATCTGGTTCCACGCTGTTCCCGCGGGGCAGGAGGCGAGCGACTTCCGCGTGCAGCACTACCGCGGCAAGCCCGTCCTGACATGGTGGCAGGGCGCCGGGTTGGGGGGCCTTGCTCAAGGCGTCGACTACATTTACGACGACCACTATCGGCAGATCGCGACCGTCAACGCTGGCAACGGGCTGAGCGCAGACGGTCACGAATTCCTGATCACTCCGCGGAACACCGCGCTGATTCTCGCCTATGCCGCCGCCACCGCCGACCTAACATCCATCGGGGGTCCAGCCAATCAGGCGGTCATCAACGGGGTCGTGCAGGAGATCGACATCCGCACGGGCAAGGTGCTGTTCCAGTGGAACAGTGAGGACCACGTTCCATTCAGCGAGAGTCAGCAGCCGCTGCCTGGGTCTGCGAGCTCGCCCTGGGATTGGTTCCACGTCAACGCCATCAAGATTGACGCGGATGGCAACTACCTGATCGACGCTCGCGACACGTGGACGGCTTATAAGGTGAGTCGTAAAACCGGCGCAATCGTTTGGCGGCTCGGCGGCAAGAACTCCACCTTCAAACTGGAAGCTGCGCCTGGCCAGACTCTCAACAATGCTGGCAAGATCTTCGCGTGGCAGCACGACCCCGAGGCGCTTGGCGATAATACCTACACATTCTTCGACAACGAGTCGGCCGGAGCTGGCAACACCGGGTCCGGCGCCACAAATGAGCTCGGCTATAGCCGCGCCGTCACAGTGCGGTTGAATGAGCGGAAGCACATCGCGACCTTGATCAAATCCGACAAGCAGCCAGAGGGTTTGATCGCGCCGTCGCAGGGCAACGCCCAGACGACCGACAGGGACAACCTCGTCGTGGGGTGGGGTTCATTGCCCTACTTTTCAGAGTTCAATCGGTCGGGTAATCTTCTCTTCAACGCGCAGTTCCCCGCCGGCGTAAACACCTACCGCGCCTATTTGCTGCCTTGGCGGCCTGGCCGGCTGGAGCTTGGCAGTCACTAGCACCTTCCTTCGCCGCTGCATGAGTGTGGCTTAGGGATGATCAACAGCGTCCCCATAAGGCGCGAGCGGCGTGCATATGCGCTGCTCGCGCGAAAATGCGCCGCGGCGCAGGACGATCAGGCCTGTTCATCTGACTGACGTCTGCCAGATCACGTCGCGGCGTGACGCTCATTTTGCCTTCCTCAGCCTCACGCCCGGCCCTCCGACACTCTCGGCGATGAATTCGACGCCCGCGGCCTCAAGGGCGGCGCGAATCGCGTCGATAGTGCGCTCCTTGAGACTTTCGTCAAGCCTCAAATCTCGTGACCGCGCCGGGCGCGACTTTCGCGGCAGCTTGCGAGACGGCTGTGAAGGCGAGCAAAGCAGCGCTGGAAAGCACATATGTGATTAGCGGATTTGATGCTTCATTTTTTTGTTATCAACATTTTCTTTGAGGGCTTGATAAGCGTGAAGGCTTATATCGCCGCAGCGCCGCAGCCGCAATTAATCAAAGGGCAAATCTTCAGTATGGTCGGCGGTGATAAGCTTTGCTTGCGCCTGGACAGTAACGTAAAGGAGAAAGCCGGCCACCACGATGGCGCAAATCTGGACCAGCATCTTAAGCAAAAAACGCGGCCATGGCTGCTGTGTTGGTAAGGGCGGGTATTGAGACCAAACATCTCTTGTCGACATTTCGACCTCCCGTTTCAAGGCGTCGAAATATAATGGCGCCCTAATCCGCCCGGATCTTTAGAATGCTCTTAGTATTTTATAGTCTTTCGCTTAAAGGCGCGCCGAGGCTCTGCCATGAGCCCGGTCGGCATATGTTCTCGCACGCTGCCTGCTTTCGTTGGCGCGCGGCATCCTCGGCGCTATTCGACCGCGCAATTCAGCGGGCATGAGCGGAACTGTTGCCTCCGCTACGGATTTCACCATCCCGACGACAAGCCAGTCTCGGGATAGGAAATCATTGATATGAAAAAGATACTTGCCGCCTGCATATTTACGTCGGTTTTGACTTTGGCGCCTGCTCTAGCCAGTGCTGAAGAGAGAGAGATGCATGAAGGGATGTACCATCGGCATCATCATGAAATGATGGGAGACCGCGATATGCATTATCGCCACCACGATTATCATCACCAGCGTCATCACGACATGGTGCATCGCGAGCGCCATATGCGCCTGCTGTAGTCTGCCTAGACCGGAGCGGCGAGTGCCGCCGATTTCGACATAAGGGGATCGGGGCGAGCAACTTTGGCCAACCAAAATGGAGCCGGCGCGCATGACCGGCTCCACGATCAAGGGAGGAACTACTGCAGCCGTTTACCGGAGGAGACGTCGCAAGCTGGCAGCATGGCCGAGGCGACACGTGACCCGCCGCCCAAGCTATAGCCAATTCAGGTCAACGACGGTGGCGCTCGTCTTCGCACAGCCTTACGGATCAGACCGCCGACTTTCTCATCGAACGCGCTTCCCAGGCGACACGGAAAAAGGCGGTGGAGTGCGGAATCGACGCAAGAAAGATTCTCAGCGCAGCCTCTGACCCGTCCGGCTTCACCGCGTAGCAGCGCGCGCGTTCGGCGCGCAAACCCGCCCGCATGGCGACGTCGATCGAAGCGCGGGGCGCGGTCGCGCTTGCCGCGGCGCAAGCGGCGGACGAAGTGAATGAAGTCGCGGGAGGCGAACGCCAGTTGACCCCGGCGAGTCTTATCGGATACGCAAGCTCAGAACAGTATTGCTATTTAGAATTAAGGTAATTCTAAACTGCTTAGCGTGCCGAAAGAGCAGCAACGCCCATGAAGCACAGTAATATCAAGTCAGACGACCCGCCTCCGAATTCGGATGCCGCGCCCCAGGATGCGCATGTGGTTTCCTCTGAGGAGTTGTTCGCCTCTCGACGCGAAATCATCATCCTGCACGGCTCCGAGCGCTATCGCCTGCGCCTGACGTCGAACGATAAACTCATTCTGACCAAATGAGCGCGATCGTGAAATTGCGGCCCGGTCTCACACACCCCTCGACCTTCATGCAGCTCGCGGCGGCCGCCCTTGTCTTCGCCCTCCTGACGGCCAACACGGCGGCGTGGGCGGAGGAGTCGAGGATTGTCGCGCTCGGCGGCTCGATAACCGAGATCCTTTATGCGCTCGGCGCTCAGGACAGGATTGTCGGCGTCGACTCGACGAGTCTTGCTCCGCCGTCCGCTCTTCAGGAGAAGCCCTCTGTCGGTTACGTCCGGGCAATTTCGGCGGAGGGCGTGTTGTCCTTGAAGCCGACGCTCGTCCTTGCCATCGAAGGAGCGGGGCCGCCGGCGGCGCTGGAGTTGATTCGGGCGGCCGGGGCGCCTCTGGAAATTGTTCCTGACGCGCCGACGCCGGAGGGCATCCGCCGCAAGATCGAAATTCTAGGCGAAACCGTCGGCGCCAAGGACGCTGCGGCGAAGCTCAATCGCGAGGTCGGCGCGGGGTTCGCGGCGCTCGAGGGATTGCGGGCAAGAATCACCAAACCCGTTCGCGCGCTTTTTGTGCTGTCATTCGCCAACGGACGCACGCTCGTCGGCGGCCGCAACACATCGGCGGCGAGCATGCTGGCGCTCGCAGGGGCCGTCAACGCGGCCGAGGACGTTGACGGATACAAGCCGATGACCGACGAGGCCATTGCGTCCGCCGCTCCGGACTTCGTGCTCATGATGAAAAATGGCGATCATCATGTCGACGCCGAGACCGTTTTCGCGTCACCGGCTTTCGCTTTGACGCCGGCCGCCAGAACGCGCGCGCTTCTCGCCTTGGATGGGCTCTTCTTGTTGGGCTTCGGTCCGCGCACGCCTGACGCCGCACGCGAGCTGATCGAGGCCTTTTATCCGTCGCTCGCGACGGCGGCGCCGTGACCTTCTTCGCCAGGCGCGATGGCTGGCGCGGAGATAGGGATTCGTCTCGCGAAAAATTCATTGCGACGATTGCGGTTCTGTGCGGCGCGTGCCTGCTGGTCGGTTTGGCGTCGATCGCTCTTGGCGCGGCGGCGATCGCGCCTGCGCGCATCGTCCGGATCCTGCAAGGCGAGTTTGCGCAATCGGCAGACTCCATGATCCTGCTCAACATCAGATTGCCGCGCACGCTTCTCGGCTTCCTCATCGGCGGCGCGCTTGCGCTGTCCGGCGCGTTGCTGCAAGCCCTGTTTCGCAATCCGCTCGCCGATCCCGGAGTGGTCGGCATTTCAGCCGGAGCGGCGCTCGCCGCCGCCGCGGCGATTGTTCTTGGCGACCGTTTCGCCGCGCCGCTAATGTCGGCCTATTCCGTGTGGGCTCTTCCCGTCGCCGCGTTTCTCGGCGGCCTCGTCGCGACGTCGCTGCTCTATGTCCTGTCGACGCGCCTCGGCCGCACGTCGATCGCGACCATGCTGCTCGCAGGGATCGGTGTGGGCTCTTTCGCCGGATCGCTGACCGGGCTCCTCGCCACGATCAGCGACGACCGCCAGTTGCGCGATCTGACGTTCTGGCTGCTTGGCAGCCTTGGCGGCGCGAACTGGTCCAAGACGGCCGTCGCGGCGGCGCTGATCATGCCGGTGTTTCTCGCCGCGCCCTTTCTGGCGCGAAGCCTCAACGCGCTCGCGCTCGGGGAGGCGGAAGCTTTTCACCTTGGCGTTCACGTCGAACGGGACAAGCGCATCATGATCGCGCTTGCCTCGATGGCGGTTGGCGTCGGCGTCGCGCTCGCCGGCCCGATCGGCTTCATCGGCATCGTCGCGCCGCACCTCATCCGTCTCACAGTCGGCGCCGACCATCGTCTCGTTCTTCCGGCGAGCATTCTCCTCGGCGGCTCATTGCTCGTGCTCGCCGACATTCTCGCGCGCACCGTCGCGGCGCCCGCCGAGACGCCGATCGGCATTTTAACCGGGCTTATCGGCGCGCCGTTCTTCCTTTGGCTTCTCTCCACCCGAATGCGCTATTTCGAATGACAGACGCGATCCTGACGGCGGAAAGCCTGACCTATCACGTTGGGACAAGCGTCCTGATCGCCGACGCCTCGCTTGAACTGGCGGGCGGACGCATGACGATCGTCATAGGACCGAATGGCGCAGGCAAGTCGACCTTGCTGAAGCTGCTCACCGGAGAGCTCCGACCAAAGGAGGGCGGCATCAAGCTGCTCGGGGAAAACCTCGCCGCGTTCAAGCCCTGGCGGCTCGCCTGCATTCGGGCGGTGATGCCGCAAAGCGGGGCCGTATCACTCCCCTTTACGGTGCGGGAGGTCGCAGGCCTCGGCGTTGACGGCGTCGGCCGGTCCCTGTCGCGCGCGGAAAAAAGCGCTGTGATCGGCAGGGCGCTGGAGACGGCCGACGTCTCGGATCTCGCCTCGCGATTGATCGGGACCTTGTCCGGCGGGGAGCGGCAGCGCGTCCATTTCGCGCGCGTGCTTGGCCAGATCGCGGCGGGTCAAACGGTGAGCGACCGGCAGATCCTTTTTCTCGACGAACCGACCGCAAATTTGGATCTCAGCCACCAGCTTGATCTGCTCGACGCCGCGGCGCGGCTGGCGCAAGAAGGCGTGGCGGTGGTCGCGGTGATCCACGATCTCAATCTCGCCGCGGCCTATGCCGACGACCTCATCGTCCTCAAGGACGGCCGGATCGTCGCGCGCGGAGCGCCGGCAAGAGTGATGACCGATGCCTTGATGTCCGCGGTCTTTCGGCTCGACGTCAAGGTCGGCGCTCCTCCGCCCGGCAATGTCCCTTTCATCGTGCCGCGGCGCCGAGCAGCGGCGCCCCAGAGATAACGCGGGAGCGCCTCGCCGCCCGGCCCGTCAGGCTGTCACATCGGCGAGTTCGACGGCCTCGAACCCCTCGAAGACCGGATGTCCGATCGTGAGCGAGGGGCCCTTTCCCGCATCCTTATGCGCGTCGCGGAACTGCTCCGATTTGGTCCAGGCGACGAAATCGGCGTGGCTGTCCCAGATCGTGTGCGACACATAGAGCGTGTGGTCTTCGCCCTCCGGTCCGCGCAACAGATGAAAGGCGGAAAATCCGGTCATTTCGTGGAGGCGGCTTTCACGCGCGCGCCAGACCGCCTCGAAAGCCGGCTCCTCGCCCTTGCGCACCTTGAAACGATTCATTGCGATATACATGGCGTGCTCCCTGATTGATTGGCGCGTCGATCACATCGACGAAAATTTAACAGTAAGCGAGGCCTTCGCGCCGAAGCCGGCGCTCGGCAGCGTGTTCAGATATTGCGTATATTGCTGATTGAACACATTCTTGAGATAGAGATCGGCATTCACCGATTCGCTGAACTTGTAAGACGCGAAGAGGTCGAGAAGCCCGTATCCCTTTGTGGGCTCGTTCGTCGTCGCTCCGGTGTCGTCGTAAAGCTTGACGCTCGAAGCGACAAACACGGCTCTCGCGCCGATCGTCAGCTGCTGGTCAAGAAAGCGCAGGCCGAACGTGCCGCTGATTTTGTCTGGAATAGACGTGATAAGCGGCTGGTTCGCACTTACATTGCGCGCATTGATATGCGCCCCCGAAATGGTGACGAAGCCCCCGCCCCAGTCATAGCCGCCCTCGAGCTCGACGCCGTAGAGATGCGCCTGCGCGATGTTGACATATTGAAAGGAGGTGATCGGAAAACAGAGAAAGGGCGCGACATTGCAAAGCGACGTCGGCGCGCCGGGTATGAACGGCACCAGAAAGGATGGACCGACCGGCTCAAAGTCGATGTAATTGTCGACGGTGTTCGAAAACACATTCGCCTTGATGCGAAGCTTGTCCCCTTGCGCAAGGATGTTGTCGTATTTGATATTGACGCCGCCTTCAAAGTTGTGGCCGGTTTCAGGCGTCAAGTCCGGATTGGGCAGGATGTTAAAGGCCGGGAAGGGATGCACGCCTTCGATGAAGGTCTCTGTGACCGACGGCGCGCGATAGGCTTCGGCGTAAAGTCCATAAAGTTCGATTCCCTGAACGGGCGTAACGCTGATCGTTATTTTCGGCGAGAGATGCCCTCCTCCGGAGTTAACGCCGTCGCCCGTCAGACTGTAATCATCATATCTCAGCGCGCCGACGAACCTCAGCCAGCCGCCATAGCGCAGCTGATCCTGAACGAATCCACCCGAAAGCCGGCGGTTGCCGGACGGCGTCAGAGCCGAGATAAATCCGCCTGCATTGTCGAAGGTGTTGACATGGTCCCATGCGCTGTCGCCGCCATAGGTCAGCTCGTGGCTGAGTGGTCCGGTATCAAAGCGGGACGTGTTGTGAATGTCGAAGCCGATTGTCGACATTGAGTCGGCAAGCGGGTCTCCCGGTACGACGCCGAGCGCCTCATAAGTCTCGTCCGGCGCCAACGCCGTTTGCTGGTTCTTGGTCGTCGTGTAATATGCCTTGGCGCTGAAGTCGAGCCACGGCAGATCTGGCCGCGCAGCGGTGTAGCCCAGCGTGTAATTTCCGGTCGTTACATGGTCGGAAAACCGGCTTCCCGCATTGCTCGTGCCGTTGTTCGTGAAATTGTAGCTTTGATTGAGCGTCGAGACGGTGATCTGCTGCCCTTCCGCCGGGCGGAGGTTTGCCTTGAAGAGACCGCCGGCGAGCGTGCTTCCCGTATCAGCCACCTTTTCGTCGACGCCGTCGAAATAGGAGGCGAGGCCGCGATAGACGAATTGCGCGTAAAGATCGGCGTAATCGCCAAAGCGCGCGGCGCCCGCGGTGCTCGTCAGGATCTCGCGGCTGTTCGAGCCAAGGCCGGTCGTCTGCGAAGCCCCATAGATCTTGCCGGGATCAAGAACGTCTTCAACGCCGCGTGTGGTGTAGGAAACGACGCCGCCGATCGCGCCCGATCCATAAATATTGGAGACCGGTCCACGCGTGACGTCGGCGCGGCCGATGAAGGCCGGATCGAGATAATAGGTGCCGTTCGCATTATGGCCGGAGATCTGAAAATCCTGGCGCGCGCCGTCGACCAGAATATTAACGCGCCCGAAATCCTGCAGGCCTCGAATGTTCACCGACTGGCCCGGATCATTCTGGCTTTCCTGCGTCGTCACGCCCGGAATATCTTGCAGAACGCCCGACGCTTTCGAGGGCTGCAGGATATTGATTTGCGACGTGTCGACAACGCTCGACGCGGAAAGGGCGTCGATAGCTTGTTCCGGCGTCTTGGTCGATGTCACGGTGATCTGATCGAGTGAGATTGCGCCGCTCAACCCTGCATTCGGCGCAGCGGCGTCCGCGGCCGGGACGGCGTCTTGAGATGGAGCCGGCGCGGTTTGTCCGTAGACTGGCGCGATAGCGAAGAAAGTGGCGACAGCCGCGGTGGCCGCCCCTGCTCGAACAGACATATCCAGCCCCTTGCGATGGATTGAGGCGCTGGCTGGCTTGCGATGGGGAACGGGCGCTGGCTGGCTTGCGGTTGGTTCACGCTAGGCGGCGGCGGACGCCGAAGTAAAGGCCTCACAAAATCAATGTATTTATTCCAATTTAAACCTACCTCCGTTATGTAAAAATCGCCGGGCCGTAATATCTAGCTTCGTTGCAGATTTGCAACGTGTCGTTGCGACGCTCGCGGCTGGGCCGAGAGCGCTGTTGGTCGTTCCGGCATATGATGGCGGCAGAGCACGCCCCTCCCGAAGCGCTGGGCGGCAGACGAGCAAGGGGGCGCGAGCACGGCGAAGCGCTCGTCCGAAGAAATCGGAGCGGGCAGACGAACCGAAACAAATTTGCCGATCATGTCGCGCCAGCAGTCGGATTTCGATCGGGTCTCTGCCTCGCGAGAAAGGCTACCACCGAAGACAAAACCAGCCGGAGAGGGTCAGCTCACGCCACGGCAATCACCTTGCCTGATGGACCATCCCGTCGCCCGCATCGCGCCTTCCGCGAAAGCCACGCCTAATAGGATTTGCAGCGCGGCGGCATGGATGCGCCGAATTTGCCTGGGGCAACGAGTTCACGCCCGGGGATCGCGATAGGGCGAATACGTGGGAGGGCCAGTTTCCTCTCCAAAATCTCGCAGAGATGGATTTGAGCGCGCTCGCCGGTACGGTCCTTTCCACCGAACAATTATGGCCTCTACGATCAGATCGGCAACACCTGGGAGTGGACGACCGGCGCGCCGACGTAGGGCGACGCGAGACGGCAATAAGCTGTGCGTCATCATGCGAGAAAATCAGGGCCGTTCGCCTATTTATTGGGCAGGAGTTGGGCGCGAGGATCGCCTCGCACGGCCAAATAGCGCTAAGTCCCTCACAGCTTTGGCGCTCCCTAGGGGAATCGAACCCCTGTTTTCGCCGTGAGAGGGCGACGTCCTGGACCGCTAGACGAAGGGAGCGTTGAGCGAATGGCGGGTTCTAGCCCGGACGGGGCGAGCCTGCAAGCGCGCCGCTGTCCTGGATTTGAATTCAGCGGCCCGCGCGGTCTCATTCGGCGGCCTGCGGGGGCGCGCCGCGGTCTAGCTAGGCCCTGTACTGCTGAATCCGCGTGGTGCGTAGTCCGGCAAGTCCATGCTGGTCGATCGACATCTGCCAGGACAAGAATTCGTCGACGGTCAAAGTATAGCGGTTGCACGCTTCTTCCAGCGAGAGCAGACCGCCGCGAACGGCCGCGACGACCTCGGCCTTGCGCCGGATCACCCAGCGTTTTGTGCTGGACGGGGGCAGATCGGCCAAGGTCAAAGGACTTCCATCGGGGCCGATGACATATTTCGCGCGATGACGGCTCGGTTCGGCCATGTCTGCAACTCACAGAACTTCAGATCACAAATCAGATCGAGCCGAACATAAGCGGCGTGTTTTAAGATTTGCCTAAGCCCATGCCGTTGTTTTATTAATGATTTCTGATTACTGGCGTTGATTTGCGCGCTCTAGCCAGCAAAGACCGCTTTGATCGTCTCAACTTGGAACGCTTCCGTCCTTTACGCTTGCAGGCGACGCGGGGAAACGGGGCGCCGCCGCCACGGGCCAAGCAAAATGATTCGCAGCCGGCGGCAAACGAGTCCTTTGCACATAGACCGCAGATCATTATATTTTGTTGACGAATGAGCGGAGGCGTGGCTTCTGCATGGGTTTTGGCGCGTCGCAATTGTGTCGGGGCGGCCGCCCTCCCAGGACGAATTGCGGCATGGGACGGTGAGGCGGGGCGTAGCGCGCCGCCGGGAGCGGAGCAAGCGACGGCGATCATGAGCGCAAGTCATTCGCCAGAAGCGGCCGCGGCCGAGGGCCGGCGCGAGCTGAATTCGCTTGGGCTGCCGAAGCCGCCCGCGCAGACGCGCGTCGTCGTCGCCATGTCCGGGGGCGTCGATTCCTCTGTCGTCGCCGCGCTCATGAAAGAGCAGGGCTACGACGTGATCGCCGTGACCATGCAGCTTTACGACCACGGCGAGGCGATCCACCGCAAAGGCGCTTGCTGCGCCGGTCAGGACATTCAGGACGCGCGCCTCGTCGCCGCCCGGCTCGACATTCCGCATTACGTGCTCGATTACGAAGAACGATTTCGCGAAAAAGTCATCAATCCCTTCTCGCACAGCTATGCGACAGGCGAGACGCCAATCCCCTGCGTCTCCTGCAACAGCGAGATCAAATTCGCCGATCTGTTCGATACCGCGCTCGATCTCGGCGCGGACGTCCTGGCGACCGGACATTATGTCTCAACCCGCAGCGACGAAGCCGGCGAGCGCGTTTTGCACCGCGCTTTCGACGGCGCCCGCGATCAGAGCTATTTCCTGTTCGCCACCACGCGCCGCCAGCTGCAGATGCTGCGCTTCCCCCTCGGCGACATGACCAAGACCGACGTCCGCGCGCTGGCGCGGCGGTTCGGCCTCATCGTCGCCGACAAGGCGGACAGCCAGGACATCTGCTTCGTGCCAAAGGGCAAATATAGCGATCTGATCGAAAGACTGTCTCCCGGCGCCGCCGTCCCCGGCGAGATCGTGCATATCGACGGGCGCGTGCTCGGACGCCACGCGGGCGTCATTCATTACACCATTGGCCAGAGGCGCGGCCTCGGCCTTGGCGACGCCAACGCTGGCGAACCGCTCTTCGTCATAAAGCTCGACGCCGCAGGGGCGCGCGTCGTCGTCGGCCCGCGCGAGGCGCTGGCGACGCGCCGCGCGCATTTGCGCGCCGTGAACTGGATCGGCGACGGCGAACTCGGCGACCTTCCCCGCGAGGGCGCCGATATTTTCGTGCAGGTGCGCTCGACGCGGCCTCCTGTCGCCGGCCGGCTTTACGCGCGGGACGGCGGCGCGCATGTCGAGTTCGTCCATGACGAGGACAGCGTTTCACCCGGTCAGGCCTGCGTGTTCTACGCCTCCGACCAGCCGCGCGCCCGCGTTCTCGGCGGCGGCTTCATCAGCTCGACAGAATCCGCCATCGACGTCTGTCCGGCAACGAGCCGGGCCGCTGAAGCCGCCTCGGTCCCTGTCTAGGCCCGCCTGAGGCGCCGGGCTCCGTCTTGCGCCGCATCTTCGAAAACTCCGATCGAGGGATCGCACTTTTGACAGGTCATCATCTTTCCGAGTTCGCCCGCCCGATGGGCGCGGGAGCTGAATCCGCGGCCCCTGCGACGCTCGACAACGTTCATGTCAAATCATCCTACGCGCGCTGGGCGCCCGTCTATGACCTTGTTTTTTCGCTCATCATGCGCGCCGGCCGCCTCGCCGCCGTCGCGGCGGCTGACCGCCCGATGGGGCGCGTGCTCGACGTCGGCGTCGGCACAGGCCTCGAATTGCCGATGTTCGACGAGCGGACACGGCTTGTCGGCGTCGATCTCTGCGAGCCGATGCTGCGGCAAGCGCAGCGCCGCGTGATCGGAAAATCGCTGCGGAATGTCGACGGGCTGCTCGTCATGGACGCAACGCGCCTAGCATTTCCCGATGCGAGTTTTGACGCGGTCGTCGCCCCTTACGTGCTGACCGTCGTGCCCGACCCGCATGCCATGCTCGACGAATTGCTGCGCGTCGTGAAGCCTGGCGGGGAGATTGTGCTCGTCAACCATGTCGGCGCCGAGACCGGGATCATCGCCAAGCTCGAGGCGTGGCTCGGCAAGCGCAGCGCCCATCTTGGCTGGCGGCCGCAATTTCAATGGTCGGTCCTTGGCGGCTGGATCGACGCGCGCCCGGCCGCGCGCCTCCTGGAGCGCCGCGCGCTTGCGCCGTTCGGGCTGTTCACGCTGGCGCGCTTGAAAAAAGCGTAACGGCCGCTTTCGAGTATAATTCCGCGGTCTTGCGGCTCAGGCGATGATATCCGGCGTCAACTGATCCTCGATGAAGGCGACGCGGTCGCGCAAAGAGAGCTTGCGTTTCTTGAGGCGCTGGATCTGCAGCTGATCCACCGTTCCGAGATGAAGAAGCGCGTCGATGGCGGCATCGAGATCGCGATGCTCCTGACGCAAATGCTCAAGCTCGGCCTGCAACGGGCCGCGTTCGCCGTCGCTTAGCTTTTCGGGCATATTTTTTCAAAACCTTAAGGCGCGATCATCGATGGCTCCAGCGAACCCAGCCGGACCGGAGCCGGACCGATTTGCGGCATTGCGCGCTCTGGCGTCAATGGCCTTTGCGCGCCTGCCGCATTCGACCGGCCCATGAAAAACGAAAAGGCGCCGCAAAATGCGTCATACCCTCGTCATGAAATTTTCGCCACGCCTTTGCGAAGCCCTTCGCGAAATCGAAATCCTGTGGCACACTGATCTCATGCGAAGACTTCAAGAAGGAGTTCTGCATGTCACTCGAAAATCATTTGACTGCTTTGGAACAGCGCCACGACGCGCTCGACCGTGAGATCGAAAAGTCGTTGATGCACCCTGCGATTGACGAGTTGAAACTGGCTGAACTTAAACGCCGTAAACTGCAACTCAAAGATGAGATTGCAAAGCTTCGAGGCGAGTCAGCCTTCTCCACCATACATTAGTCTTTCCATTACGAGTTGGTTCGCGCTTGGGTCAAGCAAAGGAACCACGAGAATGGCGCACGCTTGTCGGGCCGAGGACGGCCGGGCGAAGCTTGCTGCGCCATTCCCCGCTGTCAGCTTGCTGTGAGACATTTGATCTTTGCGCCGGCGGCTTAGATGCTGAGATTTACCTGTGCGCGCCGGCGCGACGCTTCTCGAAACGGGCCGGGATTCACAGGCCGCGGCCTGCTCGGGCCGTCGGCCCGTGCCAGACAGATTTGAGCGACGCCTTGAGGTCGCCCCACAGACCAGATGGCGCGCGGCGCGATTTAGTGAAACGGTGCTTGGCGCGGAGCGTCAAAATCGGCTAAGAAGGCGACGCCGCGCGGTCAAGCCCATGACAAAAGTCCATGGGCGCTCACGTGGATGAATTGCGCAAGCGCCCGTAGCTCAGCTGGATAGAGCGCTGCCCTCCGAAGGCAGAGGCCAGGGGTTCGAATCCCTTCGGGCGCGCCACTTCCGAACAAAACTGGGAACTCCGGCAGGAGTTGCCCCGCCGCCCATCACCAGCCGCTCCAGAACAGCCCGCCGCCCGTGGATACGGATTTCCGTGTCGTCGACTTCGACCTGATCGATGACGGAACGGATATAGGCGCGTCTGAAAGGCGTTTCGCCTTTGAGGACGTTCGCGCGCATGACCTCTGTAAAGGCCGCGATCTTGTCTTCTGTGATGCGGACATCTGGACGCATCTCTGCAACCGCCCGGTCGAACGCGACCTGCGCAATATCACGTTCGGTCTTTACTGTGGCGACCCGCTCTTTGAGCGTCGCATCCATTGGGTCGGCAATGCCGTTCTCGATTGCAGCATAGAGACGACCCAGCCTTCCTTGCGCATCGGCGAGCTTTGCCCGGAGAGCCGTGAGGCGGCCCGAATAATCCTCGTCCTTTGATGCCTGGCGTTCCATTATTCCCGCGAGGATTTTTCCGATGCGCTCCGGCGTCAGGAGCTGCTCGGCGAGCCTCTCAGTCACAAGCTTGTCGAGCTTGTCCATTGGGATAGAGCGTCCCTTGCAGGCAGACTTGCCCTTCTGTGCACAAGTCGCGCAGGTGTAGTAGCGGTAGCGCCCATATTTTCCGGTACGTAACGTCATTCCGCCGCCGCAGCTTGCGCAAGTCGCAATACCGGTAAGAAGGATAGGTCCGGTTACGACGCGCGGCGGCATCGCTCTCGGATTTTTGGATTTCAGCATCGCCTGCACCGCATCGAAGGTCGCGGCATCGATGATGGGATCGACAGGGACGGCGATTTGTTCGGACTCAGGCTTCGCTTCCTTCGTCTTCCAAACCTTGCGATTGAAGCGGTGCTCGCCCTTATAGGTTGGACGCGTGAGAATCTGATGCAGAGGCCCGATACCCCACCTCGCGCCAACGCGCGTACGGTAGCCATGCTCGTTGAGCCAACTGGTGACAGCCTTGACGCCCATAGGACCGTTAGTGCCGTCGCCTCTTTGGAAGAGGCGGAACATGAGGCGCACGGTCTCTGCTTCGACCGGATCAATTGCTAGGCGCTTTTTGGTTTTTGAACCGCGCTGCTCTGCATCGACTACGGAGTATCCGAAGGGAGCCTTCGAGCCGTTCCAGAAGCCTTGCCGGGCGTTTTCCTGCATGGCGCGCAGCGTGTGCTTTGCGTTCTCCTTCGACTGGTATTCGTCGAAGAGCGCGAAGACCTGTCTCACCATCACGCTCATCGGATCGTCGCCCAAATCCTGCGTGATGCTGATAAGGCGAACGCCAGCCTTGCGCAGACTGCGCACATGATATTCGAGCGCAAAATGATCGCGAGCAAAGCGGCTGAACGAATGCACGATCACGACATCGAATGGCGTGCCGCCTCCCGTCGCCAAATCGAGAAGACGCTGAAGCTCTGGTCTGCGATCATCCGTGCCGCTTGCGCCAGGTTCGACGAACTCAGCGGCAACTTGCCACCCGCGGGCTGCGCAGAATGCAACCGCCTGTCTGCGCTGATCTGGAATCGAAAGATCGGCTTCGGCCTGACGACCGGTTGAAACGCGCAGATAGAGAGCTGCGCGTTTGGCCTCGGTCCTATCGATGGTTTCAGTGGCGACTTCGGTCATGAGGGCGACGCCTTAGGGACTGGCTTCCCATCTTGCCGAATATTGCGACTCTTTCGAGTCCAGCGCATCAGCTTTGGGACGTGCGGCAGAGAGAATTTCAACGATAGCTGACATCAAGTACGCTTCGACAACATCGAGCTCGGCTGCGGTCACAGGAACCTCATCAGGGAAGTTGTCGATGACTGCCAATCCAGGTTCTGTCTGGCAGCTATTTTGACGTTCCTTTCTCATGGTTGCAGGATGACAGCCGCGAGGCAGGCGTAGTTGGTCAGAAACTGGCCATACGACAGTATGTAGCAGTGCGCTAATTAAGCATTGCGCAACCCGCAATTGTCATAATTACAGTATTGCTTTCAATAATATTGGAGATTTTCAGATGGATATTCCGACCTACATCACTCTTTCCGAAGCGCGCAACGAGTTGTCATCAATAGGAGTTGTGCTGTCCGACCGTCAGATCAAACGGGCTGCTGACAAGGATGCGCAGGGCAAGAGGAAACTTCCGTTCTTTGTCGATCCGCTGACCGGCACGCTCAAAATCGAGAAAGGCGCCCTTGTTGCCGCATATCGAAAGCTGCAAGTAGAAGCCGAGAATAACTTGCAAGAGTGATGGACACTGTGATTCTATACGTCTTTCTGTAACTGATATTTTTTTGAGTATTGTTTGTCCGACATTAGGAAGCGCACGGGAGCCAAAGGCACCACCTATCAAGTTCGTCACCCCAGCAAAGCAGCAAAGTCGGGCTACGCATACGCGACCTTTGCAACACGGAAGGAAGCTCTCGAATTTCGCGAGAACGGATTGGCTCGCACGAAGGCCTCTCGCCGCTCATCGGATATTCAGACGGTGGAGCAAGGGCTGACAAAGTGGCTGCATATCTGCGAGAAGGAAGGCAGAGACGGTCGCGAGCCGGTGACCCAATACACTTTGGAGAATTACACCTACCGCGCCTCGATCATCAAAAAATACGACTGGGATAAAGGGCTGGCCGATCTGGCGAAATCCGATGTCATCGAATTCCGATCATGGCTCTTGCAGCACTATAGCCGCGATGTGGCCCACAAGGTGCTGAAGTCCTTTCATTCTATGATTCTTGAAATGATTAGCCGGACGATCCTGCAACATGACGTGGCAGCTGGCGTCTGTGTGAGGGCTGAGTCCCGCTATGATGTACCCGTGGCGATTCCGACTGAGAGGGAGATCAGCGAGCTACTATCCGCCGCCGATAGGCTCGCGAACTCTCGGGACATGCGGGTTAGTGAGCCGTGGAAAAAATATCGGCCCATGCTCTATCTCGCCGTGGACTCGGGTATGCGGCCACAAGAGTATCTTGCGCTCGCCCGCGCCAATGTGAGCGAGGCAGGAGTTGAAGTGGATCGCGCCCTCGATGGTGGCGGCGACGAGATAACCGTCACCAAGACTCGTGCGGGACGGCGTTTCATCGATCTCAGCGCGGAGACGTTGGACATCATCCAACATTTCATCAAAAATCATTCGGTCGAGAACGACTACGATCTGGTGTTTCCCTCCGAAAACGGCGGCTGGCAAAACGTTCGAAACTAGAGGCGGCGCGGCTTTAACCGCGCATGTGAAGAAGCGGGTCTGGTTGTCAAAGTGCAGGAAGACGGCCAGTTGGTCGAAAGGCCAAAATACATGCCCTACGATCTGCGCCATTTCTATGCATCGATGCTCATCGATCAGCGCATCAACCTGAAACGCATCCAGAAGCTCATGGGCCACCGCAGCATTCAGACGACCCTTGATGTGTATGGTCATTTGATTGAACGTGCCGATACTGCTCCGCAGCCTCGTACGAGTGTTCTTACTTCGATGCAGAGGATACCGTGTGGCTAGTCTGTGGCAGAGATATGCTAACTTATTGATTCCCCATCATAATGTTCTGCCTGGGGGGCAAGGGGTCGCAGGTTCAAATCCTGTCGCCCCGACCATAACAAAATCAATCACTTAGTCAGAAGCTATGGAAACAAAACGGCCCCTTGGGGCCGTTTTTGCCACAAGAGACCGGTCCGCCGTAACCCGCAGGAATCCGCCATTCTCCGAGGCAGACTTTTTGGGCTTGTGGCGAGTTTGTGGCGAGCGCGCCCGCCATACTTTATCCACGCCCCCAGCAGGTGATGCAGGTTCTCCACGCCTCCCTGCGGACGTACTTCGTCCCCGCGCAAGCGGGGCATGAGTTCTTCTGTGAGTAGGTGCAGGTCATGCAAGGCACTCGCTCCTGGACGCGGACTTGCCCACCGTTGCATTGAAAGGCAGTGCAAGCTGGCCGCTCACCCTTTCGAATAAACATAACGTGTGCTCCCTTCAGCTCTCAGTTCTGATGGGATCATAGCGCCGCCAGAGGCTTTCGATTGGGCAGAAGCTGGCCACTTAGGGACGGCGGCGGACCGAATCGGGCCGCGTGCCTTGGCGACTGGCACCGCTTTTCCGCAAAATCTGTTTGCCCCGCCCGGCTTTCTGCGTCGGTCTTTTTCGACAAAATGCCGGTATGCAAGGTGCACCACATTTTGGTACATCTGGTGCACTGCTTCGTGGGGAGAGCCGATGCCGGTTGATTAGGGGAAGACCGTTCGAACTTCCGTGATCGTGCCAGCCGATCTTTACCAGCAGGTCCAGCAGCTTGCCGCGAGCAACGATGTTTCGGCAGCGTGGATAGTTCGTCACGCTTTGTCGCAGTTCTTGGCCGGTTACGGCGGGGAGCAGGCAATACCGCTCAAACTTGGCAGCAACGAAGGCCGTGCGGTTGGCGGTCGACGCAAAAAGCGCGCTTGAGACGCGCTACGAGAATTATTGGCCTTTGAAGCCGGGGAGGAAGAAAGTTGGCCACCGAGTACCATGCGAAGCTGTTCGCTCACGAACTTACCCGGCAGCGATCCGTCGCTGATTCCGAGAAGCTCGCCGGTGCCTTGCTCGATGCCCAGGTCGATCTCAATCCCCATCAGGTTGAGGCGGCACTGTTTGCGTTCAAATCGCCGCTTTCGAAAGGAGCGATCCTCGCCGACGAGGTCGGTCTCGGGAAAACCATTGAGGCGGGTCTGGTGCTCGCCCAGAAATGGACGGAGGGCAAGCGGCGCATCCTCGTGATCACGCCCGCCAATCTGCGGAAACAGTGGTCGCAGGAACTCGCAGAAAAGTTTTTTCTGCCCAGTACGATCCTCGAAGCCCGCAATTATAACAAGATGAAAAAGGACGGCGCTCGCCGCCCCTTCGAGCAGAAGACTCTTGTCATTTGCTCCTTCCAGTTCGCCGCTCGCAATGCGGACGAGCTCATGGTCATACCGTGGGACTTGGTGGTCATCGACGAAGCCCACCGACTGCGAAATGTATACAGGCCCGACAATCGCATCGGAAAGGCGCTCAAGGGAGCGCTTGCAAATTCGCCCAAGGTGCTGCTGACGGCAACGCCCCTCCAGAACTCACTGATGGAGCTTTATGGTCTCGTCAGTCTCGTCGACGACTACGCCTTCGGCGATGCCAAGAGTTTTCGCGCCCAGTATGCGCGGCTCTCCGACGACACTCAGTTCGACGAGTTGAAGGAGCGCCTGAAGCCCGTCTGTCACAGGACGCTTCGGCGGCAAGTCCTAGAATATATCCGTTACACGAACCGCATCCCAATCACGCAGGAGTTCGTTCCGACGCAGGAGGAGCAGACTCTTTACGACCTCGTATCCGACTATCTGCGGCGGCCATCGTTGCAGGCGCTTCCGTCCAGCCAGCGGTCGCTGATGACACTCATCATGCGCAAGCTGCTCGCATCGTCGACATTCGCCATCGCGGGGGCGCTCGACACGCTCGCTCGTAAGCTGGAACGCCAGCTTGGGAAGGACAAGAACCTTCGGGAGAAGCTCGAACAGGAGCTTGCCGAGGATTACGAGGAATTCGAGCAAACTGCCGACGAGTGGGAAGACGACGAGGCCGCACCGGAGCTGCTGACCGAGGACGACATCGCGAACATCGAACGCGAGATCGTTGACCTTCGCGGGTTCCGCGATCTGGCTGTCTCAATCTCAGAAAACGCAAAGGGGCAAGCGCTCCTCAGCGCGTTACGGGCCGGGTTCGCAAAGGCCAAGGAGCTGGGCAGCGCTGAAAAGGCAATTATCTTCACGGAGTCGCGCCGGACACAGGAATATCTGGTCCGTCTCCTCGCGAAAAATGGCTCCGAGGACAAGCTCGTCCTCTTCAACGGCTCGAACTCGGACGCGCAATCCAAGGAAATCTACAAAGCCTGGATCGAGCGCCATAAAGGCACTGACCGCGTCACGGGCTCACGCACCGCGGACATAAGGGCGGCGCTCGTGGATTATTTCCGCGAGAAAGCCGGGATCATGATCGCGACCGAGGCCGCGGCAGAAGGCATCAACCTTCAGTTCTGCTCCATGGTCGTCAATTTCGACCTACCCTGGAACCCGCAGCGCATCGAACAGCGAATCGGTCGCTGCCATCGCTATGGCCAGCGTTACGATGTCGTCGTCGTAAACTTCCTGAATAAGAACAATGCCGCTGACCAGCGGGTGTATGAGCTGCTCGCCGAAAAATTCAAGCTCTTCTCCGGCGTGTTTGGCGCTAGCGACGAGGTGCTCGGTGCAATTGAGTCTGGCGTGGAATTCGAAAAGCGTATCGTATCGATCTACCAGAATTGCCGCTCGACAGGAGAAATCGAAACTGAATTCGAGCGGCTTCGCGCCGAGATGGACACCAACATCACCGCGACGATGGAAGATACGCGCCGCAAGCTGCTGGAGCACTTCGACGCTGAGGTTCACGACCGCCTGAAAATCAATATGACGCAGAGCAAGGAGTATCTGGATCGGTACGCCCGCATGCTCTGGGCTCTGACGAAACACGAACTTGGCAAGCAGGCCAAGTTCGATGACGACTATCTCACATTCATTCTGTCCGCCTGTCCGGCTGGCATCGACGTTCCGGTTGGAAGCTACTTCCTGTCTAAGCTCGGCATCGATGGGCATCGCTACCGGCTTGGTCATCCGCTGGCACAGCACCTCATTGGGGTGGCTGGCGCACGCAAGCTGAATGGAGCAGCGCTCGTCTTCGACTACACCGCGTGGCCGCAGACCACTGTCGCAATCGCGCCCCTCGTCGGCAAAGGGGGAACGCTCGTCGTGCACAAGCTTTCGATCCGCGGCGCGGACGATCAGGATCACATCATCATCGCCGCCATGACAGATGATGGAACGGCCATAGATCCCGCAGCTGCGAAGCGTCTCTTCGAGTTGCCGGTACGCAAGAGCGCCGCCAATGACCTGCAGATGCCGAACGCGGTGAAGGCCACGGTAAACAGCCAGCGCCAGTCGATCCTGGACGACATGGCCGCACGCCAGTCCAAATGGTTCGACGATGAAATCGATAAGCTCGACAATTGGGCAGAGGACAAACGTGCCGGGCTGAAGGCCGACCTCAAGGACATCGACGAAGAGATCAAAGCGCTTAAGAAAGAGGTTCGCCAGACCGGCAATCTCCCCGACAAGCTCGCCTTGCAGCGCAAGGCGCGCACGCTCGAAGCCAAGCGGGATGAAGCGTGGCGCGCATATGATGCGGCGGCAAAGGACATAGAGGTTCAGAAAGACGGTCTTTTGGATCAGGTGGAAGAGCGGCTTGGGCAGGCAGTGTCTGATGAAGAGCTTTTCGCCATCAAGTTTCAAGTTCAGTGAAGGGGCTAAAAATGAACAAGCCGGAACATACTCAACCGGAGAAGATCGATTTGCGATCTATGGATGTTGCGGAGGAGAAGCGGGGCGAGTTGAAGCGTAGCTTGGGACAGGCGTTTCCGGACATCTTCGCCGAAGGTTCGATAGATTTTGATCAGCTCAAACGGGCTCTTGGCGAGTGGGTGGACCCCGGCAAGGAACGGTTCGGTCTCAACTGGCCGGGTAAGGCCGAATGCATGAAGATTATTCAACAGCCAAGCCCCGCAACATTAAGGCCAGAGCGCGAAAAGTCAGCAAACTTCGACGAGGCAGAGAACGTCTTCGTAGAGGGGGACAATCTTGAGGTCTTGAAACTGCTTCAGAAAGCTTATTTCGGTAAAGTAAAACTCATATATATCGACCCGCCGTACAACACGGGTAATGAGTTTATCTATCCTGATAATTTTACCGAAACGCTGGAAACGTACCTGGCCTATACAGGACAAGTTGACGACGAAAGAAAGCGCTTTTCAACAAACACAGATCAGTCTGGCCGGTACCATTCTCGCTGGATGAATATGATGTTTCCGCGGCTTTATCTTGCCCGCAACTTGCTAAGAGATGATGGCGCCATATTCATTTCGATAGATGACAATGAAGTTCATAATCTCCGTGCCTTAATGGATCAAATCTTTGGCGAAGAGAATTTCGTGGCTACGATCATTTGGCAGAAGGTTTACGCTCCAAAAAATAGCGCGAAATTCTTCTCCGATGATCACGACTATATCCTCGTTTACGCACGCAACTCGGATCAGTGGAAACCCGAGCTGCTTGAAAGGACACCCGAGCAAGATGCTTTATACAAAAATCCGGATAAGGATCAACGCGGCCCTTGGATGTCCGACAACCTTACTGCGCGCAATTTTTATGGAGAGGGCTCTTACGAAGTCACTGGACCTTCCGGTAAGAAATTTACTCCAGGAAAAGGGCGATACTGGCCCGTTTCTCAATCAAAGTTCAATGATTTGAACGCAGACGGGAGAATATGGTGGGGCGTTTCTGGAGACAGCATGCCGCGTTACAAACGGTATTTGTCCGAAGTGTCTGCTGGACGCGTTCCTCAAACGCTCTGGAAGTATGAAGAGGTTGGTCATACGCAAGACGCAAAGCGAGAGTTGAACAAATATGTGCCTTACGAGGAAACCGAGAATACGTTGAACTCTGTAAAGCCGGTTAACCTCATCAGGCGCATGATCAAAATAGCCACGAAGAGCGACGGCGACATTGTGCTGGATTTTTTTGCTGGCAGCGGCACCACAGGACAGGCGGTTATAGAGCAGTCTTTGGACGACGGCATCAGACGACGGTTCATCATGGTGCAGCTACCGGAGGAACTGCCGAAGCCAGAAGCGAATTTTAAGACGATCTCCGATTTTGCCCGTGCGAGGGTAAAAAATGTAATTGCAGCGAGTCAGTCCGATTTATTGAAAAAGGACAGTCATGGTCGCGGATTTCGATCTTTTGCGCTTGATAGTTCCAATTTCAGGTCGTGGGATGGAGGCGTGTCGACTTCAAGCGATTTAGAATCGCAGCTGCAGCTGCATGTCGACCATCTTCGCGATGCAGGAGAACCGGAGGATGTACTTTACGAATTGCTTCTGAAATCGGGCTTCCCGCTGGCGACCAAGGTTGTAAAGATCGACCTAAATGGTGCTGAGGTATTTTCGATTGAAGAGGGAGCGCTGCTCATTTGCCTCTCTAAGGAGATTACGCCGGAGCTGATCGACGCGCTCGCTGAAGCGAACCCGCTTCAGGTTATATGTTTAGACGAGGGCTTCAAGGGCAATGACCAACTGAAAACGAACGCGGTACAGACCTTCAAGGCCCGCGCTCAGGCCGAGGAATCCGAAATCGTCTTTAAGACGGTTTGAGGGGGACACGGTCATGATCCCCGAACGTTTCGTCACTGAATATCCCGCAAGATGCGGCCAGCTGCTCGACATGCTGGAGCGTCCGGCGCGACATGCCGACCTGCTTGGGTCGTTTGCGCTTCTTGTCGCGTCTGCCGCATTCACGATTCCCTTTGGCCGCATGGTTGAAAAGGCACATCCTCTAGGACCGCCCGAGGACGCGCTCTACAAGGCCGTCGAAGGCCTGAAGAAACTGCCGTTCGCCGATAGTCCCTTCTGGGCCGGAGGAAAGCCAGGCTTCTTCCGTTACGCCAAAATCGTAACAGACCCGGAAGACACAGTTGGTTGGTTGAACGAGAAGGGCGAGCATCCTCTGAAATCGACCGAGGCCAAGGACGCAAACATAGTGTTGCGAACCATTCGAAATGGGCTCGCACACGGTAATGTCGTTTATCTCGACAAGGACGGGTATGAGACGGCGGGAAAGCGCGTGGTCTATCTCGCGTTTCTCAGCAAGCACGAGAGCGGCGACGGGTTCCGCGTCGCGATCTTCGATGAGGAGTCTTTCCTCGCATTCCTGAAGGGATGGATCGGGAGGCTGCAAGGCTTCCCGCTGGAGCGCAAACTTGCGTTCGCGGAGGCAGCAGAATGAAACTTAAATTCGATCCCTCACTTCAGTACCAGCAGGATGCCGTCAGCGCCGTCGTTGGGGCGTTCGAGGGGCAGCCCTTCGTGCAGACCGGGGCAATGGCGTTTCAGTCGCTTCAGATCGGCGGTCTGTTTCAGACGGAGCTGGGGCTGGGCAATCTCCTCAACATTGGCGATGAGCAAATTCTCGCAAACGTCCGGGCCGTTCAGGAAGCTAATGAGATCGAGAAGGTAATTGCCCTCAACGGGCGTGAGTTCTCAGTCGAGATGGAGACCGGCACCGGCAAGACCTACGTCTATCTTCGGACGATTTTTGAGCTGAACAAGACCTACGGCTTCAAGAAGTTTATCATCGTGGTTCCGAGTGTCGCCATTCGTGAGGGCGTGCTTAAGAGCATCGAGGTAACGAAGGAGCACTTCCACACGCTCTACGACAACGCGCCCTTCGATCACTTTGTCTATGACTCAAAGCGTCTAGGCAAAGTGCGCCAGTTCGCGACCAGCAATCAGATTCAGATCATGGTCATCAACATCCAGTCCTTCCAGAAGGATGTTGCCGACAAGGACCTCTCGGAGATGACCGAGGATGAGCTGAAGAAGCTCAATGTCATCAACCGTGAGAATGATCGCATGTCGGGCCGCAGGCCTATCGAGTTCATTCAGGCGGCCAGCCCCGTTGTCATCATCGACGAACCCCAGAGCGTCGATACGACCGAGAAATCACGGCGGGCGATTGGCAACCTCAATCCAATGGCGACGCTGCGTTACAGCGCGACGCATCGCAATCCCTATAACCTCCTCTACAAGCTCGACCCGATCAAGGCTTACGACCTACGGCTCGTGAAGAGGATCGAAGTCGCATCCGTCCGGTCGGATGACAATTTCAATGATGCATACGTGAAGCTGCTCAAGACAGACAACAAGACCGGCATCAAAGCGCAAATCGAGATTCACAGGGAAGGTGCCACTGGCCCCAAAGCGGCGAAGCTTTGGGTCAAGCAGGGCGATGACTTGTACGTGAAGTCGGACGAGCGCGACGCTTATCGCGACGGCTACATCGTGCAGAACATCGATTGCACTCCGGGCTCCGAATATATCGAGTTCAATCAAGGCCGCTTCCTTGAGCTGGGTCAGGAAGTCGGCGGGCTTGGCGAAGACATTATGAAGGCTCAGGTCTATGAGACCGTCGAGCAGCATCTAAAGAAGGAGCGCGCCCTGAAGGGCAAGGGCATCAAGGTGCTCTCGCTGTTCTTCATCGACCGCGTCGCCAACTACCGCATCTACAATGAGGACGGGACGACCAGCCTTGGCAAGATCGGTCAGTGGTTTGAGGAGGCCTATCAGCAGCTCACGGCCAAGCCCATCTACAAGGGCCTTATCCCATTCAGCGTTGCCGATGTTCACAACGGCTACTTCTCGCAGGACAAGCAGGGCCACGCCAAGGACACACGCGGGAACACCGCCGACGATGATGACACTTACAGCCTCATCATGCGCGACAAGGAGCGGCTTCTCGATCCTAACGTTGCACTGCGCTTCATCTTCTCCCACTCCGCCCTGCGCGAGGGCTGGGACAATCCAAATGTGTTCCAGATTTGCACCCTGAACGAGACGCAATCAGCCGAGCGCAAGCGGCAGGAAATCGGGCGCGGGTTGCGTCTGCCTGTCAATGAGACCGGCGAGCGCGTTCATGACGAAACGATCAATCGTCTGACCGTCATCGCCAACGAGTCATATGAGGATTTTGCGCGCACGCTTCAGACCGAGTTTGAAGAGGATTTTGGCATCAAGTTCGGAAGGATCGAGAAGATCGCTTTCGCAAAGCTCGTGCGACGGGCTGCGGATGGAACCGATGTCGAACTCGGGCAGGACGAGTCCGTGAAGATTTGGCACGAGCTCGTTGCGAAGGGCTACCTAAATGGCGCGGGCGATATTCTGGAGAAGTTTGACCCGAAGAACCCCCATTTCAAACTGGAAATTTCAGACGCGTTCGCTGATCTCCGGGCGGAAATCATCGACGAGGTGAACCGCAAGCTCTTCAAGAACCGTATCGTCAATGTCCGCGATGAGCGCACCCTGAAATTCCGGAAAGAGGTGCATCTCAGCGCCGACTTCCAGGCTCTCTGGGATAAGATCAAACATCGCACGCGTTACCGCGTGACTTTTGAAACCGCTGCACTGATCGACCGGGCGCTCTCGCGCATCAAGCAGATCGAACCGATCAAGGCAGCGCGCATCGAGACCACCGTCGTTGAGGTGGATATTACCGATGCCGGTGTCTCCGCCGACCGACAGATTTCGTCGCGAGTGAGGGACGTGCAGCAGGTAAAGGTCTTGCCGGACATTCTCGCCTTCCTGCAGAAGGAGACTGAGCTGACCCGCCACACGCTTGCCGAAATCCTCAAGCGCTCGGGGCGGCTCGGCGAGTTCAAGATTAATCCGCAGGCTTTCATGGCAGCCGCTGCGAAGGAAATATCGCGCGCGCTGCATGACCTGATGCTCGAAGGCATCAAATACGAGAAGGTCGCAGGCCAGCATTGGGAAATGAGCCGGATCGAGCAGGATGCCGAAGACGGCATCGTCCGGTATCTCGGCAATCTCTATGAGGTTCAAAACCGCGAGAAGTCGCTCTTCGATGCAATTGTTTATGAATCCGAGGTTGAGAAGCAATTCGCACGCGACCTCGACAGCAATGAGAACGTGAAGCTATTCGTCAAGCTGCCGTCGTGGTTCAAGATCGACACGCCCATCGGCACCTATAATCCCGACTGGGCCTTTGTGACCGAGCGCGAGGAGAAGCTTTATTTCGTTCGTGAGACGAAGAGCACGCTCGACAGCGAGGAGCGGCGCACTAAGGAAAACCAAAAGATCGCCTGTGGTCGCAAGCATTTCGATTCGCTTGGGGTAGACTATGCCGTGGTCACTTCGCTTGCAGACGTGGCGATGTGAGGTCTGCCAAAGGGCCGGTTCTCAATCCACCGCTCCACGACACCATTTGACGCGCCCGCGCCGGAACCAGAAGTGCGACCCGCAGTCCTTCTTCCGCCAGACGGAAGGATGAAGACTAGCTGTGCCATCCTCGTGTTGCGTGAGTTTCCAGCACGGGCGCTCGTCGGGCAGTAAGTTCATTTGCAGCGTTCGGCGGCAGCCGCAGGGACAAACCATTGCCGCTTGCTCCTGGAAGCCGTCTTCCTCGACCACATAGATGGTCTTGCGCTTGAGGCTTTTGGGCAGAGATTCCTCGACAATAAGGGTTCGATAGGGAGGATAGAGCCAGCGATAAACGCGCGCTCGGGTCCGCGATAATAGACCGTGAAACCAGTTCACGACACCCGCCTTTCAGCGAGTTCCATTATCCCTAGAAGCGGGGATGTGTCGCCGATGCCAACAGCGCCGCCCAGAATTTCGCAGATGCCCTCTTCAGGATCGCAGATCAGCTCCATGCTGGCGAGACTGAACGTTACGCTCGCATAGCTTGCGTTCGGCTCTTCGCGGAAGGGATGGAGACGGGCGAGGAACTCATCCACGGCAAGCGCGGATGCAAACATGTTCACGCTGATTACCGCAGGGCGATGCGCCGCAACTCCCTTAATGTATCCGTCATCGACCTGGCGCTCATGGGCGCGCGGATCATTACGCCTTAGGCCCGACGCGGCGACCTCGCCCATCGTGAACAGACCCCGGCTCATAAGACTGGAGCGACCAGGGCGAAGGTAGTTGACGGTGCCGCAGACTTCGCGGATGCGACCTTTCCCAGCGCCGTCCCGGACCGCATCGAGGCGCACGCCAATATCGAAATATGGGATCGAGTAATATGAGGCGAGCGCGTTGAGGAGGTAGCGACCATCGACCGTGTCCATGCAGCCGAATATCACGTCGCACTGTGCGACTTCTCGAATGACATCGGGATGCCAGAGATTCTTGCGCACGCGAACGACGCGGGTTCCAAGGCCGATCCGCTCGGCAGCATCCGCGAGCACGTCGACTTTCGTCCGACTGTCACTCGCATCTTGCATTGTGGAGTTCAGGATACGGTTGACGTTGCGATCCTCCATGTAATCATCGTCAACAATCACGATTTCAGCAGCGCCCAGCCTGACGAGCTGTTCAACAGTCGGGCTTCCGGTGCCGGAGGCCCCGACCACGGCAAACGAAAGGCGGCGGAGCCGCTGGATTGTTCCTTCGTCAAAGGCTTGCGCATGAGATGCGACGAAGTTCGGCAAGGCAACGCTTCCCGCGTCCGCATACCAAAAAAGAAGGTCGTCGCCTGCCACAGAGATACAGTCGATTGGCGCAAAGCTGCCGTCGTCCAACATGACGCGCCCGAACATCTGGCCGTAAGGCAACATGACTGCGCTGCCGTGAAAGACATTGGCCTCGACCCATCCACGGACCATCGGCAGGAGGCGTGCGTCGCCCGCGTCGTCGGTTGTGGAGAATGCGCCATAGCCGGTCGGATGACTGTGAACTTTGACGACCGAAAGACGCTCGGCGGCAGCCCGATCCAGCATCGGCGCGATGTAATCTGGCGGCCATGTGACGCGCGACGGCGTCCGCTCGGAGCAGTCGTCGTAAGGAATACCGTGTATCTCTCGGACGACAAGGCGATGGCAGCGATCACCATCGCGGCGTCCGCACAGTAGAATGGCAACTGCCTCTTTGCCATCCCCCGGAAACAGGAAGCTCATCAGGTGCTCGTGCTGATCACCCGAGAGCGCAAGGGTTATGCGAGCGGACATTTTTCAAACTCCCGCTCGAGCCAGTCTTCGATCAAGATGACGTGCGTACCGAGATGGTCGCGCCCGATCTTCCAGGGATTTTCGCCCGTGCGGTGGCGAGACCAGCGCTGGTAGGTCTTGCCGTCGAGCGCTTGCTGCGCTTCCGTCGCGCCAATCGGTTTGCCGTCGATCCGCGCGAGAGCCGGGAAGAAATACACCATGTTGAGTTCGGTGTTCGGATAGCCGGTCTCGATCCGGATCGCCGCGGTGACGCGCGTGTGGTTGTAACCGTGCGGCGTCGGAAGATCGTGGATCAGCACCCATTGGGAGCCATCCACGATCGTTTCCCACGACAGTCCGTACTCGTCCAGGAATTCGTGGTCGACAGGGAGCAAGTCGAACTGGCGACGGAGGGTCATGACTCAGCCCTCCGTCTGGTCGCGCGGCAGCGCCTTGAACTTCTCGACGCCCGGGTGACGCAGGTCGACCTTTTCGTCTAGACCGACCTTGCGAGGCTTCCCGCCGGCGAGCTTGACACGCAAGGTGTACTGCTCGGCAGGGATCAGGCCGGCGAGCGTCAGAATTGCGCGACCGGTGGGCTTGGGATCGTGGACAACGAACGCGTCGCCGTTCACGCGGATGCGGTAGCCCTTCGCCAAAGGCGGACGCTTTCCGAGCTTCGCGTATTCTTCGAGATCGGCAATTTCGTCGAGAACTTCCTCAACGCCGGAGTCCTCCTCCTTCATATCAGTATGATCAGTCATCGATTTTCCCTCCTTGGGAAGCGGGCTGGCCACTGCGGCTGCCTCCACACCAATATGGCATAGCATGCTAAGAATATCAAGCAAGCTCTTTGCAAGCTTGACGCCGTTCGCGCCTCGCGCTAGAATCGTAAATGGAACAATGCGTTGCAGGAGGATGCCGCTATGCTCGCCCGCACTGATGACAGGAGTACCGTGAAGCCCACCCTTGGACAGTACCTCGCCTCGATTCGCACCGACCGCAAAATGACCTTGCGCGAAGTCGAGGAGGCCACCGGCAAACAAGTATCGAATGCGTATTTGAGCCAGATCGAAAATGACAAAATCCAGAAGCCGTCGCCCAACATTTTGCACGCACTGGCTGAGCTCTATGCCATCAACTTCGAGAAGCTGATGGAAATGGCCGGATACTTAACTTCGCCGACGACGCGCGCCGACACCGAAAGGCACGGGCGAATCGCGACTTTCGCCGAACACAATCTCACAGCCGAGGAAGAGGCTGAAATGATGCAGTTCCTTCAATTCATGCGAAGTAGGAAACGACCGGGTGATAAGACCTGACGACAGCAGCTTAGACCCGGAAGATCTTCGGGCGGTCGAGGAGCGCGCACGCAAGCTCCTGGACCGCGCCGACGCGTGGGACCGGTTTCCCGTTCCGCTTGAGGACATTCTGGCCGCTGCCCAAGTGCGGGTTGCCCCGACGAGTATGTTCGATGCCGCCTCGATCATCGCTTATCTGAAGGGTAAGACTGCTGACGCGGGCGCGCGCATCAAGTCGGCAGTCGCTAAAGTTTTCGGCCTGTACGATGCCGGAGAAGGCCTCATCCACATCGATGACAAGGTAGTGAAATCGAAGCAGACCTTTCTTACGCTGCACGAGACCGCGCACCATGATCTGCCAACCCACCGCAAGCTCTTTCGCTTCTTTCAAGATTGCGAGAAGACCCTGGCTCCCGACATCGCCGACCAATTCGAGCGCGAGGCAAATAACTTTGCCCGCTTCGCTCTGTTCAAAGGCGACGCCTTTGCGCGACATGCCGCGGACTGCGCATTCGAGATCAAAACGCCAATGACGCTTGCGAAGAAATTCGGAGCGTCGGTCTACGCCTCGGCACGCGAATTCGCCCGAACCAATCACCGGGCCTGTGTCGTCTATATCTTGGAGCCGATTGAGCTCGTTGCCGGTCACGGCGCTAGCGCCAAAGTCCGCCGCATCGAACCTTCCCCTTCATACATAGCCCAGTTCGGACGGCCTTCGGATACGGTCGTTACTTTGAATCATATCCTTGGCCCGGTCCTGCCAATCGGGCGCAAGATGACGCGCCCGGTCTCAGTGTCGATCAAGGACAAAAATGGGGCGCCGCACGAAAGCGTAGCTGAGCCCTTCGACACGCAGCACAACGTGCTGATCCTCCTCTATCCAGTGAAGGCGCTGAGTGGTTCGACCATCATCTTGCCGCCGGGCTTCAAAAAGGTGGCCGCTGTTTGACCGGCACCGTCAGCGCGGCCTGAACTCAGGCCGCGCGAGAGCGATACGAATATTCTGCAGATTGTAATGAGCGGTGCGAAGCTCCGGCGAATTTTCCCTGAGGCGCGGCAGTTCGGCTGCGATCACTTGCAGCAGGATTTGCAGCTCGCTTCTCGTGCATCGCGCCAGTTCGGTTTGGGACATCACTCTCATCTTTTCCTCCATCGGTTCCGGCTGCGGACATCGCGGCCTTGTGCGGAGGGCAGGAGCGCTTCGGCGGGCTATGCACCGGGACGGCTGAAACGTGAGAGGAGGAGTGCTGCTTGCAGCACTTGCATTGACTTGAGGCGAAGCAGCTATCGCTTACGTACAGATAAAGGACGGGATGGCTGAAAGACGGACCGAGGAGGAAACAAAGTGTCACAACCGGATTGGGAAGAGGCGCGAAGCGAGGCAATGAATGAAGTATCTTCGCGAATGAACATGGATCGGACTGCGCGCGTCAGGTTATGATTGCGAATGGAATCGCAACGCTTGAGTGATTTGCAGAAGTTTTATTCGATCATCGCTCGTCTTGAGAAAGGTCTCGGAGGAGCGCGAACGCTTGGAAGCGCTTCGGGCAGGCTCACCTGGCCAAAGCGAGGCGTTTATTTTTTCATGGAGGATGGCGAGGTTCGTTCCGAGTCAGGAAGCGGCCCGCGCATCGTGAGGGTCGGGACGCATGCGCTGAAGACCGCGTCGGGAACAAGACTTTGGACCCGCCTGTCGCAGCATCGCGGACGCCTGGGCAGTGGCGGCGGCAATCATCGCGGTTCGATATTCCGACTCATAGTGGGGACGGCACTCATGGCGCGGCACGGCCATGAGTATCCGACGTGGGGCAGCGGACAGTCGGCAAGTGCCGATATACGGGCTGGCGAGGTGGAGCTGGAGCGCGAAGTAACGCGCTTCATCGGCGCGATGCCGTTTGTCTGGATCGAGGTCGACGACGAGCCCGGTGCAGACAGCATGCGCGGCTACATCGAGCGCAATGCAATTGCGCTTCTCAGCAACTTCGGCAGGACGCCGGTTGATGCGCCATCCGAGGGATGGCTTGGCCATGACTGCAACAGGGAGAGGATCAGGAAGTCAGGTCTGTGGAATTCCAATCACGTCGATGAGGTCTACGACCCGGCGTTTCTCGAATGCCTTGAGCGGCATGTGCTGGCGATGGAGGCGGTCGCTTGATTGTCGTCATTCAGTGCGCTGCAAAAAAGCGTGACGACGCGGGTCATCTCAGGACGAAGGATGGAAGGCGGGTTCTGTTTGTCGCCGATCCTGATAGAGCTCCGCCCAAGGCGGGCTACGTCTACGCACGGCCCGACGACATCGCCGATGACGGCAAGGCGTGGCGTGATATTTTGCAAGGCTACAACAGCCAACCCGGAAACAATCCGCTCGGGCTTCTTCGCGCGTTCGAATTATATGCGAACGATGCTTATCGCCATCTCGCGGACCGGGTCGGCTTGGACAAGATGTTCATTCTCTCGGCTGGCTGGGGACTGATCAACGCGGCCTTTCTCACCCCCTGTTACGACATCACGTTCAGCGCTCAGGCCGAGCCGTACAAGCGCAGGCGAAAGACCGATCACTACCGTGATCTGCGCATGTTGCCGAGGGAGACAAACGAGCCAATCGTGTTCTTCGGCGGCAAGGATTATCTGCCGCTCTTTCGCGAACTGACCGACGGCGCCTGGTCGCCGCGAACCGTGTTCTTCAATTCCGCGACCGTGCCGCAGATACAAGGAGGCTCCGCCGTCCGGTTTCAAACCACGACCCGCACGAACTGGCACTATGAATGTGTGAATGCGTTCTTACGCGGCGAAATCGGAAGCGAGCTATCGTGATGAAGCCAATTGCCGGAGAGCCGGGAAGTTTTTCGGACATCGACCGCACTGCGTTTATCGCACTCGTTAAAGCGGGCGGCGAAGTCAGCGATGTTGTGCTGGCGCGGAACGTCAAGAACGCGAAAGCGCTCGTGCTTCTGCGCGGCAAAGAAGGCATCAAGGGTGTGGCCGCTCTCAAAAAGCCGCTTGCAAGCTATCGCAGGCGCATCAGCGGGAAGTCGGAATTCCATGTCGATGCTTCGAGCTTCCCTTACGAGCTCGGCTACATTTACATCGTCCCCGAGGCACGGGGGCAGCATCTGTCAGGTCCACTCGTCAATGCGGCGATAGACGCGGCGGCGGGCGCTGGAATTTTTGCAACGGCGCGGGTCGATAACGCCCGCATGCATGCCTCGCTCGTGAAGGCCGGTTTCGAGGCCCAGGGCAAGCCGTACGGCGGACGAGGCGGCAAACGCCAAATCCAAATCTTCATCAGACCTGGATAAACCCGCGCCCGCTGAAATGTTCTCCCGTCAGTGCAATGTCGTGCCCACTTCATCGTCCTGTTCCAGCAGTGGCTGGCCGAAGCGCAGCACTGACAGAACCTCCTCCCAGAACAGCTTCCAGTCAGTTCCCTCTGCCGCGGCGATGTAAAGCGACGCTATCGCTTCCGAGATGAGCACGTTGCCGGTCTCCCTCGCTATGAGGTTCGCAGTTGTCTCCGCGTCGCGGCAATCAGTCTCGAAGGCCTCATACTGGCGTATGATCGCCACTGCACATTCACGCGCCTGCCATAGAGGGATGCGGCAGACCTCGTGCATGAAGCGCAGCAGCAGTGCGGCCTTATCCCAGCCGCACGCTCCCTTGGGGATGTACTCGCACGCATAATCCTTACGGTCGGCGAGAGCCTGCTTGCGCTCCGCCCGTGATGCGTTTTTGAGGTCGCCGGTCAATGCTCCATAGCGCCTGAAGGCTTTCATGTGGATGGTCATGTCCATGGGGCGCTCCTTTCTTGCGAGAAGCACTACGCGAAGCGATTTCTGAATTCCTGGTCAGAAGCTGGTCAGAGATTGGCATGGCGCGTACGCCCCTGCCGTACCGGGCTCTATTCGCTCACCTTGCGGCGCGCTCACCGAACCCGCGCAGATCCCGCTACGCAGGAAGCGCGGTTTCGGCCATTCGGTGACGATCCCTCGCGCGAAGTTTTACCGGCAGCCCTTGGCTGACTTTCCTCGCAGGTAAAAGGGGTCAGGGATGGCGCTGCCCTCCCTCCCTTTGGCACGCCTTCTTTGGACAGGCAGCGCCGCGTCCGGCGCGGGGCAAGAGAAGAGCCCCGCTCCGTCCGGCAACCCGGCCTGCCACGAACTCATACCGACCCAACCCTCCCGCTCTCGGCGAGTGCCAACCGGTTGCATGGCAACCCGGCTTTTTGAGTGAGGAGGAAGGAAGATGAGAAGCGACGTTTATCAGCGTGTCACGGATCAGATTATTGCAGAGCTTGAGAAGGGCGTGAGGCCTTGGCTGAAGCCTTGGAATGCGGAGCAAGCGGCAGGAAGGATCACCCGTCCGCTGCGCGGTAATCTCATTCCCTATCAGGGCATAAACGTCATCATGCTCTGGGCGGAAGCGATGGAAAAGGGCTTTGCGGCACCGATCTGGATGACCTTCAAGCAGGCTCTGGAACTGGACGCTCATGTCCGCAAGGGCGAAAAGGGAAGCCTTGTCGTGTTTGCTTCAAGCATGACGCGCACCGAGACCGTCGAAGCGACCGGCGAAGAGGAGGAGCGCAACATTCCCTTCATGAAGGGCTACACCGTGTTCAACGTCGAGCAGGTGGACGGACTTCCTGCGCACTACTACGCGACAGCGGAGGCGCGCCTTGATCCAGTGAAGTGCAATGCGGCAGCGGAAACGTTCTTCGCAAACACCGCCGCCCAAATCCGGCATGGCGGCAACATGGCCTATTACAGCACGGGACCCGATCACGTGCAGATGCCGCCTTTTGAAACCTTCCGCGATGCAGAGAGCTATTACGCGACGCTCGCACACGAGGTGACGCACTGGACGAAGCATCCGAAGCGGCTCGACCGTGACTTCGGGCGCAAGCGGTTCGGCGATGAAGGCTATGCGATGGAGGAGCTGGTCGCGGAGCTTGGCGCGGCTTTCCTGTCTGCCGATCTCGATCTCACCCCGGAGGTTCGCCCCGATCATGCTTCCTATATCGAGAATTGGCTGAAGGTGCTGAAGGAGGACCGGCGCGCCATCTTTGCGGCAGCTTCGCACGCACAGCGCGCGGCGGACTTTCTGAACGGGTTTCAGAAGTCAGACATACAGGCGCATGCCGCCTGACATGCAGCGCCAGAATTGGCTATTCTTGATCGTGCAGATCAGCGGGAGGTACAGGCCATGACTGAAGATGAGGAACTGGAGGCAGAGCGTCTTTCGAAGCTCGCCGAGCTTCGAAAGCAGGATCGGGAACGCGGCGAAAAGCAGCCGCTGGAATTTCGGTACGGGCCGGAGAGCTTCGGCTGTCACGAAGCTCTTCATGTCACGAATTTGATCCTCGATCTTATCGAGCGAGAGCTGACGAACCACGGCGCAATCGTTCAGAATGCCGAGTGGTACGCCAATGTTCGCAGGGCGCAGGATGAGCTTGCCGCGCTGTATCAGAAGATTGGCGCGGCGCAGATGGCGGGGGCGGATCAGCGGCATTGAGGCGCGCGTGAGCGTCAGACGAAGTCTTTTACAGAACAGCATCACCATCTGATTGGCGTTTTCGAAAACAATTAGCGCGTGTACTAAAGCTGTCTGATCGTATATATTTACGACGCTAAACTTTAGTCCATAACGATTTTACTTATGAGCTTTTATTGGGAACGATTTTCAGGGCGATAACATTTACGCTGATACTTCTGTCATTTTATCCAACGAATAGGGCCGTTGCAGCGGCCCAAGACAGCCAGATCAGTCAACCACAGCCATCGAAATTTTGGTCGGAGGGCGACAAAGCGCCCAACGAGGTGAAAGGGGCGGAGGTTTCGAGAGATCAGCTGATTTCGGACTTCATGCGAACCGCCTTCAGCAATTCTTTATGGCTTGAGAACAGCGGCACTCCTTCCGCGGCACTGGCTCCGTTCAAAGGCTATGTTGCCGGTCTGAAAAAGGCACCCTCGGACAAACATTCCTGGCTTCAAGACTTTATCAGTCGCAGAGACGGCATTCCTCCTCACGACCGTATCGCGAAATGGACGCATCCGGTCTCTGTTGGAATCGGATGGCCTTCGTAAGGGTCTTCCACGACGCCTCCTACGTCACCCGAGCTGGTAGCATTCGCGGCGGAAACCGTGAAGGACACACTCTCAGAGATCGGGGGGGCTGTATCGGAGTCAGTCACCTTTGTACCGCCAGGCGATCCGAGGGAAGTGACGAAGGATTACGCCAAAATCAGGATCGTTTTCCTTCCTGAAACCGGACTGCACAATCATTTCAAGTTTCGAGACTACCAAACCGGGATGGCGTCTGAAGACTGGTATACCCAGCTTAGCCAAGCGTACGTAGCCGCAATTCCTTTCACACCGACATCACCCACGCAAGTCGACGGCTTCCTGCTTTCCAACGCTGACAATAGCTTGGGCCTCGCGGTATGCAGGATTGTCGCGGGCCTTCCGCGCAAGGTCCAAAAAGCTTTGATCAACGAATGTCTCGTCAGGGCAATGGGATTGACGGAGTTGTTGCCCGACAAGCCGCAAAGCACCCTAGGTCCTTGGAACCGTCCCTACGACGCGACCGAAATGACTCCGCTTGCCGATGGCGACAAATCGTTCTGGAGCCTCGGCACACAAGCCGAAAAGGAAAAATATTTCAGGGAACTGCCAATCGTCCAGGCTGCTCGCGCCCCTGACGTTACGGATTACGACAAAAGGTTGCTCTCAATCTTATACTGCCCAGACATCAAGCCTGGAATGGATAAGTACCAAGCTATTATTGCGTTACTGAGAAACAATACGTGTTTTAAAAAATCAAATTTTTAGGAGACAGCAATGTCTGGAATTACTTTTATTGTCGAAGGCGCCACTGGATTAGACGAGCAAGACGTAAAGAACTCTTTCGAAAACCTTCGCAACGCCTCTGGTGATTTTGATCAAGATATTCTCTACATTGCCTCTAAAACACGCGTTCTCATCATTATCGCGAACGATACCGTTAGCGGAACATCAGCCACGTATCCTGTCACTTCGGGCGACACGGCGTACTATGGCACCTATGACTACGTGATCCGAATTCCGAAGCAGGGCTTCGATGGCGATACATACAATCACGTTGGAACAGACAAGTGGTCATTGGAACGCTTATACGCCCATGAAGTAGCGCACGTCATGCAAGCCATAGGTGACAACGCACCATCGACGCAAGCGGAGCGGGAAGAACAAGCGACGAAATATTCAAATCATATTATGAGCACAGCTCATCCCGAGGAGAGCCCGCAGACCCATTACTATAATACGGAGGGCGATACCGGCAGCGGCCTCAATCAAAACTCGGGAAGCGGGGACTCTCCGCACATTCTGGACGACAGCAGCCCACTAAGTGAGAATTTGCCAGGGGCTCCCCTGCCAAGTCAGCTAGCTGCGATTCAACCGGCATTTGGAGATGCAATTAACGCCTCCAGTCCCCTTGTAATCGACCTTTCCTCGGGTCACTCCGGCGTGACTCTGACCACGTGGAGCGCTAGTACTACCGAGACGTATTTTGATCTGGACGACAATGGCTTTGCCGTTCAGACCGCTTGGGTTAGCGGCGATACCGGGCTTCTGGCGCGCGACTTAAACGAAAACGGAATTATTGACTCCTCGGCAGAACTGTTCGGGTCTCCGACCGTTGATGGCTTCGCGAAATTGGCGATGCTCGATTCAAACCATGACCTCCGCATTGATAGCAATGATGACGCTTGGGACTCCCTGGTTGTCTGGAATGATGACGGAGACGCGGTCACGCAGAGCGGCGAACTTCATTCGCTCGCATCACTCAACATCGCAAACATCGATCTTGCCGGAGTCGCTTCCTCAACGAGTACGATCTCCGGAAACTCGATCAGCCACGTTAGTAAGATCACCTTCACGAGCGGTGCAACGGCAGCGATCGACGACGCCTGGTTCGTACATGACAATACGAACTCCTTCTATACAGGCGAGTACACCCTTGATGTCGACACACTATTTCTTCCGAGAGTGCGCGGTTACGGTACCTTGCCTGATCTGACTATAGCGATGAGCCTGGATTCCGATCTTAAGGACTTGGTCTTGGGTTTCGCAGGTACCGATCTGTCCGAATTCGCAGATGCCAAAACTGCAATTACGGACATCCTCTATAAATGGGCTGGCGTGGAAGGCGTCGATCCCGACAGCAGAGGCATTTGGGTTGATGCCCAGCATCTAGCTTTCCTTGAACAGTTCATCGGAAGTGACTTCCTTCAAATCACAACCCACTCTGCAGACCCGCAGCCATGGGCTGGGGCACTGATCGAGGACGCCTATCAGGCGGCCTTCGCGATGTTGTCGGCGGACATATTGGTCCAGACGGGTTTTGGTCAGCTGTTTGACACCGCCATTACGTACAACCCTTCGTCTGGCACTCGTACCGGTGACACTGATCTATCTGAGGACGCAATCGATGATCTCGTCAGCATCGCTCCTTCGTCTGGACCTGAGAATGAGGCGTTCTGGGTGTCGGTCGCGTGGGCGCTGGATGTTACGAAGGGCATTTCGAATCTGAGTTACGACGAGACGACATGGCTCTCCGACGCAATCACGGCGTCCAATGCATTGTCGGACTGGGCAACGGTCTTACACAGCTACGACCCGTCCGCCGGCACCGCCTCGCAAAACGGCACAAATGGAGCTGAAACCCTTTATGGAGACGTGACCGCGGATACCATCCATGGCTTCAACGGCGCTGACACCATCTACGGAGACTACGGCAACGACATCCTCTACGGCGACGACGGCAACGATGTCATCTATGGGGATGAAGGCGCTGATGTGCTTTATGGAGGAGCCGGTAACGATCATCTTTATGGAGGCGACGGCAACGATACGATCCATGGCGAGTACGGTAACGACACCCTGGACGGCGGAGCTGGCGGGAACTTCCTGAGCGCTCTAACGGGCGATGACACCTTCGTTTATGGAGGAGGTCACGATGTGATTAGCGATACCGGCGGTTCGGATCAGTTGCTTCTGCCATCAGGGATCGTCTTAGGCGACCTGACTTTCCAGAGAGTTTCGACGGAAGGCAGCCTTTCGTATTTCGACGACCTCCTCATCAACATTGATGGTGCCGGTACAATCGAGATCAAGGCACATTTCCAAAGTTCCTCGTTCCGTATTGAGACGCTGGTGTTCTCCGACACCAGCACGCTGGATTTAACGACCCTTGCAAATCCAGATGTGTACCTAACGGCGGGAAATGACACGTTTACCAGCGGCGCGACTGGCGCCTTCGCTATCTACGGAGGCGATGGTGATGACTATATGTCCGATTATCAAAATGCTGCTCACACCTTCGACGGTGGCAACGGCAATGATGCGATGTACGGAGGAGCTGGCAACGATACTTACATCGCGAGCACCGGCTTCGATACAATCAGCGAAAATGCAGGGACAGACACAATCGTCGTCCCAGCCGCATTCACGATTGATGACGTGACCTTCTACCGAATCCTAAATGGAAGCGGCCCAACCGATAACCTTGGCATCTCGATCAATGGCCTCGGCGAAATCGCCGTGATCGCGCAATTTTCGAGTGCGCTGGTTGAGTACATGCACTTTGACAACGATAACAGCACAATATCACTGTCAGGCCTCTCCATCACAACGGTTGGAACGGCAGGGAATGATAACCTGAGTCCTCCTAGCACTCATGCGGGAGCCAACGATATTCTAGACGGGAGAGAGGGCGACGATTACGTCAATGGAGGCAGTGGCGACGACACGTACATATTCTCTGCGGGCCACGACACAATCACTGAGAGCAGCGGGGATGACACGATCCTTGTCCGAAGTAGCTATGCGCCGGGTGACATCTCCATTTCATTTGTCCCGTATTACTACGACACCACTGGGATGCGCTTAGAAGATACGGACGGAAACTCGATTACCGTTTACAGGCAAGGATACAGCTCGGGATACGTCGTTGAGCACGTCGCTTTTGCCGACACGACCGTCTGGAATCTGAGCTCGATGGAAATCGAAACCCACGGCACGAGCAGTGCCGACTATCTCTACGGCCATGATGTCGGCGACGCGAGCAGTGCCGATACGATCTACGGCTATGCGGGAAATGACACCATCGACGCGGGTGATGGCAACGATCTGGTCTATGCAGGCGATGGCGCTGACTACGTCTACGCGAGCAACGGGAACGATACAGTGTATGGCGGCAACGATGCCGATGAGTTGCACGGCAAGTTCCATAGCGTGCTGTATGGCGAGGCTGGCAACGATGATCTATACGCAAACCCGTATTCGAACGAAGCTGCTGGCACTCTCGTGACGCTGTTTGGCGGCGATGGAGCCGATACCCTTCATGGCGGCAACTACGGCGAAACTGTCATGCATGGTGGGAACGGCGTTGATACCATGATCAGTGCCTATGGCACGGACACCTTCGCGTTTGATGCAGCGAGCGCTTTCAATGCGGTGGACGTTATCCAGCAGTTCAACACGTCTGAACACGACAAAATCGACATATCGGACGTTCTTGACGGTCACTATGATCCGCTTACGGACGCGATCACCGATTTCGTTCAGATCACGACCAGCGGCAGCAACTCAGAGCTATTTGTCGATACGACTGGCAGCGCAACCTTCGGATCATCCCAGCATATTGCCACCATTCAATATATTACCGGACTGACTGACGAGGCGGCGCTCGTGACAGCCGGAACGCTCATAGCCGCGTAGCGTTGACCGGCGAATTTGGAACAGGGGATCGTGCTGTAATAGGCGCGATCTTTTGTCTATTGGCGCTGGCAAGTGGCGCTCAACAACAAGCCTCGTCTTCCCGCTGGCGGTAGCCGTAAATGCGGGAGTGGTCGCGCGATCCTTCACTGCTTGTACGGCTGTCGTGCCAAGCTCCTTTGCCTTCTGGATGCTCTCGACTCTGACGCCATTCCTGACAGGGCGCGCTTACGTTTCAATGCCATGCCCTCCGGGTTCTAATACGGTGTCCCCACCTTCCGTGCTTCGCGTGTGCAGGCGGGAGATGCCCCTCCATTTCAAAAGCTTTGATCCGTGCGCTTTGCCGCCCTGTCTCAGGTGTGGCGTGTCGAAAACATCTAGCAAAGGAGCACATCATGGCACGCAGCAACAACTACAAGGCAGGCAGCAAGGCCCGCGAAACTAAAGCCCCGGCATTCATCGCCTGGCACGTCGCGGAAAAGACCGACAGCAAGTCCTTCTGGACGCGCATCGGCGCAGCCTGGGATCACGAAGACGGCAAGGGTCTCACCTTGCAGCTCGATCTGGTTCCGGTCTCCGGCGGACGCATCGTCCTCCGCACTCCTTCCGAGGCAACCGAGGAGAGGGGCGCGTAAGCGCCTCTCTTCCCCTCAGGAGGAAACAGCATGAAGCGCTATGTCGTAAAATTCGTGGAGATTCGTAAGTACGAGATGCTTGTCCATGCCTTCGATCAGGAAAGCGCTATCCAGCGCGCGATCCGCGGACCGGAATTCCCGATGTGGATCGACACCGAGCTCAATAACTTCGAGGCGGAAGAGATCGACGGAGGCGCAGAATGAGCGAGGAAACAGCCCCTCGAAAGCTCACTGAGGAAGACCGTATTCGCGGATTTCAGCGGGCGACCTGTGGCATGGCCGGGGCCAGCGAGAGGTGGAAGGAACGCGCCGCCAAAGGCATGACGGATGCCGAGCTTGCTGATGCACTCGCATTCGAGATTGGCATCATGGGCGGCAGCGGCGGCCCTGACATGCTATCGCTTTGGTATCAAGCGGCAGGTCTGAAAATCTGGATCAGCTGGGAAATCCAGAACACCCACATAGCCAAGCCTACCTTCGCGGGCAAGTCGACCATCGCGATGGCGCGCATGGTGTACGGGGTCAAAGACCCTGCGGACGTTCAACTCGCGCTTCTTTAGCAGCGGGCGCTACCGGTAATTCGGCAGCGCCCTTTTCTCTATCTGGCCCAGCCGGTTCCCACGCAAGCGAAGCATGTTTTCCAAACGGTCTTTCTGATCTGTCGGCGACCGCCGCAGGTTGGGCACATAAGCTTCTGGCTAAATGTGCACGCTGCGCATGGCACCAGTTCCTCTGAAAGAACCTTGCCGCTGGCGCAGCCATAGGCTGGGCAGCATTTCGTACGTTTTGCGCTGAACATTTCGATCTCCATCGGCGAGAAGTTCTCCGTCCGATGTAGCCCTGGATGGTCGCGGGGTGTTGGTCACAAGCTGGCCAATCATGACAACGGCCTATTTGATCCCCAAGTCGTCAGCAGCGGAGCGGTAGGAGAAGATGGTAAGTTCGTTCGACTGGTTGATCCGGACGGGCTCGCCATTCTCGTTGACGAGCGTCAGGTAAATGGTCGCAAACTTTGCGCGGTAGTCTGTCTCGTATTGCTTCAGTTCACGAGCGGCTTCCAGCAGCGCCTCGCGCAGCTCAGGGATCGTCATCGGGACGTTGTCCTGCCCGCGCAATTTGATCTTGAGCGCGACGTTTTCGTCCTTCGGAGCGGCGGCCTTGCGGCCACCGCGGTTGGTACGTAATCCCATATCTCCAGTATGGCAGACATCTCTCGGCAGGTTACTAGCGTATGCGTGTCAGCAGGCGCGGAGCCTTGCTCCCCGGCAGAGTTGGCCGCGCAGTCATGGCAAGCGCCTTTGGCTTTGCCCCGCCTTTCGCCGCCTCAGCCGCGTCGATAGCGTGCATCGTGGAGAGTGGTCCTTCCGCGCCGCAGCCAGGCTCGCACTTGTAGAGCCGACGGCCTCCAACCTCGCGCAGAGGCCGCCAGCGGCAGTTGATCTGGCCGCAGCCGCAACGGACGAAGTCGCCGTTGCCGCAGCAAGGGCATCGCCACCCGGCAAACGAGAATGCCTCGATGTCGAAGTTGCGTAGCGCCGAGGCGCTCGCCGTCATCGAAGCGGATGGCGAGGCCGACGAGGTCCGCTTTTCAATGGCCGTAACTTTGAACGTTTCGGCAGCGCTCGCCCTGCCGAACTCGACATCGAAATGCTCTGCCGTCTTTGCGCAGACAAAGCCGATCCGGCAGGATTCGAGTTTACCAGTCGCTCTGCGGAATTCGGCCATCTTGCGCTCGAATTCCGCACGCGAGGCAATCGCCTTCGCTGGAGCTTTCGCAGGCATGGAATGGGCCTTCGTGGTGGTGAGCCAGTTTTTCATCACTTCCATCCTTTCCGGGACTTGATGGTTTCGCGCGCTTCGTTGATCTGCGAGGCGAATACGTTCGGCCCGTGGAGGTCGGGATGAAGCGCCTTCATCAGTTCATGGAAGCGGGTCTTGAGCTCGGCCTGCGTGAACGCGCCGTCCTCGGATAGTCCGATAGTGCGGCATGCAGCCGCGAATTTATCTACAGGTGTAGGCTCCGGAGTCCCCGCCTTGTCGTCCGCTGCATCTGTGTTTTCGGTCGCATCGGTCTCGGAGTCGGTGCCACCTTCGAACTGCCGAAGAAAGTCGTCAAAGCTCACGTACTCGTCGCGAACCTCATCATAGAGACGGCGAAGCTCGGCACGTTGCCTTCTGCGCTCAAGCGCCGGAGCGAGATATTGGGCGTGAGCCCAGCTTGCCGCGAAACGGAAAGGGGCGAGCGGAAGCTTGAGTGCTGACACCAGAAAAGGAATGCCGTGGCTGATCGCCATGGTGAGCAGCCATTCCGTTTGTGCGACAGCAAAGTGTGCTGTCCTTTCCACCGCCGAAAATGCGAGAGTGATGAGGCGCGCGGCGATCAGGACGACCGCCGTAAACACGCCGTACGCGATTGCGACGAAGAGAAGGAACGCGAGCACGCGGACCATCATGTTCTCTGGAACCGGAACACGAACGTCGAGCCATGTGAGAACTTCGCCCGCAGCGCCGAGACTCACAAAAGCGCCCACGAACACGACCCACCAGCCGCCCGCTTCATTCCCCGTCTCTGAGCCAATTCTGATACCTGCCACTTCTTCCTCCTATTGGCCGTAGCCAAGATTGAATGCAATCCGGGAGCAGCCTGGCTGCCCCTCGTAATCGCGCATCGGATATTCAAGCGCGCCGTGCGTTGTCAGGTACGTGCAGCCGCCGTATTGGGAGTGCACCCAAGGCACCAGCGAGATACCGAGGCCTGAAGCGTTGGCGAGCCAGAAACACAGGACCGCCATCACCACAGGAGAAGGTCCCGCGATCCATGCGCAGAAGCGCAGGCCGAGGCCTTGCAGGGTCCGGAATGGCGAGCGCGTATCGAGAGCAGGTGTTCCCGACTGATAGGGATTTCGGTTGAAGTGCCCCCGCAGCGCAGGCCGCTGCCAATACTCGGTTTTGCGGAGCAGGATCGGCTTCAGATTGTCGACGAAGACAATCTGCATTTTGCTCTCGATGTGCATGACCTCTTCGACCGTCGCGAGACGGCGCTGTGTTTGCGAGATCGACTCGCCGCCAGGCGAGCGGGTTACGACTTCGATCGTTCCGTCGCCGCAGAGCTCTGAAATGTACTGCGCGGTTTCGAGATCGCCCGCGCCGATGAACTGCCTAAGCCCTGCGTTTGAGATGAAGGTCTGCCAGTTCTGGCCATAGAGCTGCTTCAGCTGCCCGAGGTTCTGAATGACCGGCCAGAGCCAGACGCGATATTTGCGCAGTGTCGCAAGACCGCCAGCGATGCGATCCATGCGCTTCAGCGCAGGAAACTCATCCATCACGAACAGGACGCGGCCTTTAGAGAGCGGTGCCTTCTGCATCGTCCAGAGTGCGCAGCCGACAATCAGCCGCGCATACGCCGCGTGGGTTTCGAGATATTCGAGCGGCATCACGACCGAGACGACACAGCCGTTCAGCGCCGTGCCGTTCCTGAAGCCTTTCAGCTCAGAAAGCTCGACGGTCGATGTCGCGAGCGCGCGCTGCATCACAGGGTCTTCGATGAAGTTCGTGTCCTGCTTCATCGTCGAAAGGATCGCCGAGAATTCCTCGGTCGCCTGCGTTTCACGCCGCTCAAGCGCGACCGCTTCGCGGGCGATGATGCCGCCAGCAGCCTCATTGGCCTGCATGTCTTTCAGAAGCCGTTCCCAGTTTTCGGAGTCGGCGGAGATGTATTTGCGTAGGGTAAGAAGCGTCTGCCGCTCAGCTGGCTCCGTCGTGATGATGTGCATGAGGAAAGCGCGGATGCCGCTTCGCGCCTCTTCCTTGAAATAAGCCGACGAGCCGTTCTCGTTTCCCGTGCGGGTTACGATCATGTCGGCGATGAGCTCGGCGTCGCTCGAAAACGTCTCGCTCGCAGGATCGAGAATGCTGAGTGGGTTGATGCTGTGCGAAGGCAGCGACCAAGGAGCAGCCGTCAGCATTCCCCATGGATTGAGGCAGTGAAACGCGTAGCCTTTTTCACTCCACGCACGGGAGGCGATGGCGGTGTTCTCACCGCCTGGATCGATCAGGAATATCCAAGGATGCTGGAGAAGATTTGGGACGATGGCGGACGTGCCCTTGCCGGAGCCGGTTGGGGCGACGGTCAGGATATGGCCGGAGCCGCGGTAATAGACCGGGAGAAGACCCGTCCAGTCGCCGAGCAGCAGGCCGTCCTTGTGGAACATTCCCTTCTTGCTCGCGACCCAAGGAGCGAGCCAATCGGCGGAGCCGAAGGTGGTTGGGCGTTCTTTCGTCCGCCAGCCCCAAATCGCCGCGCCGAAGACACCGGCTGCGATATATGCAAGAGTGCTCGTATCCATAGGCCGGACCATGACTGCAAGCACCGCGAACGTCTTGGCCAAGGATTGGTCAGATAATGAGTGAAGCAACGACGGGTATAAAGAGGCGCGCACCGAGGAAGACCCAGTTCGACATAGCTGAACGGGAGCGGCTTCGCTCGGCGCTACTTGGGTACTCGCAGAAACACGGCATCGGCGTTCCCACCCTTCAGGTACGGATCGCGGATGCGACGGACAGATCGCCCGATCTCCTGCCGCTCAAGACCCTGCAGCGATTCCTGACCGGCATCGGCAGGACGAACGATGCCTTCCTGATCCCATGCTTTCAATTTGCGAAGTCGCTGCCCACGCAGAGCGAGACCGCGGACATCGCGAGAGAGCTTGGGAGTTTTTTCGGTCTCGCGGGATTGCAGACCAATGCGGACCAGAGCGGGACATCGATGGTTGCGGCGGAACAATTCGCCGGTCGCTATGCCGTGACGACGAGGCCGCCGAGGCCTAAGAAAGTGCGTGTCTTCGACATCGATGATGATGGCACGCTAAGCCTTTCCTACTCGCATTGTGAGTTTGAAAGCACTGGCCCAGGCAGTCAGCTGAAAGTACGCGAGCAAGTTTTCAATCCAGCGATGGTGGCTGCGACCGCACCCGCGGGAGACGCGGTTGTGCGGCACTACTTCGAAGGCGTGGTGCTGGTGTTCGACCCTCTCGTGTTCATTGTATCGAGGAACGTCCTGACGCGTCTGCCGAAGGCGTATTGGCTTCGTGAATTTGGAAACGGCCTATTGATGGGATGCGGGATGGAGGCGTCGTTCCTGAATGATATGGATGAGCCGAGGCCATATTCTGACCCCGTGGATTTTGCATTTGAACGGGTGCCACACGAGGAGCGATCCTGATGGCAAAACCGGTACGCAAACCAAAGGCCGGAGACAGCGCCGGGACGGCGCGGCTCAATTCGGATTTGTTGCAGGCGAGCTACCTTGGCGATCTCGCAGGCGTGCAGCAGGCAATCGGTGACGGCGCAGATGTCGATTGCGTTCATGAGCAGACAGGATTGAGCGCGCTGCATATCGCCGTAGGCACCAATAATTTTTTTCTGACACGTTATCTCATCGATGCAGGAGCCCGTATCGGACCCGACCGGACTGGAAGATGGCCAACGATCATCGCCGCGGAATGCAGAGTAGATGAGAAACTCGCGGACTACATCGTTGAGGTGGAAGCAAAACTACTGGATCGTTAAGTGGCCAGAATTTGACCAGCGTATAAAACTCTGATAATTTCATGAACTTATTGCAGATCGCGTGCGTTCACATTGATGGATGCCTTCTTCATGCGATTGTAGTTCTCTCCAGGTAAGCTCAAAAGAAAGTCGTTAGTGCGGATTACAAGATGTGCGCGGAGAGTCCGCGCCGATCTTGGCAGGGGGCTTCTTGAAGCCAGCCCCCGTTGCATCCCCCGCATAATCGGCAGTTCCCAGGCATCGAGCCCGTGTCTGCCGAATGCAGCGTTTCGCCGCTGCACAACGACCAATGAAGCGCGTCATTGGATGCGCGGGAGCGGGCATGTCGCGGAGCGGCTCGGATACCAGACAGCGTCAGTTGACGCTCTCTGCACGATTCAATGCCTCGGAGGCCGACGCGATCCGGCTTATGGCCGATCACGCCGGCACGAGCGTAGCTTCGCTGATACGCTCGGCGACATTGAACGTTCCTCTCACCCGCGCGACGCGCCGCCCGACGGTGAACCATCAGGCGGCTGCCCGTATTCTCGGCGAACTCGGTCGGATCGCGGACACGTTGCGTGCGGCATCCGCCGCAGGCCGTATCGATCCGAACGAGCCTCACGTCGCTGCCGCCTTCCGTGATCTCGCCGAAATGCGCACGGTCTGCTTTCTGGCCATGGAGCGCGAGCCATGATCCTGAAAGGCAACCAGCGCGCAGGCGGTGCTGATCTCGCGACCCACCTCATGAATGAGCACGACAACGATCTTGTCGAGGTGGCCGAGATCAGGGGTACGGTGGCGCAGGATTTGCACGGAGCGTTCGGAGAGCACGAGGCTATTGCCGCGGGGACGCGATGCAAAAAGCCTCTCTATAGTCTCTCCATCAATCCGTCCGAGCCGATCTCCCGCGACCAGTACCAGACCGCCATAGACCGCATCGAGCAGCGCCTCGGGCTCTCGGGCCAGGCTCGTGCGGTGGTGTTTCATGTCAAGCACGGGCGCGAGCATTGCCACGTCGTATGGTCACGGGTCGACTCCGTGAATATGCGGGCTGTGCATATTTCCCACGACCGTATGAAGCTGCGCACGCTGTCCCAGGAGCTTGCACATGAGTTCGGCCTGTCCTTGCCAGATGGCCTTGCGCAGGGACGCGATACGGATCGCGAGCGCAAGAAGGATATGAGCCTTGGCGAGAAGGCTCAGGCCGAAGCTACGGGGATCACTCCCCGCGAGCGCAGCGCCGAGATCACGGATGCATTCCGCCGCTCCGACAGTGCGGAGGCGTTCCGGGCCGCGCTGAAAGAGAAAGGCTATATCCTCGCACGGGGCGACAAACGCGGGTTTGTCGTCGTCGATAGGTTCGGCAAGGTTCACAGCCTTGCCCGCCAGATCGACGGGGTGCGGACGCGCGAGCTGAATGACAAGCTCGCGCCGCTAGCGCAGGAGCAGCTTCCATCGGTCGATCAGGCGACCGACGCCATGCGAGCCCGCGGAGCGGAGGCGAAAGAGCGCGTCGATGCGCGCGTCTCCCGCCGCATGGCGGAGCTATCCGGGAAGCTGGATACCCGGCAGGCGACACGGCGGGGGAAGCTCGATTGCCGCAAGCAGGAAATGGACATCGTTCACGGTAGCGAACGCATGTCCCTTCATGCCGCGCACAAGTCGGAAGCGGGCAAGCCGTTCGCTCGTGTGGCCGGTGCCATATTCGCGCTGTTCGAAAGGGTTCCAGGCTTGCGGTCCGTCATCGCGCCTCTGCGGCGCAACCCAAATATCAATCCTGCCGAGCGCCACCGCATCGAGCGGGAGGCACTCGACCGCCGTCATCAGCGCGAGCACTTCATGCTGGGACGGCGCTACAAGGCTCTGGACCGGCTGGACCTGAAAGAGCGTCGCTCGCTTGAAATCACGGTCCGTCGCCAGATTCAGGAGACTGAAGGACTGCGGGCCGATGCCGCGCAGCTCCGTCAGGATCAGATCGAGGTCAACAAAATCGATATTACTGTCGACGCTTCCCTTGCCAAAGCCGAAGGAAAGCGCGGGTGGAAGGCTCGGCAGGCGAAGCTGGACGACGGCAAAGGGCAGAAGCAAAATCGCCCGCGCGGTTATCGGCAGTCCCGTGATGATCTAAGCTAAGACGCTGATCTCAATGTAAAATTTTGCGCGCGGTTTATAAGTCGTTTATTTTGCTAAGTTTGGCTACGTGAAAGCTGGCCTCTTCAAACCTTGATTATGGTTTGAGATTATGCTATTTTACTAAGTATGACTGAGCAAAAGCACAGCAAGCTAAACCAGTTAGAACGAACCCTCCCTGAAGGGCTTCTCGTTGACTCAGGCTGGATGGAGCGCAACGGTTACTCAACCAGCCTGCGCAGCCAATATGTTTCCGCAGGCTGGCTGACCCAGCCAGCACGCGGCACCTACAAGCGGCCACTCGGCGATTTAACGTGGCAGAAGGTTGTCGTCTCTTTACAAACGCTGCTCGAACAATCGTTGGTCGTAGGTGGGCGCACCGCGCTCGAACTGCACGGGTTCTCGCATTATTTATCTGCCAGCGGCCCGTCTACTGTACATCTTTACGGGCGCGATCCCCCGCCGAATTGGCTCGCCAAGCTGCCCTTGAAAGAGCGATTTCGGTTTCACCGATCTCAGACACTCTTTAAGTCGGACCCCGTCACGAAGGGGCTTACGAATTTTGCTTGGGATGTACCTGCGAACGCAGGGACGATGGCCGATGGATTGAAGGCGGGAGAGCTGAGGCAAGTCTGGGGACAGTCGGATTGGCCGCTCACACTCTCTACTCCCGAGCGCGCGCTTCTTGAACTGCTGGATGAACTGCCCACGCACGAAAGCTTTCATCAAGTTGATATGCTCGTCGAAGGCCTGCGCATCCTGAGTCCAAAGCGGCTCCAGAAGCTACTCATCGATTGCCGCAGCGTGAAGGTCAAGCGACTCTTCTTCTGGTTCGCCGAGCGTCATCAGCATACTTGGCTAAAACAAATGGACCCCGCTGCCGTCGATCTAGGAAGTGGGAAGCGTATGCTCGTCAAAGGCGGCAAGTTTGATCCAAAATACCTCATAACAATCCCAGAGGACCTCGGTGCCCCTGTCTGAACGCTATCAGCGCCAAGTCGCTTTACTGGTCGAAGTCATTCCGTTCGTTGCAGCGGAAAAAGATTTCGCCCTGAAAGGCGGTACTGCGATCAACCTCTTCGTTCGAGATATGCCTCGTCTGTCGGTGGATATTGACCTGACCTACCTGCCGGTAGCTCCGAGGCCTGAGTCCTTAGCTGCGATTGATGCGGGGATGAAGCGCATGGCCGACGCAATCCGAGCGGGTTTGCGGGGAGCACGTGTAACCCAGGTGTTGAACGCCCGCGAGCAGATCGTAACCAAGCTCACGGTCCAGAGGCCGGATGCGCAGATCAAGATCGAGGTGACGCCCGTTCTACGCGGCTGCGTTTTCGAACCCACGATGCGTTCGGTTTCCGATAGCGTTGAGGAGCAGTTTGGCTTTGCGCAAACGCAGGTCGTGTCGTTTGCCGACTTGTACGCCGGTAAGATTATGGCCGCTCTCGACCGGCAGCATCCGCGTGACCTGTTTGATGTCCGCGACCTGCTGGCAAATGAAGGCATCGACGACAATCTTCGAAGCGCATTCATCGTCTATCTTATCAGTCACGACAGGCCGATCTCAGAAGTCCTCATCCCGCGACAGAAAGACATTGCGCAAGAATTTGCACAAGGCTTCGAGGGAATGACAACTAAGCCTGTGGCGCTGGACGAGTTACTCGCGGCGCGAGAGGCACTCATAGCTACAATGGCAGGCGGAATGCCAAAAGCTCACAAAGAGTTTCTCCTGGCCTTCAAACGCGGTGAGCCCGACTGGAATTTGCTGAGCATTCCAGGCGCGTCAGAATTGCCCGCCGTTAAATGGAAGCAATTCAATCTCGACAAACTCTCGGCAGACGCTCGTGCCCGGCTAGTTGCACAGCTCGCCGAAACATTGGCCGCGAAAGAATAGCCAATGATGATCGGATCATGGGTGCGGTGGTAGATGTTTACACGTGAATTCCTTCAAGCGGTAAGCGACTGGCAGCGTGGCGGCGATGCGCGCCAGACAAAGAAAAGAGGCGAGCGCTTGAAAGAGCTTGCCGAAGGCATTGATAGCCGTTTTCGAAGCTGCGGCCTCATCACCTATCGGCAAGTTGCACTGGACAAGGGCGGCGTCTGGAAACTCATTGCGGAGCGAAGTCTGCCTGAAAAAATCTCCGCCTGGACGCTCGCGCCATCCATAGCAAAGACGTTCAAGGGCGGCGTTCCCCCTGAAGGCTGGCAGGGCACGATCTTTGAGATCATGCCGGAGCCGGAAGCTGTAATTCTCAATCTTCACGCCCTCTATCAGTCCCCTGATTTTTGCGGGGCGCTAGAACGTGAAAGCAGCGCAATTGACGGGTTCTGGGATGGGGCCGGTCGATACCGCAACACGCAGGCCGAAGTCGTCCTCGGCATCGACAATCTTGACCGCGCCAGTGTCTACGCTCTCGGCGGCTACTCCAGTGACCGTGACACGCTCATCCGCATGATGTTCGATCAGGAGCCGACACAGGAGTTGATCGCGTGGTTCGAAACCCAGCAGAAAAAAGCGGGCTTCGAACTAGGTGCGTTCTGGCTGGACGGCGAACCTCTGCAACGCGTCCTTGCGCGGATGGAGCCTCACATCGCCCGGCTGAAGCCTATAAAGGCGGCACAGGACGAAGCAAAAAAGGCCGTTGCATCTGGGGCCGATGAAAATTCATAGCGCAATTATAATGACATACGAGTTCTCAGTTTCATCCTGTCGGGCGCGCCAATAAAGTCCTGATTTAGGGCAGCCCCAAAAAAAATCGAGTGATCCTTCGCTCACCACCGGCACGGGCCATCTATGGAGGGTGTTTGGGGCGAGGAATGTGCCTCTCGCCCGCCGGCGGGACCGAGCAAAAGAACGCCTTCGCTGTGGCTACGAATAGCGCATCGCGTCGAGGTCGGCGATCAGCTTTGGGCCGGTCGGACACCAGCCGAGCTTCGCCTGCGTTTGCGCGCTGGAGGCAGGCATGTCCATACCGACGAACATACCCAACCATCCGAAATGCTCGGCGGCTTTTTCTGGCGAAACGCTGACTGCCGGAAGTTTCAGGCCGCGAGCGAGCGCTTCCGCAATCGCGCGAGCTTCGACGCCTTCTTCACCCACCGCATGGTAACGCGCACCGACTTCCTTCTTCTCGATTGCAAGGAGGTAAAGGCGCGCGACATCGCTCAAATGACCCGCAGGCCAACGGTTGCGTCCTTGACCCACATACGCCGATACGCCTTTTTCCCGCGCGATCGCGACGAGCGGCGAGATCAGTCCTTGCTTGACTGTGTTGTGAACCTGCGGCAGCCGCATGACCGAAACATTGACGCCCGCATCCAGCAGTTCGTTCCCAGCCAGTTCCGAAGCGATGCGCGGATTGGGATGGCTGGCGTCAAAGACATCCTCGGTCGCCAGTTGACCGTGCGTACCGCCGCCCATACCGGTGCCGGAGGTGATGAGCAGGGGCCGGTCAGAACCCTTCAGCGCGGAGCCAAGCGCACCGATGACGCGGCGATCCTTTTCGCAATTCTCCACGAATTTCGAGAAATCGTGATCGAACGCGGCATGAATCACGGCATCGGCTTTTGCCGCGCCGCTGCGGATACTGTCCAAATCCTCCAGCGTAGCGCGGTGAACCTCGGCGCCCGCCGCCGCGAGCGACTTGGCGCCGTCGTCGGACCTGGTCATGCCGATCACCTGGTGGCCCGCCTTGATGAGCTCCGGCAAGACTGCAGAACCGATGAAGCCTGTGGCTCCAGTCAGGAAGATACGCATGCTCATTCTCCTTTTTGAATTCTATTTCCTCCGGTATGGGTCAATATGATATCCTGTTAAAGTAGTGATATTATCCTATTATAATTACTAATAGGCTCGCCATGCCCTCAGGGACCGCCAATACCCTCGCCGCCTTCTTGAAGGATCGCCGCACCCGGCTCGATCCCGCCGCATTCGGATTCTCGGGGCGCAGGCGAACTCCAGGCTTGCGGCGGGAAGAGGTCGCGCAACGCTCCAATATCAGTTCGACCTGGTACACGTGGCTGGAGCAAGGACGTGGCGGCGCGCCTTCCGCAGATGTGCTGAATCGTATTGCGACCGGCCTCATGTTGACCGAGATCGAGCGCGAACATCTTTTTATTCTGGCGTTGGGACGACCTCCGGAGATGCGTTACAAGCCCACGCTGGGCGTGACGCCGCGTCTCCAGCGTTTGCTGGACTGCTTCGATGCATGCCCAGCCTTTATCAAAACCGCGACATGGGATGTCGTCGCTTGGAACCGCGCCGCTACGATCGTGCTGACGGACTACGGCAAGCTACCCGTGCACCAGCGCAACATCCTGCGTCTCGTCTTTTGCAATCCCGCCATGCGCGCCAAGCAGCACGACTGGGAAGGCATGGCGCGATTTTTAGTCGGCGCGTTTCGGGTTGACGCCGCTCGCGCTGGCGCGGTCGCGGAAGTGACAGAGCTTGTGGACGAGCTTTGTCTAAAGAGCCCAGAATTTGCAAAATTCTGGAAAGAAAACGACGTCTACGCTCCCAGCGATGGCGTCAAACAACTGCAGCATCCGGAACTCGGCGCATTTGCAATGGAGTATTCTGCCTTCGCCGTCGATGGACGGCCCGATCTCGGGCTGCTGGTCTACAATCCACTGGATGATCAGGTCAAAGATCGCATTCGCGTGCTTGTTAAGCGATTGACCAAACGCGCTTAGTTCCTATTGGAAAGCGAGTTATTCTGCGGAGCCAGCGGAAATCTGCTTCATAGATGGCGCTTCCGCCGCGATAACTGATCAGGTAAACGCGGTTGCGTGGCTGAATTCAGTCTTGGTTTTCGCCGTCAGTGCAATCGACCACAAAAAAATGGCGCAAACAATCACATAAGAGCGCCCGGTTTCATCCTGTCGGGCACGTCAATAAAACCGGTGGTTTAGGGCAACCCCTAAAAAATTGACTGATCTCCACTCACTACCAGCACGGGCCATCGTCCGCCACATCTCGTGGGGCGGCGGCGCATCGGAGCGAAAGGGACTGGGCTTCCCGGAGAATATTTTCTGGTCCGTTTCATGAGGTCACCAACAACCGAGCCCTGCCTTGTCGGAGGCCTTTTCGCGCACGTCTCTCCGCCGCGACGCCCGTCTATGCGTGTCCGGGGTTTGGCGCCGGCTCCGACGCCGGAGGGATCAGCAGTGTGGACAGCATCACACGCTTGAACCGGTCGATGGCCTTGGAACTACGTTCGACCTTCATCCTCAGCATGGCTCCATGCCAGGACGAGAGCAGCACATCTGCTAGTTCATCCGGGTCAAGATCAGCCCGCACGCTCCCCGCCGCTTGCGCCGCCCGGATACCGGCGGAGAAATGCTGGGTCAGACTGGCGAAGATTTGCTCAAGCCGGCCACGGATGAGATCGCTGTGTTCGGCCGCCTCCAGGCTCATGTTGCTGATCATGCATCCGTGTCGCCAGCCCGCGCCTGCCAGGGCGTCGGTGATGACGTCGAAATAAGCCGTCAAACGGTCCATGGCGGTCCGGGTGTCGTCACCCAGGGTCGCCGCGATGATGGCTTCGGTGCGCTCGAAATAGCGGTCGAGTACGGCGACGGCGAACGCCTCCTTCGATCCGAAATGGTTGATGAAGGAGCCCTGAGGCGCGTTCGCCTCGGCGCATATTTCACGTACGCCGACCCCGAAGAAGCCGCGCTGGTGCAGCGTCATGACGCCGGATTCGATGAAGCGTTCTCGAAGAGAGTGCCTGCCCATTTATCTATATACGTACGAACGTATTTCTTTGACAAGCCCTATCGCTTAGAGTTTATTCGAGCACTCGATGGGACGGCGCGTCGCCCACAGACGAACGAGGAGAGCGGATTTCATGACAAGCCTTGATGTGACGCGTGACGGACTCGAAGCGGCCCGTTCGGCTCTTGCAGGCAAAGGGGCGGTCCAGATGGTGAACCTGCTCCGCTACCGCGCCATCGCTGACTATGGCGCTGGAGGCGAATATTCGCCCTGCTCTGGCCAGGAGGCGTATTTTCAGCGCTACCTGCCCGCCTTCGCCAAAGTCGCGTCGGCCGTCGTTCCGGGAGAGACCTTTTCGGTCTGGTGGGTCGGCGGTGTCCTTGCGACGCTGGTCCCGCCTACGGGCGAGACCTGGCACGCCATCGCCCTTGTGGAATATCCCAGCTTTGAGGTGCTGAGGCGAATTATCGATAGCCCCGAATATAAATCCGACGCCGCCCCGCACCGACGCGCCGCCCTTGAGGACTGGCGCTTCATTGCTGCCCAAAAGATGAACCTTCCCGGATGATCGCCTGTCCGGCATGGTCCGACAAATGATCATGCGCCGGGAGGCAGCCCGAGCTTGGGCCTGCCTGGAAGGCGTAGTTGGCTCAGTTCGGCGCTCTGTCCTGGGGCGATGCGTCGCTCCCGATATAAGAGGCGATCATCGGCGCCTGCTGGCGCCGGCACAGCGGCTGGCCGCCAGGGCCGAATGAACAGCTGGCGCCAGCACATCCGCCCTAACGAAAGCGCAACGCCGGGTAGATTGAGCGCTTTCGAAAACATAAGAATATTAAAGGCGCAGCTTAAAGACTTAAGAACTCAGTCGTTTTATCACTCTGATCCATTGATCGCGATCTGGCGTCAGGAGTTCAGCGATGAAAGCTCTGCAAGAATGCTCTCGTGCCCGCTCGGTTTGTTTTGAATCGCATGAGACAGGCGGCGGCATCGAAGGAAGGCCGATATTTGACGGCGCCAATCGGATCGGAAGTCTCAAACGTCTTCTTATCGATACGGAAACGGGCGGCCCGATCGTCGCGGACGTCGTGCTGCGGAGCTGTTCCGGCTTGGAGGCGCGTTCTCTAAAGATTGCCTGGAAACAGCTTTCCTATGACGCCAGCTTACGCGGCTTTCGCTTGGCCGATCAGACGTCGCCTGCAATGGCGAGCGCGGCGGCGACGCTTCCCAGGACGTCGATCTCGGCGCGCGGCCTTCATTGATAATCGGAATTGGCGATTTCCACTGAGAATTGGCCCGATAGTGGAGGCGGCCCCAGGCGGCGGACGGTTTGGATTTGACGGATTGACCAAGAAGCCGGGCTTTCAAAGGATGAAAGCCCATGGCAAAGCGCCGATCCCCTGACGTCGACCTCAAGCGGCAGGTCGCGCAGGAATATCTCGCCGGCGAGACGCTTTATGATCATGCGAAGCGACGCGACATCTTGCGCAAGCTGATCCGCGTCTGGGTTGAGATAGATTACTGGCGCTCTCGACGCGGACGCCCGCGCCACGGATTTGATCCCGGCATATGAGCCGCCATCGGCGCGCTTGAACGACCCGTCGGAGAGCCGCCGCCGAGAAAGCGGCCGCATCCGCAATCGCTGCGTCCCGTTCGCGTCTCGCTTTGCGAGCGACTTCGACTCTTCAAGCGCGATCTGCCCGGGTTCCGCTCGGCGCGTCCGCCCAGGCTCTGTCGGACGGTGGGGTCTATCTTTCCGATATAGCTATACCCCGTTTTGTTGCGTCATGGATCACCGATAGCCAGCAATTCTCTATCGCCTTGAGATGCTCGGCGCTCTGCTTGGAAGGCGTGGCGACGTAGAGAAAATTAGCATCCCGTTGCGCGAGTTCCGTGCGCCTCTGCGTTGGATCACTGCGGATTTTCTTTTGTCCAAAGGTTCGGCGGCAGAAAATTCTGCCGGCTGCTGAGCTCACTGCATATGGGCGCCACGCGCTTGTCCGGCCAAGGGTTCATGCCATCCCTCAACCACCGTACAGTGTCGAGCCAAAATCCTGCCGCGTGTCGATTATGAAATAGACCAAAGTGTCCGATCGCGTCGAAACCGAGATCGGCAGGCTCCAGAAGCACCTCTATTCGCGTGGCGCCGCGGTAGTATTCCAGAGTTCTCCCAATCGCCGGGACGGTTCCCAATTCATCATCGGACACTGCGATGGCCAGGATCGGCGCAGAGACTGCGGCAAAACGCTGGAGAACCTCCTTTCTTCCCGGTCGAGGGTGGCTCAGCTCCATGCGCGCGCGCCGGAAGCTCCACTCATTGGCGACTCCGGCGGGAAGATCCTCCAGCCAGCCCAGCCGCTTGCCGGGAAAGTAGCCCCAGAGCGCGGTGAATGCGGGCATGATCACATGCCATTTGAGGAACAGACGGGCGCGGCGGCTTCGCTCATAGTCGCGCCAATAGGCATATTGCGCTCCGACCGTGAGCATTCGGGAGATCGCCGGCGCATTTTCCGAAAGGCCGGGCAGGAACCCGCCGACGCTGTGACCGACCACGAATAAGGGAGCGTCCGGATCGCGAGCCTTGGCGAAGCGCAGCGCCGCGTCGAAATCCAGCTCCCCCCAATCCCGCCACCGATAACCGCAACCGCGCAGCCGCGCGGGCCGCGACTGTCCTATGCCGCGATAGTCATATGTCAGGACGCTGAAACCGTGTCCTGCGAGAAATGCCGCGTAAGAGTGATAGTAGCGGGCCAGCACGCCCGTCGCCGGATTGATGATGACCGTGCCGGTTCCCCCCGGCCCGGCTTTGGTCCAGAGATGGCCTCCGAGCGTCACGTCATCCCGGCAAGGGATCGCGATAGCTTGCGCCTCCGGCGCCACTAGATTCCCCGACACCAAGCCCCCGTCCTCGCATCAGCATTGAACGCTAATCTAGGGGAAGGCGGATGGCGCTTACACTCACTAGTCGGTATACATTGTTCATGGCCTCGACGAACCCCTCGACACGCGACCGCATCATCGCCGCGGCGTCCAAGCTGTTCTACAGTGAGGGCATCCGAAGCGTGAGCGTCGACGCCGTGGCGGAAAAGGCCGCCGTCACCAAGCGCACGCTCTACTATCATTTCAGCAGCAAGGACGAACTCATCGCCGCCTATCTCGAAGCGCGAGACCAGCCCAATCTCGCCCTGTTCAAGCGCTGGTTCGCCGAAACGGAGGGAGGGCTGGCGGACAAGATTCGAGGCGTCTTCCGCAACCTCGCGAAATCCGCCCGTCATCCAAAATGGAAGGGATGCGGGTTCCTCCGCACCGCCGCGGAACTCGCCAATATGCCGGGCCATCCGGCGATCAAAGTCGGCGCCGCGCACAAGAAGGGCTTCGAGAATTGGCTGCGCCTAACTTTCGAGGCGGAAAGCATCGCGGGCGCCCCGGCTCTGGCCCGACAGATGGTCCTGCTGCTCGATGGATCGTTCGCCGTCGTGCTGCTGCATCGCGATCCATCCTACATGGAAGCTGCCGGCGACGCCGCCTTCGCGCTCGTTAACGCGGCTGTTGGCGGCGGCCGGTAACAGAGCGGCTACGAAATGACGGGATCATCTGAGGAGACCGGGTCCGGGAGCAAATTCGGGAAATGCGTGGCTCGTTCGGCATCAGCGGCGCGATCACAGACCATTCAAAATCCGTCAGATCAAAGGGGGCCGCCAAAACCTCCATGACCTGAAGGTTGAATCACGCCCCAAGCGATTCGGTAATCCCATAGCTCTATGACCTAATTGTTTGGTCCGGGGGGGGGGGTCATGACGCTAAGCTAAGCCAGATGGCGGAGGAGGCGTTATGGCAGGCATTCTTCATGGCAGCCCCTCTGCAGCCTTTCCAACGACGCTTCGCATCGCTGGAACCTTGGGCTGCTCCGCCCGAACAACGCCGCGAGTTCGAGCCGAACTCCAAGCGTCGAAAGCTGCGGCGAGCGTCCTCGCCAAGCGGCATGGCTGAGCCGGACGACGGGTGAACAAATGGCGCTCGGGATCTGGGACAGCCGACGGGCCAATGGACCGTGGGACTGTCGCAGCATCGGTCTGACTCCGAACGAGGAAGCCATGATCGTCGCCTTTTGTCAGCGACGCTCCTGCCGCTCGACGACGTCACGGGTGCCTTCGCGACAGCATCCCGAAGCTGACGCGATCGAGCCGGCGCCGCTGCCTCGTACGCCATGGCGTTTTCCGCCTGCCGGCCGCCTTGGGTTGTGCCGATTCCCGACGATCTCGATGCGAAGGAAGCGGGACCTTTGTTGTGCGGCGGCGTTACCGTCTTCACGCCGCTTAAGGTTTTTGACATCCGGCCGACAAATCGGGTTGGCGTCGTGGGCATCGGCGGCCTTGGCCATATGGCGCTGAAATTCGCAAAAGCCTGGGGCTGGGAGGTGACCGCATTCACCTCGACGGACTCGAAAGCCGCCGAGGCGCGGGCATTTGGGGCGCATGACGTGGTCAACTCCCGCAACGGCGACGATCTGAGAAAGATCGCAGGCACATTGGATCTGTTACTCGTCACGGTTAATGTACCGCTGGACTGGCCCGCAATGATGGCGACGCTGCGACCGAAGGGACGTCTCCACGTCGTCGGCGCGGTGCTGGAGCCGATACCTGTCGCGGCGTTTCCAATCATCATGGGACAGAACAGCTTTTCGGGTTCTCCAAACGGCTCGCCAACAACGACCGCCGACATGCTGAAGTTTGCCGCGCGCCACAAGATCGCGCCGCAGATGGAGCACTTCCCGATGTCGAAGGTGAACGACGCGATCCAGCGTCTGCTGGACGGCAAGGCGCGCTACAGGATCGTGCTCGATGTCACATAGCCGTTAGAAACTAGGTCGCCGCGACGACGGCCGCGGCGACTTGAGGGGCTCGCAGATGCAGGTCCCGGATTTTGAAGCACATTGCAACAGTTCTATCGATGGCCGCCATAACCATCGAGGCGATTCTTGGCGAGCCATTGTGAAAAGATGTCGGCGATCTGCAGATTGTTCGCATCGGAAAACGAGAAATGCGTGTTGCCGCGAATCCCGATATCCGGCAGGTGGAGTATCGAGGCGTTGCCGCCGTGTTTGTTGATCGCCGCCACCATTTGCTGCGCCATCTTGAAGCGGTTCAGCCAGAGCTGCACGCGCGGATAGGGGCTTGACTGCGCGGAAAGCCCGTCGCCGAACTGCATCCGGATCGGGATTTTCGTGAGCTTGAGAAAATCCGACAACGGCACGGGGTTCGGGCTCAGCAAGGTCGGCCCGCTGCCGAGCGCGGGCGGAAGCTCATTGGATGGAAAAGCGTAGTCCGGGTTTCCGCCACCGGGCTCGTAGGCATAGATCGCCTTGACGTTCGGGCTCTTCATCGCCGTAAGCCAGCCAAGGACGCCGCTGGCGGAGTGGATGATCAGGATGCACGGTCCTATCTCTTCGAGAAGCGCCGCCACTCCATCGGTGATGACGTTTCTGTCTTGCGGCCCTGTGTCCGGCGTCGCCCAACGGAAGAATTGGTTGAGCGCGGGCGAGTTGATTCCCTGTTTTGCCTGCGGGAATTGACTGTTCGGAAAAAACTTCGGCCAGACGCCGAGTCGCCACGCAACAAAAAGATCTTGTTCTCCGGGCGTTGGCGTCAGAGTGGTTCCTACCGTGGTGTTGCCTGCGCGAGCGCGTCGCGGCTGATCGATGATGTAGACGCCAAAATTGCGGCGTAGAAAAATCGATTGATATCCCTCGCGCCCATCGGGCGTCGTCTCAAAGCTCTTGCCGCTCTGACCGCCGCCCGGCCAAAACACCAGTGGAAGAGAACGCGGATTTTGCGGGATTTGAAACTGCGCGTAAGCATGATCGCCGTGAAGAGTCTGGCCGGGGCCGCCCGTCACCGTCGGATCGAACACGCCTGGCGTCTGGAGCACAGAACCGCCTGCCATGAAGCTGCCCTGCCGAGCGATGACGAGGGGACCGTTGCCTGCGGGATGATTGGCCGAGGAATTATCGAAATCTTGCGCCTGCGCTTGCTTGCTTTCCATGCTCAAAACAGGCAGCGAGGCGAGAGCGGCGCCAGCTTTGGCGAAAAATCTGCGCCGGGTGTCGTTTATGCTACCTCCGCCGGCCCCTCCCATTTGCGACACGACGGACTCGAATGCTTCTTTGATTTTCATTGTGTAGGTCCTGCCTGGTTGAATCGCTGCTTCGAAAGATGGTACCAACCCTGGATTGATCGCTGCTGTTTCGCCGGGCATCAAGCTGCCTTTTTCACCCCGCTCGCCCGGCATCGGACCGCTAAACTTGCTTGCAGGTCTTCCATGAAATTCCGCTCATACAATAAAATTGCTCCGAGCCGACGCTGGCCGGCCGCGAAGCACAGTCGCCGGAATCAATCCGCGCGCGCGGATCCCGAAAGAGGAAAATGCCGCCTTCATCGAGGCGATGCGGACGAAAGTGGCGAGGGAAAATCTCGAGACGGAGATTACGAGTCTGCGCAGGGCGATTTCAGCACGCGCGACGTCTTGAATGGCCCCGCGACTTTCCGGGCGAGGGCAATGTGTGGCAGCCCGTATTCTCAATTGCGGACGGCGCTGCTACATTGTTACAGATATGGGACGGAATCCGTTTGCCTGCATTCCCACGCGCCTCCGCTTCCCTGCCTGCCGATTTGGAGGCGGTGCGGTCCGCTGCAGGTCGGGTCATCCGATCGGCGTGTAGTTGCAAGTGAAATTGAAAGGCTTGTAACTGCTCGCCTTCGCCAGATTCAAGAAATATCCACATCGGCTCATCATTGCCGTGACGTCGACCGCCTTCTCGACTTCGAAAGCATTATCCTTGTGAGGCGAGGCCCAACCTTGTATCCGGCTCAGGGCTTTGTTGGCCGCGGCCTTCGCATCAGACGCGACAAGCAGCATGTTCTTATGCAGTTCGGTAAATTCCTTCGGGTCATATCCGCCCATATTGACGAAAAACAATTTCGTTGCATCGTCAGGCGGCCCTTCGGTTGTGACAGCCACGTCGTATCCATCAGCCTGCTCGACTTCACCCCAGCAGTCCAGATGCAAGCTCTTCGGATCGCCCCACCACTGCTTGCGTAGGTCGTCACGGCAATCCTCTGGCGCCTCTCCAATCGAGAACCGGATGTCGTGCAACTCCACATTCGAGTTTCCACAGTCGCCGCCGATATAAAACATGAACAGCTTCATGACATCTCCGAGGATTTTATGAGCATGGTCCTGACGCGCCGATTTGGGCCTGCGCCGAGCCACAGCGGAATCGGTCGGGCTCTCGTGACAGCGCTGACGGTTGGAGCGCTCGATTTTGCCGATCTTGGCTTCGAGGTCCCGCCTGGTAAAGATCGCGCCATCGATGAGACGCGGCGCGACAGACGCCGAGCTTCTCCAGCGTAAGGCGCGCCACAGATGCGATGGCGCGACCAGCCGCCTCACAGAAATTGCAGCGCATGCGCCGGCGATTGCGCCAGCGCATGCGCGATATATTCCAGCGCTGAGCGGATCTCTTCGCGTCCGGTCGGACCGCCGATGCAGATGCGGATCGCCTCGATCGGATCGCCGCCGACGGTGAAGGCGTCGCTGGCGACGACGCCGATCCGGGTCGATCCCATGTGGCCGATGAAGGCCGAACGGGTCCAGGGTTTTGGCAGCTCCATCCAGAGATTGAAGCTGAGGCGATCGGAGCGGAAGCTGCCCTTTGGCAGAATGTCGGCGGCGAGTTGCTGACGCGCCGCGGTCTCGGCGCGGATGAACCGCAAAATGGTGTCGGCGGCGCCGTCCTCGATCCAACGCGTGGCGATGGCCGCCGTCAGCGGCGAGGCCATGACATTGGCCGCCCGCATGGCGGCGGCGAAAGGCCAGCCGGAGCGCGCGTCGGGCGCGACAACATAGGCGGCGCGCAGGCCCGCGCCTATGCATTTGGCAAGGCCCGCCACATGCCAGGTGAGGTCGGGCGCAATGGCCGCAAACGGCGGCTGGCCTTGCGTGGGAATGAAGCCATAGGCGTCGTCCTCGACAATCGGGACATTGTAGCGCCGCGCAACCGCGGCGATCGCGACGCGCCGCGTCGCGGGGATGGTGAGCGTCGTCGGATTGTGCAGCGTCGGATTGAGATAGATCGCCTTCGGCTTCAGCGTCTCGCAGGAGGATTTGAAGGCGTCAGGGTCGACGCCGTCCGCGTCCATCGGCAGGCCGACCAGTTTGAGGCGCAGCTGCGCGGCGATGGCGCGCATGCCGGGATAGGTCAATTCCTCGCACAGGACGACGTCGCCGGGGGCCGCCAGAATGCTGAAGATTCCAAGCAGGGCCGGATGCGCGCCCGGCGTCACGAACAGACGATCCTGCGAGGGAACGAGCGAGCGCCGGCCGAGCCAGGCGGAGGCGGCGTCCTTGTCCGCCGGAGAGCCGCCGAAGGCCTGATAACGTAGCAGCGAAACGAGATCGCGGCTGACCTCCGCCACGCCATCCTGCATCCGCGCAATCAGGGCCGGATCGTCCGGTTCGGGAGGCAAATTCATCGACAGATCGACGAAGTCGCTGCGCGCAGGCCTTGGAGGCGGCGGCGCCTGACGCGGCGGCGCGCAGACGAAGGTGCCGCGGCCGACGCGCGATTCAACAAGACCGCGCTTTTTCGCCTCGACATAGCCGCGCGCGACTGTGGTGAAGTCAACCCCGAGCCGGGCGGCGAGCTGGCGCTGCGGCGGCAGACGATCGCCAATCGAGAGCCGGCCGCTGCGGAGGTCCTCGGCGATGAGATCGGCGATGGCGAGATAACGCGGCTTGTCGCTGCCGGTGAGGTCGGGGGTCCAGTCAGGCATGGGTTAAGCCTCGGGGCGCGACGGATTGGGGCGCGTAAATTGACTGCATATTGTTGCATCCGCTTGGGCGTGTCGGCAAGGATTAATTTTACGAGCAGGCTTGGCGAGTAGTTTTTGGCGACCGCATTGGCGCGGGCCCTGGCGAGGCTTGATGCGGGCGAGATAGGCGGATGGGGCGCCGCCGATTTGAGCGCAATGCCCTGAATCGGATTGACCGCGCTCAAATGACTGGCAGGAGCAAAGCTATATTGAATGTATAATTGAATGTATTTTGAATGCCTTTATACGCACACGTAAAAAACAATCAATTGGCATATTGATTGCAACTCTCTTGGCGTCCGCCCGCTTCAGCGGCCATTCAAGCCAAGGAGAACATTATGCCTGCCGTCGTCAAGCCAGCCAATCAAAAGGGCGACTTTCTCGTCGACTATGAGGAAAAGAAATTCGAAGACGTGAAAGCCCAGCCCGGCGAGAAGGCCCTCGTCACCTTTCATACCGTCGCCTTCGAAGGCTCGATCGGCTTCGTCAATCTGCTCCAGACCTCGCGGCTCATCCAGAAAGGTTTTGAGACCTCCGTGCTGCTGTATGGGCCGGGCGTGACGCTCGCCCTCCAGCGCGGCTTTCCAAAACTCGGCGACGAGGCGTTTCCGGGCCATCTCAACTTCAACAACCGCATCGAGAAGATCATCGCCGACGGTGGCAAGGTCTATGCCTGCCGCTTCGCGCTACAGGCGCTTTACGGCCACGGCGAGGGGGCCCTGATCCCCGGCGTCATCCCGATCAGCCCGCTCGACGTGCTCGACCTCGTTCTCCTGCATCGCCGGGACAACGCCTTCATTCTCGAAACCTGGACGCTCTGACCTTGGCCGCGCCGCTTTCGAAGGGAGCCGTGATGGCTGAAACAAGACGCGTTCGCGCCGCGGCGGTGCAGATCGCTCCCGATCTCGACAGCCTCGCCGGGACGATGGAGCGCGTTCTCGCCGCCATCGCCGAGGCTGCGGGAAAAGGCGCGGAGCTCGTGGTTTTCCCCGAGACTTTCGCGCCCTGGTATCCTTATTTCTCCTTCGTGCACCCGCCGGTCCTGACCGGAGCGGAGCATATTCGGCTCTATGAGAACGCGGTTGTCGCGCCCGGCCCGGCGACGGAGGCGGTCGCCGCCGCGGCTCGAAAATTCGGCGTCGTCGTCGTCCTCGGCGTTAACGAGCGCGACCATGGAACGCTCTACAATACGCAGCTCGTCTTCGACGCTGATGGCGCGCTCAAACTCAAACGCCGCAAGATCACGCCGACCTATCATGAGCGGATGATCTGGGGGCAGGGCGATGGCTCGGGCCTCAAGGTGGTCGAGACGCGCGTTGGCCGCGTCGGGGCGCTGGCCTGCTGGGAACATTACAACCCCCTCGCCCGCTACGCCCTGATGGCGCAGCATGAGGAGATCCACATTGCCCAGTTTCCGGGCTCGCTGGTCGGCCCGATCTTCGCCGATCAGATCGAGGTGACGATCCGCCATCACGCGCTGGAATCCGGCTGTTTCGTCGTCAATTCCACAGGCTGGCTGACCGAGGAGCAGATCGCGCGCATCTGCCCCGAGGAGCCTTTGCGCAAGGCGCTGCGGGGCGGCTGCATGACGGCGATCATCTCGCCGGAAGGCAAGCATATCGTCCCGCCGCTGACCTCCGGCGAGGGCATTCTGATCGCCGATCTCGACATGAGCCTTATCACCAAACGCAAGCGGATGATGGACAGCGTCGGCCATTACGCGCGGCCCGAATTGCTCAGCCTTAATCTCGACAACCGCGAGGCGCCGCCGTTGCGCGCCGCTTCTCCCTTTGCCTCATTTCCGGCGGAGAGTTTTTCCGATGAAACCCTTGCAGCATCCCATCGAATTAGAGCCCTTGAAGACGGAACGCTTGATCAATGAGCTACAGTCCTTGGGGGTGCGGCTCATCGATCCGGACGCCGGCGCGAGCGGGCGGCGCGGCGGCGCTGGCCCGTCCGATCACAAGGCGCTGACCATCGACGGCCTGACGATCATGGCGCCGGTGCACACCGCGCCCGCCTCGGGCAGCCCCTATCTCGTCGAAAAGCCCGACGCCTCTGGCCGTAGCCGCATCCTGCGCGACGGCCTTCCGCTGGGCGTTGTCTCCTTCCCGGCGCAGCCCAAATTCTACGGGCTCACGACGGCGGACGGCGTCCCCTATTCGAAGATCGCGACGCTGCACGGGCGCGACGTGCTGGCGACGACGGTGCTGCAGAGCTGCGTGCGCTACAAAAGCCGCGCCAAGACGTGCCAGTTCTGCGCCATCGGCGAGTCGCTCGCGGCCGGCCGGACGATCGAGCGCAAGACCCCGGCGCAGCTCGCCGAAGTGGCGAAAGCGGCGGTCGAACTCGACGGCGTCAGGCATATGGTGATGACCACCGGCACGCCTCCCGGCAAGGATCGCGGCGCCGCCATCCTCGCCGAGAGCGCCGCCGCCGTGAAGGCCGCCGTTGATTTGCCGATCCAGGTTCAGTGCGAGCCGCCGGACGACGACGCCTGGTTTGGCCGCCTGCGCGAGGCCGGCGCCGATGCGCTCGGCATGCATCTTGAGGCGGTCACCGACGAGGTGCGCGCGCGCATCATGCCAGGAAAAGCACAGGTTCCCGTGGAGCGCTATTTTTCCGCCTTCCGGGCCGCCGTCCCTGTGTTCGGCCGCGGACAGGTCTCGACCTATATTCTCGCCGGCCTTGGCGACGCGCGCGACGACATCCTCGATATCTGCCGGCGCCTGATCGATATCGGCGTCTATCCCTTCGTCGTGCCCTTCACGCCCATTTCCGGCACGCCGCTCGAAAATCACCCGACGCCTTCCCCCGCCTTTATGGACGACCTTCTAGCGCCGCTTGCTTTGATGTTGAGCGAGGGCGGCCTTGCCTCCTCCGACGTCAAGGCGGGCTGCGCCAAATGCGGCGCCTGCTCCGCGCTCTCCGCTTTCGAGCGCCGCGCCAATACGGGAGGCCGGGCATGATCTTCGAGCCTTTCAAAAACTTCGCGGCGACCGCATTCCAGATCAAATACGCCACGGAGCCGTGGGAGCGCCGCGGCGCAGGCGCGCTACGGCGCGCCGTGTTCTGCGACGAGCAGCAGATCTTTTCGGGCGACGACCGCGACGCCATCGACGATGTCGCAACCCCGATCGTCGCGCTTTCGATGCTTGGCGTCGCCGCCGACGCCGTGGTCGGCGTCGTGCGCATCCATGAGACCGCGCCCGGCCTCTGGCAGGGCTCGCGCCTTGCGGTGGCCGCCGACTATCGCAAAGTCGGCGCGCTCGGCGCCGCGCTGATCAAGCTCGCCGTCGCTTCGGCGCACGGACGCGGCGCGACCCGCTTTATCGCCCAGGTGCAAAGCCAGAACGCGCTCCTGTTCCGCAGAATGCATTGGCGGACTCTCGATGAAATCGAGTTGCACGGCCGGGCGCATCATCTGATGGAGGCCGATCTTTCCTTCTATCCGCCCTTCGGCGCGCCCGAACAGGGTTTTATCGCGCTGCGGAGGGCGGCATGAGCATCGATCTTTTCGCTCTCGCATGCGCGCTTCGCGCCGCGCCGGGTCTCGCGGCCAAGACCGACATCGGGCATGCGACAGCGCGGCTCGGTCTCTCCGGCGCCTTACCCATCCCGACCGGCGATGATTGCGCGGCAATTCCCGACGGCGATGGATGGCTGCTCTTCGCCATCGAAGGTTTTATCAATGAATTCGTCGCCGCCGACCCCTGGTTCGCCGGCTGGTGCGGCGTCATGGTCAATCTCTCCGACATTGCGGCGATGGGCGGGCGCCCGATCGCGCTGGTCGACGCGCTCTGGGCCGACGGCGAGGCCGGCGCCGATCCCCTTCTCGCCGGCCTTCGCGCCGCCTCCGAGCGGTTCGGCTCGCCGCTGGTCGGCGGTCACACCAACCTTCGCGCCGGCCATGGCCAGTTGTCCGTCGCAGCCCTCGGCCGCGCCAGGCGCCTCTTGACCAGTTTCGACGCGCAGCCCGGGGATCGTCTCATCGCCGCGATCGACTTGCGCGGGCGCTACCGTGACCCCTTCCCCAATTGGGACGCGGCGACCAGCGCGCCCGCCGAGCGGCTGCGCGGCGATCTTGAGCTGTTGCCTCAGATCGCTGAGGCCGGCCTGTCGCGCGCCGCCAAGGACATTAGCCAGGCCGGGCTCGTCGGCACGGCCGCCATGCTGGCGGAATGCTCCGGCGTCTCCATCACGATCGACGTCGACGCCGCGCCACGGCCCAGCGGCGTTCCGCTCGAGCGCTGGCTGACGAGCTTTCCGAGCTTTGGCTATCTCATCGCTGCGGCCCCCGCAGCCGCGCCCGCAATCATTGCGCGCTTTTCCGCGCGCGGCATCGCCGCCGCCGAGATCGGGGAAGTGGCGGCAGGCGGGCGCGTCGCCATTACCGACGGCGTTTCATGCGAGACGATCTTCGACCATTCGAGCCGGCCGCTCCTCGGCTGCGGGCCACGGAGAGTTGCATGAGGATCGCCATTCTCGCCCATTCCACCAATCCGCGCGGCGGCGTCGTCCATGCGCTGGCGCTCGGCGATGCGCTGACGCGGCTTGGCCATGGGGCGGTCGTCCACGCGCCGGACGCGGCGGGCGCGGGCTTCTTCCGCAAGACGCTGTGCGACACGATTCTGGTTCCGGCGACGCCTTCCGGCCCCGGAGTGACCGGATTGGTCGAACGCCGCGTCGCCGATTATGTCCGCCATTTCGAGGCGCCGGCGCATCGCCGCTTCGACGTCTACCATGCGCAGGACGGAATTTCCGGCAATGCGCTCGCGACGCTGAAGCAGCGCGGGCTGATCCGCGATTTCATCCGGACTGTTCACCACATTGATGATTTCGCCGACCCGAGATTGCGCGCCCTACAGAAGCGCTCCATCACACAGGCAGGGCGCCATCTCGTCGTCAGCCACGCCTGGCGCAACGCGCTTGCCCATGACTTCGGGGTTGAGGCGGCGATCGTCGGCAATGGCGTCGACAGGCGCTGCTTTTCGCCAGCTCGAGACGGGAGCGAATCCGCGCTGCGCGAAAACCTCGGCCTTGGCGCGGGGCCGGTTTTTCTCTCCATCGGCGGCGTCGAGGCGCGCAAGAATTCGCTATGCATGCTCAGGGCCTTTGCCCGCCTCCAGAGGCGGCTGCCTTCGGCGCAGCTCGTCATCGCCGGCGGCGCCTCGCTGCTCGACCATGACGCCTATCAGCGGCAATTTTCTGACGCGCTGACGGAGCTTCGCCTGCCGCCCGGCGCCGTGATCCGCACCGGGCCGCTGGCGCAGGCCGTCATGCCGGCGCTCTACAGGCTGGCGGATGGGTTGGTGTTTGCCTCGCTCAAAGAGGGCTTCGGTCTGGCAGTGCTGGAAGCCATGGCGTGTGGCGTTCCGGTCATCGTCTCCGAGATCGCGCCCTTCACCGAATATCTTGGGCCTGACGACGCCGCCTGGTGCGATCCGCTCGATGTTGACTCCATCGCGCGCGCTATGACGGCGGCATTGCGCCCTCAGCTTCGCGCTCAACTCATAGAGAATGGATTCGCTGCGGCCGCGCGGCATGATTGGGACGCGACGGCGCAAGCGCATCTTGCCAGCTATGAAAGCCTGAAGGAAACCGCCGATGCCTGAGATGCGCTTTCTGATCCGCTGGCCCGACGGCTCGCCGGAGAGCTGTTATTCGCCATCGCTCGTCGTCAAGGACTATCTGACGCCGGGCGCCAGCTACACGCTCGACCAGTTCGTCGCCCTCAGCCGCGCGGCGCTGACTACAGCCAGCGCGCGCGTCGAGGCGCGCTACGGGCGCCCCTGCTCATTGGCGCAGGGGCAGCTCGCCAGCATCGAGGCTAAAGCCCGGCGCTTTGCCGAAATCTCCGACCCGCGCGTCACGGTCGACGCCTTTGAAGAATGAACGAAGAGATGAACGCCATGACAAATTCAGCCACAATTCCCCATATTCCCGTCGCCGTCGTCGGCGGCGGACAAGCCGGCCTCTCAATCAGCTATGAGCTCAAGCGCCGCTGCGTCGAGCATCTTGTGTTCGAGAAGAACACGGCGATGCACGTCTGGAGCACGCGGCGCTGGGACAATTTCTGCCTGGTCACGCCGAACTGGCAATGTCAGTTGCCGGGCTATCCTTACAGCGGATCGGACCCAGACGGCTTCATGAAGAAGGACGAGATCATCGCCTACCTTGAAGGATTCCTGAAAGCGGTTGATCCGCCGCTGCGCGAGGGCGTTGCGGTGCGCCGCGTCGCCGTTCGGCCAGAAGGCGGGTTTTCTGTCGAGACCAACGCAGGAAGCTACACCGCCGGACAGATCGTCGTCGCTTCGGGCGGCTATCATTTGCCGATCGTGCCGCGTATGGCCGAGCGGCTGCCGAAGGAGATTCATCAAATTCATTCCGAACAGTACCGCAACGCGGCTTCGCTGCCGGAGGGCGCAGTGCTCGTGGTCGGTTCCGGCCAGTCGGGCGCCCAGATCGCCGAGGATTTGCATCTGGCCGGCCGCAAGGTTCATCTCGCCGTGGGCGCCGCGCCGCGCTGCGCCCGTTTCTATCGCGGCCGCGACGTCGTGACCTGGCTCGCCGATATGGGCTACTATGACATGCCAGTCGACCGTCATCCGCTGCGCGAAGGCGTCCGCGACAACACCAACCATTATGTCACCGGACGCGACGGTGGGCGCGACATTGATCTGCGCCGGTTCGCCCTGGAAGGCATGCAGCTTTATGGCGCGCTGGACGACATCGACGGCGACGTGCTGACCTTCAGACCCACTCTGACGACGGCGCTGGACGACGCCGACAAAATCTACAACGGCATCAACGCATCGATCGACAAATATATCGACGAGAACGGCATAGAAGCGCCGCCGCCCTCCGTCTATGTTCCGCCGTGGGCGCCGCAGGAAGACCCACTGTCGCTGAGCCTCGACGAGACCGGCGTTACGACGATCATCTGGTGCATCGGCTTCCAGCCGGATTTTCGCTGGCTCGACGCGCCCGTTTTCAACGGCGGGGGCCATCCGCAACATCGCCGCGGCGTCACGCGCCAGGCGGGGGTCTATTTCCTTGGCCTGCCCTGGCTCCACACCTGGGGATCCGGACGGTTCAGCAGCGTCGCGCGCGACGCCTCTTTCCTTGCCGACCGTATCGAAGAACAGTTGGCTGGCGCGGCGGACGCGACCGAAACCGCGGAGAGTCTCTCGTGAATATGGCTTTTTCGTCCCTCACCCTTCCTTCGCGGCAGGCGTTCGTATCGCGCGACGTGGTTCGCCTCGGCATGCCTCATCTCAGCCTCGGCGGCCTGTCCGAGACCTGGCTCCTGAAGGAGCTTGGCGACCGGCACTGGATGCTGCTCGCCAAACTGGCGGGGCGCGAAATCCCCGATTTCCGGGACGAGAGCGGCGCGCGCGTCTATGCCGCCTTCGCCGCCGTATCGATCCGCGAAGCCTCGCTCGCTTCCTTCGTGGAGCACGACGAACTCGTCATCGAGTCAGAGATCACTCGGATCTCCGGCGCGCAATTCGCCAGCTTGCATCGCCTCAGCCGACGCGGACGACCCGCGGGCGTCATCGAACTCGTGTCGGTCTTCGTGAAGCGCCGCGTCGCTGGGCGCAATCGCTCGATCATGCGCACCGCGCTCGATTGCTTTCCGCCGCCGGAGGCTGCGGGGCCATCGTTCACGGCGGCTGCGACGGCCGCGCGCATTCGCGCCGGCGCGTTCGAACAACATTTCGGCTTCTCCCGCTCGGACTCGCGGGAGATCGGCCGCCTGCTCATCAACCCCTGCCCGTCGCAGGATTTCAACGGCGCCGATTTCCTCTACTTCACCTCGTTCCAGTCCTTCGTCGACAGAACGGAATGGGAGCTGCTGGCGCCCGAACGCGGCCTCTCAACGCAGGCGCGCGACATTGTCTATCGCGGCAATATCGAGCCGGGCGATAAAATTGTCGTCATGCTGTCCGCCATCCGGCAAGGCGAGGGGACGTTGGCCCATTGGAGCCAGATCACACGAGACTCCGATGGCGCGCATCTCGCCGACATCTTCACCTTGAAGCGAGCCGGCAGGCGATGAACGATCCGCTCTCCCGGCGCTTCCGACCGAATCCTCGCATTTGACGTGCGATGCGCGCCCGAACTTTGCGCGTCCTCTCGCAGCCGATTAGACGGCGCCCTGCCCAGAAATTCGGCCGGGGCGTTGCCGGGGTTCGGCCACGCGCTCCAGCTTAGAGCTGCACCTGCAGGCCGAGCGTCACCCGCGTGCCGCTATGCGTGTTGCTCGCCGAATTCAGCGCGCAATCCAGCGTAACGACCAGATCATGCGGCTTGATCACATAGTTTACGCCGAAATCGATCTGCGACTGCCATGTCTCGAGAACGGTGGCGTCAAAGTGCTGGTAACGGGCGTAGGGCTGAAACTGTCCCTGAACGATCCCATAGCCGAACGTATAGGGAATAAGGTAGGCGGCGCTCGCGAGATAGCCGTTGCCCTGCGTGACACCGCCGATATTCGCGGTGAGGCCGGCGTTATTGTAGTTAGGCGGAACGTCAACGATGCCGCCAGTGTTGTAATTATAATAGGCGCCTTCCAGCGTGATCACGCCATAGTCGCCAAGCTTCTTCTCCATCAGGCCGTCGACGTTCCAGGCTCCATAATTTGCGGAGTTGAAGCTGGTCCCGACCCCATCCTGCTGGAACATGCCGGCGACGCCGATCGAGAGGACGTCGACCTTGCCATAGTAGGTGCTGGCTTCGTAATAGGCGGGGTCGGGTTCCGGGTCCCAGAAATTATACACGACGCGGCCGGCGAAAAGCGGATTATGCGCCTGATTCGATGGACCAAAGAAGCCGAAGGTCGTGGGATCGACGCCGGGGCCTGGCACGCCATTGTAGGTTGCAAGATTATGGCCCGCGAAGACGCCAACGGAATAGACCAGCTTTTTGTCGAACAGTTTGCCCCACACGGTTCCGCCGAGATCGCGCCCATAGAAGCGCGAGGGATATTGCGATACGACGCCCGGGTAATACCACTCGCTTAGATAATAGGGGCCGTCGAGATTGGCTCGATCGCTTGGCGGCAGCATCTGGCCGACCCAGACGTTGACTTCGTTCATCGGCTCGAACTGCACATAGGCGTCGAGCACTCCGATCGGCCCGTTGCCATAGGAGCGTTCCGTATTGAACGTCGCCTTGATATATTCATTCAGCGTCGCGCCGGTGTAAATTCGGAAGCTGTCGAGATTATATTGCGCCGTCGTTCCGTTGCCGTAGCCGCCAGGCGCAAAGGATGAAACCGAGCCGAAGCTCGTCCTGAGGCCGGCGCCGATCGTGAACGATCTGCCGTCGCCGAGATCGATGGTCTCTCCCGCCTCCGCCTTCGTAAGATCTATGGCGCTGAACCCGAGCGCGACGCAAAGCGCGAGGGCGCCTGCCGTGGACGCGTTCGGGCGCCGCGTCTTACCCGATACTGAACGGTCTTTCATTGTCTAAACTCCCATTCGTCCAAGCTCGGATCGGGCGAAGCCACTTCTTTGCAGGGAACTCTTCTTGATTGTGAGCCTAGATCAACCTGAAATTTCCAAGAATACGTGGAAGCGCGTATGAAGATATTTCGCAACAGGCGTAAAGAATATTCTTCCGGCTCCCATTTTCAATAACGAGTTACATTTATACAACAAATGCCAAGACAAGCGCGCCGCTTCGCGTCGCTTTTTGTTTTCTCTTCATGGACAGGCGGGCGGCGTCTTGGCCCCCAAATTGCTTACTTCAGTCACGGACGCCTCGCTGCGCCAGAGCCGGTAAGGCCAGGCTCGCGACGCACGCCGCCACGCAATACGAAAGGTGGCCATGAATTGATCCCGGGGAGCGCGACGCAGAGCATTGGCGCGCAGAAGCGGCGTTACAATCAATGGGTCGCCAATGAGACCCTTGAGGACTATGCGCTGCGCTTCACTGCGACGCGCGCGCGTCGCAGCGCATTCAGCGTCGCCAACACGGCGATCGGCGGCGTATCCTTCCTCGCCTGCGAGGCGATCGGCGGATCGATCACTCTGGCTTATGGGTTTTCCAACGCGGTCGCCGCCATCGTCGCCGCCGGCATATTGATGTTTCTTTGTGGCGCCCCAATCGCCTACTATGCCGTCCGCTATGGCGTCGACATCGACCTGCTGACGCGCGGCGCGGGCTTTGGCTATCTCGGCTCGACGCTGACCTCGCTGATCTACGCCTCTTTCACCTTCATCCTGTTCGCCATCGAGGCGAGCATCATGTCGTTCGCCCTCAATATGGCGTTCGGCATTCCCTTGCCGATCGCCCATCTTGTCAGCGCGCTGATCGTCATCCCCATCGCCGCTTATGGCATACGCCGCATCAGCCGCATGCAGCTCGCGACGCAGCCGATCTGGCTCATTCTTCAATTCGTTCCGTTGCTTTATTTCGCCCTCAGTCAGTCGGACAAGCTACAGCAGTGGAGCGCTTTTTCCGGCGAAAGCGGCTCGCCGGACGGCTCGATCAGCCCCTTGCTGTTCGCCGGCGCCGTCGCAACGCTGCTCTCTCTACTGCCCCAGATCGGCGAACAGGTCGACTATCTCCGCTTTCTGCCCGCGCGCAAGGAAATCGGCGCCCTGCGCTGGTGGAGCGCCATGCTTGGCGCCGGCCCGGGCTGGGTCGTCATCGGCGCGTTCAAACTCCTCGCGGGCTCCTTCCTGGCCTATGCCGCGCTCGCCCATGGCGTGCCGGCGGAGCGCGCCGCCGAGCCGGCCGAGCTCTACCGCCTCGTCTTCGTCGACGTCTTCCACTCCCCAGCCGTGGCGCTGATCGCGATGGGCGTCTTCGTCGCCGTGTGCCAGACCAAGATCAACGTCACCAACGCCTATGCCGGCTCGATCGCCTGGTCAAATTTCTTTGCAAGGATAACGCACAGCCATCCGGGCCGCGTCGTCTGGCTCGTTTTCAACGTGTTGCTCGCCCTCCTGTTGATGGAGATCGGCGTCTTCCGCGCCATTCACAGCATTTTGGGGATCTACGCCAATTTCGCGGTCGGATGGATCGGCGCGTTGACGGCCGATCTTGTCGTCAACAAGCCGCTCGGGCTCAGCCCGCCCCATGTCGAATTCAAGCGCGCCCATCTTTATGACGTCAACCCGGTCGGCGTGGGCGCCATGGCGCTGTCGATCTTCCTCTCGACCCTGGTCTTTCTCGGCGCCTTCGGCGAGGAGCTGCGGCCGGTCAGCGCAATCATCGGCCTCGTCGTCGCTTTCGCCGCAGCTCCGCTGATCGCCGTCGCGACGCGCGGCAGATACGCCATCGCGCGGACGGACGCCGATCTGCCCGCGCATCGCGGCGCCTTCCTCTGCTCGATATGCGAGAATGATTTCGAGCGCGCCGACATGGCCTTCTGCCCGGCCTATGGCGCCCCGATCTGTTCGCTCTGCTGCACGCTCGAGGCGCGATGCCATGACATGTGCAAGCCTGGCAAGCGGCTCGAAGATCAAATCTCCGCGGCGATCAATGTCGCCCTGCCCCGCCGCATTGCCGCATTCTTCAGAACGCGGCTCGGCCGTTTTTTGGGCGTCCTCGTCGTCTTCGCCCTTGTCGTCGCTTATCTCCTCGCGCAGATCTATGTTGCTTATGGCTCGCTCGCCCCCACAGCGCGGCCGATCGTCGGCACGACGCTCTGGATTGTATTTTGGGCGCTCATCATCCTGCTTGGTCTCGCTTCATGGTTTATCGTCCTTGCGCATGACAGCCGGCGCACCGCGGAAAAGGAGGCGGAACGCCAGGCCCTCATCTTGACGCAGGAAATCGAGGCGCATAAGGCGACTCAGCACGCCATGCAAAAGGCCAAGGAATCGGCCGAGGCCGCCAATCTCGCCAAGAGCCGCTACATCGTCGGGCTCAGCCATGAGATCCGCACGCCGCTGAACTCGATCTTTGGCTACGCTCAGCTGATGGAGGGCGCGCCGATCGAAAGCAACGCCGACGGCGTGCGCATCATCCGCCGCAACGCCGAGCATCTTGCGAGCCTTCTCGATGGTCTGCTCGACATCTCACGCATCGAGACAGGCGTCACGCGTCTTTCGTGGGAAAAAGTGCGCCTGCCTGAATTTCTCGATCAGATCGTCGAGATGTTCCGGCCGCAGGCGGAAGCGCAAGGGCTGACTTTTATTTATGAGCGGCCGGAAACTCTGCCTTCCGTCGTCAATACCGACCCGAAGCGGCTGCGGCAGATCCTGATCAATCTGCTGTCGAACGCCATCAAATATACGCCCTCGGGAAACGCTGCGCTCAAGATCCGCTACCGCGGTCAGGTCGCCGAAATCGAAGTCAGCGATACAGGCCTTGGCATTCGCGCCGACGACCTTGAAACCATCTTCGAGCCGTTCGAGCGCGGTCGCATGCCTCAGGCGCGCGCGCTGCCGGGCACCGGCCTTGGCCTCACGATCGTGCGGCTGCTGACGCAGGTGATGGGCGCCGAGATTACGGTCCAAAGCACACCAGACTCGGGCAGCAAATTCCTGCTGCGCATTCTCCTCTCTGAAGTCGCCCAGCCGGACGAGCGGTCGCCACGCGCGGCGCAGATCCGCGGCTATGCCGGACCGCGCCTCCAAATCCTGATCGCCGACGATGACGGCGGCCATATCGATTTCTTGACCCGAATTCTGCGCCCGTTCGGATTCAACCTTACCGCCGCCAAGGACGGCGCAGCGGCGCTCGAACTTGCCGCGAGCGCCCGCCCCGACGTCGCCATTCTCGACATCTCCATGCCGGCTCTCGACGGCTGGAGCGCGGCCGAAGCGCTGCGCCGCGCTTTTCCGGATATGATGATTGTCATTATCTCAGCCGACGTCCACGACATGCGAAGCGCGGGCCGGGCCGGCGGCGCGCATGACGCCTTTCTCGTCAAGCCGCTCGACGTGCAGCAGCTGCTCGATCTTCTGCAGAGGAAATTCGCGCTTGAATGGATTTGCGGCGCGGAAAAATCCAGCGCGGCGCCCTCAGCCCCGCCCGCGCCGCCTGCAGGCCTCACGCCGCGCCGCGAGGAATTGCTGCAGCTCGGCCGTATCGGCTATGTGCGCGGCATTGAAACCAAGCTGTCGGAATGGGAGACAGAGGAGCCGGACGCCGCGAGCTACATCGCGGTTCTGCGCGCTATGGTGAAACGATTTGATTTCAACAAATATATGGACGTCCTGAAAGCGGAGCGGCGCGATGGGTGAAACGTTAAAACGTCGCGACAAAATTCTTACCATTGACGATACGCCAGAAACGCTCGCCTTTCTGACCGAGGCGCTGGAGCGCGAGGGTCTCACGGTCTTTGCCGCCATCGACGGGCAGAGCGCGCTCAATTCGCTGGCCGAAATCACGCCGGATCTTATCCTGCTCGACGCCCGCATGCCGAGCATGGACGGATTTCAGCTTTGCCGGCGGATCAAGCAGGAGCCGCATTTCTCGCATGTGCCGATCATCTTCATGACCGGCCTCACCGAGACCGAGCATGTGATCGAGGGACTTGCCGCGGGCGGCGTCGATTATGTGACAAAACCGATCGTCATCGGCGAGCTCGTCGCGCGCATCAAGGTTCATCTCGCCAACGCTCGTATCGCTTATGGGGCGAGGAGCGCGCTCGACGCCACCGGCCGCTGCCTGATGGCGACGAACGAAAGCGGCGAATTATTGTGGTGCACGCCGCAAGCCGAGCGGCTCTTATCGGCCGAAATAGGCGAGGCCGGCTGGATCGACGCCGGCAATTTGCGCCGCCTCAGCCTGTTGCGTCAAGACATCGGCCTTGGGCCCAAATGCGCGGTGCTGCAATTCGGCTCGCGCCGCATCGAATGCCAGTTTTTGAGCCGCACCGGGCCCGACGAATTCCTCTACCGGCTGAAGGAAGCCGATAGCGAGGCTGGCGATGGCGCGCAGCGCCTCAAGGAGGCGATGACGCTCACCTCGCGCGAAGCCGAAGTGCTGGTGTGGCTCGCGGCGGGAAAATCCAACCGTGACATCAGCGCTATTCTGAGCATCAGCCCGCGAACCGTGAACAAGCATCTCGAACAGATTTTCCGAAAGCTCGGCGTCGAGAACCGGGCCGCCGCTGCGGTCATGGCCGTGCAGACTCTTTCCGCGCGGCTTTAGATGCAATGACGCCCGTCAGATATTGACGAGATGGGCGACGTCCGCCGCGCTTTCGGCGCGCGTGCTGCCTTGCCGGATCAAGCGACCGCGCTGCATCACGGTGTAGCTGTCGGCGAAGGACCAGGCGAAATCAAGATATTGCTCGACGATGACGATTGTCACCTTAAGCTCGGTTCGCACGCGCCGCAGCGCGTCCTCGATCTGCTGCACCACATTCGGCTGAATGCCCTCTGTCGGTTCGTCGAGCAAGAGAAGGCTCGGCTGGCCGCAGAGCGCGCGGCCCATGGCGAGCTGCTGCTGCTCGCCGCCGCTCAAGACGCCCGCCTTGCGCGCCTTGATCTGTTTCAGCTTGGGAAACAGTTCGTAGATATGCTCCGGGATGCCGCCGATGGCGTGGCCGCGTCCCGCCAGCGCCGAGAGCCCCGTCTCGAGATTTTCCTCGACGGTCAGATGCGGAAAGACATGGCGGCCCTGGGGCACGAAGCCGATCCCCGCCCGCGACCGTTCGAATGATTGGAAGCTCGAGACGTCCTTGCCCTTGAACCAGATGGAGCCGCTCTTGAGGCGCATCGCGCCGATGATGGTCTTCAAGAGCGTGGTCTTGCCGACGCCGTTGCGGCCGATGAGAGCGACGGCGCCGCCCTCTTCGATTTCAAGATCGATGTCCCAAAGCACCTGGCTCTGGCCATAGGCGACCGAGACCTTGTCGAGTTTGAGAAGGGCGCTCAATCGGCCGCCCTCCCGAGATAGACGGCGGCGACATCCGGATCCTTGCGGATCTCGGCGACGCTGCCTTCCTTGAGGAACTGGCCCTGGTGCATCACAGTCACCCTCCCGTTCAGTTGCTCGATAAAGCTCATGTCATGGTCGATCACCAGCACTGCATGCTGGCCGCCAAGGCCGCGGATGAGGTCCGCCGTCTTGCTGGTTTCCTTCGGCCCCATGCCTGCCGTAGGCTCGTCGAGGAGCAGAAGCTCGGCGTCGGTGGCGACCACCATGCCGATTTCGAGCCATTGCTTTTCGCCATGGGCGAGTTCCCCCGCCAAAATATGGCTTCGATCCGTGAGGCCGACCGTCTCGAGAATTTTTTCGATCTTTTCCTTTTCTTCGGGCGCCTGGCGCAGGCCGAAGGAGCGCCGCCAACTGCGGTCCTTTTGTCCGGCAATCATTAGATTGTCGAGAACGGTCAGAGTCGGCAGCACGCCCGGCGTCTGAAATTTGCGGCATACGCCGCGCCGCACGATCTCGAATTCCGGCAGGTAGGTGATCTCCTCACCTTTGAAGACGACGCGCCCGTTGGTCGCCCGAACACGGCCGATGATGGTGTCGCAGAGGGTCGATTTGCCGGCTCCGTTGGGGCCGATGACGACGCGCAGCGATCCCTTGTCGATCGTCAGGCTGAAGCCGTTCAGGGCCTTGAAGCCATCGAAATCGACGGTGACGCCGTCGACGGCAAGCAGCAGATTGGGCTCGGTCAGTTGTTCGTGGAGCGCTTGCGGCATGACTTATCCCTCCGCTCGCACGATCGGCGCCGCGCCCGCCGGCGCGGGGCCTGACCGCTTCGTCAGGCGAGACACAAGATTCACGCCAAGGCCGGCGAGCCCCTCCGGCAGGAAGGTGACGACGAGAACGAAAGCGAGGCCGAGAGCATAGAGCCACAGGCTCGGGAGCGCCGAGCTGATCTGGTCGCGCGCGAAATTGACGATCAGCGTTCCTGCGATGGCGCCCCATAGGCTCTTGCGGCCGCCGATGGCGACCCAGATCACCATTTCAATCGAGGGCACGACGCCGACGAGGGCCGGCGAAACGACGCCGGCATGCAGCGTAAACAGCGCGCCGGCGACGCCGGCGAACGCCGCCGCGATGGTGAAAGCGATGACCTTATAGGGCGCGGGATCATAGCCAAGGAAGCGCACGCGATTCTCGCCGTCGCGCGTCGCGCGCAGCAATTTACCGTAGCGCGTCGCGAGCAGCCAATAGGTGATCGCGAAGGCCGCGACGACAAGCGCGACCGTGACCCAGTAGAGCGTGTAGATCGTGCCGATGGCGCCGAGATCGAAGCCAAACAGGGTCTTGAAATCGGTGAGGCCATTGAAGCCGCCGGTGTACTGCTGCTGGCTGACGAGCAGCGTCGCGAAACACAGCGCCAGGGCTTGGGTGATCAACGCGAAATAAACGCCGCCGACGCGGCGGCGAAACACGAGCCATGAAAACACCGCGCCGACCGCGGCCGGGACGAGAATAACGCCGAGCGTCGCCAGCAAAGGGTGGCTGAAGATCGTCCACCACCACGGCAGCGCGTCGAGACCGCTCCAGGTCATGAAATCGGGGATCTCGCCCTCGCCGAGGGTGGCTTGCTTCAGATTCATTGCGATGACATAGCCGCCAAGGCCGAAAAAGACGCCCTGGCCGAGGCTCAGAATACCCGCCTCGCCCCACAGCAGCACGAGGCCGATGGCCAGAATGGACATTGCGAGAAAACGTCCGAGCAGAGTCAGCGTATAGGCGGAAACGAGCCAGGGAGCGAGCGCGGCGATAATCACCACAACGATCGCGATGGTCCATCTGGAGCGCAGGAATCGAGCGTTCATGATCGGTTGTCCCCGTTTGCGCGGCGGCGTCAGTCCAGCGCCCGCGAGCGAACGGCGATAACGCCCTGCGGTCGGAACTGGATAAAGGCGATGACGAACAGAAGGAGGAGCACCTGCGACATGCTAACGTCGACGAAGATCTGGACGAGCGCCGAGAACAGACCGACCATGACCGAGGCGATGGTGGTGCCGACAAGGCTGCCGAGACCGCCGAGGATGACGACGAGGAAGGCCGGGATGATGTAGGTCTGGCCGACATTCGGCGTCACTGGTCCGAGCAGAGCAAGCACGACGCCGGCCAGGCCCGCGATGCCAGCGCCCAGACAAAACACGGCGAGATCGACCTGGCGCACATTAATGCCCGAAGCCCCCGCCATGAAGCGGTCCTGGTTGACGGCGCGCACGAGCAGGCCGATCCGCGTCTTCGCCATCAGGAGGCCGAGCCCCGCGAGCACGACAATCGCGACGGCGAGAATGAAGATGCGCGTCGCTGGAAGATTGAGCCCGGCGAGCAGCCCGCTCTCGACGCGGAAGGAATGGTTCAGCCATTCAGGCGCGGTGACGCCGACGCCAATCGCCCCGAAGATATTGCGCGCCGCCTGTTGCAGAATGAGGCTGACGCCCCAGGTCGCGAGCAGCGTGTCGAGCGGGCGCGACGAGAGGCGGCGGATCACCGTCGATTCGATCACCGCGCCGACCAGCGCCGCCCCAATAAAAGCAACAGGCATCGCCACGAGAATGCCGAACGGGCCGGGAACGACCAGCAGCGTCAAATAGGCGAGATAGCCGCCGAGCATCAACATCTCGCCATGCGCCATGTTGATCACGCGCATCAGACCAAAGCTCAGCGCTAGGCCGAGGGCCGCCAGCACGAAAAGCGAGGCAACGCTGAAGCCGTTGAAAATCTGGCCGACGAAAAGCGTGTAGGTTCCCATGGGGTCCGCCTTCAAACGAAAGCGCCGCGCGGGTCTCGCGCGGTGCGACGCACTTCAGTCAGAGCTCGCACTTCTTTCCGGGGAAGGCGACGGGATCGTAAGGGTCCGGCGGAATAACGTCCTTCGACTCCCAGAGGATCTTGAACTGTCCCTTCGAGTCGAGCTCGCCCACATAGGCCTTCTGGTAGAGACTTTGGTTCGGCGCGAATTTGACGGCGCCCATCGGCGTCGCCAGCTCGAGGCCGACCGCCGCCTTGCGCACTTTGTCAACATCGAAGGCGCCGGCCTTCTCGACGGCGGCCTTCCAGGCGTAGACGTCGACATAGCCATGCACCATCGGGTCGGTGACCGCTGCGCCAGCGCCGAACTTAGTCTGATAATCGGCGACGAATTTCTTGTTCGCCGGGGTGTCGATGCTCTGGAAGTAATTCCAGCCCGCGTAGCTGCCCTCGACGAGCGAGGCGCCCATCGCCTGCGCTTCCTGCTCGCCGATCGAGAAGGACATCACCGGCAGCTTGATGCCGGCGGCCGACATCTGTTTGAAGAAGGAGACGTTGGAATCCCCGTTCAGGGTGCTGTAGATGACGTCCGGCTTGGCCGCCTGAATCTTGGCGATGACCGCGCTGAAATCGGAGCCGCCGAGCGGGACATATTCCTCGCCAGCCGTCGTCAGCTTGTCGAGCGCGATATGTTTTTTCAAGATGAGATTGGCGGTGCGTGGAAAGACGTAGTCGGAGCCGACGAGGAAGAAGGATTTATAGCCCTTCGTCTTGCCCCAGTCATAGGCCGGCACAATCTGCTGGTTCGGCTGCGCGCCGGAATACATGATGGCCGGCGAGCATTCGTTGCCCTCGAACTGTACCGGATACCAAAGCAGGCTCTTCAGCTTCTGGAACACAGGCAGCATCGCCTTGCGGCTCGCCGAGGTCCAGCCGCCGAACACGGTGACGACGCCATTGTCCTGCACGAGCTTGGTGGCTTTCTGGGCGAAGATCGCGGGATCGGAGGCCCCGTCCTCGACGATCGGCTCGATCTGCTTGCCGAGCACGCCGCCGGCCGCGTTGATTTCGTCGATAGCCATCATCTCGGCGTTCTTCACCGTGACTTCGCTGATGGCCATTGTGCCGCTGAGGGATTGGAGCACGCCGACCTTGACCGTTTCGGCGAAGGCGGGCGAGCTCAGCACGGTCGCGGCGAGCAGGGCGATAGACAATTGTGCGGCAGGCCGCTGCGTCGGCTTCATCAAGATCCTCATAGGTTGTGCGACAAAGGCCAAAGCCTGGACCCAAGCCCGAGGCCAGGCGAAGGAACACGGACCAAGGCTCGAGCGGCACAACACTAGGCGGATCCGGACCGCTCCGGTATGGGGCATTCGACGTATCTGCGATGCCACATCAGCGGCAGTCAGACGCCTGATAGGCCGCCCTGCCTTTCGATGAAGGCGACGATCTCGGCTACGCCCAGATTCGTCTTCAGATTGGTGAAAAGGAAGGGCTTCTCGCCGCGCATTTTGCGCGAGTCGCGGTCCATCACTTCGAGCGAAGCTTCGACGAGGGGGGCAAGATCGATCTTGTTGATGACGAGCAGGTCGCTGCGGGTGATGCCCGGGCCGCCCTTTCGCGGGATCTTGTCGCCGGCCGAAACATCGATGACATAAATGGTGAGGTCGGCGAGTTCGGGGCTGAACGTCGCCGCGAGATTGTCGCCCCCGCTTTCGATGAAGACGAGGTCGAGGCCGGGAAAGCGCGCGTTCATCGCGTCGACCGCGGCGAGATTAATCGAGGCGTCCTCGCGGATCGCCGTGTGCGGACAGCCGCCGGTCTCCACGCCCATGATCCGTTCGGGCGCAAGCGCCGCCGAGCGGGTGAGAAATTCGGCGTCCTCCTTGGTGTAGATGTCATTGGTAATCGCAGCGATATTCCAGCGTTCGCGCATAGCCTTGCACAGCCGGTCGGTCAGCGCGGTCTTGCCCGATCCGACGGGGCCGCCGATGCCGATGCGGAATGGGCCGTTGGTCTCGCTCATGACCGGAAAAGCCTTGTGTATTGCGTTTCATGACGCATGGAGAAAAGATCGATCGCGACCGCACTCGAACCTGCGTCCTCAATCGTCGAGGAGATTGCGCGCGCGACGACGACGGCAATTTTTGGATGCAGCGCGGCGAGGGCGCGCTGACCGTCGGTCTGGCCGAGCGGAATTAGCCTCACGCCAGCCGAGACGAGATTTGCCGCGATGCTATGCGCCAGCGCCACGAGCATTGCGCGCAGCGGCGTCCGCGTGGCGCAGGCTGCGCCGACCGCGATCGCATAGGCCAAGCCCTCAGGATGATCGCCCCGGACTGCGGCGTAAGCCCCGTCAGGCCAAGCGGCCGAGGTGGTTGCGGCGAAAGCCATGCCCTGCTGGAGCGATTCAAGGGCGAATTCGCTGGTTGGACGCAGAGCAAGAGCAAGCTCGGCGGCGGCCGCAAGTTCGTCGCGACGCCCGGCAACCACGGCGCGCCAGGCCGCCGCCGCGAGCACAAGATCGGACCATCCGCCGCCGATCTCGAGTACGGCGCCGACATAATCGCCAAGATCGTCGCGCGATAAAACCTCGCCCTGTTCGACCGCCCATTCAAGGCCATGGCTATAGCTGTAGGCGCCGACGGGATAGGATGGCGACAACCAGGCCAAAAGGAGCGGCAGCCACTCGCCCTCATCCGTCATGGGCATGCGCATGGCGGTCACCGTGACTATGATGATCGTCACCTCCGTGCGCGTGACCGTGCCGTGGAACTCGGCCATAGGCGCCCTGCTCCGGCGAAAACGGACGCAGGGTCTTGCGGCAGTCGGCGCCGAGGCCGTTCAGCATGTCCTCAATCACCTGATCCTGTCGGATCAGGATCATCTCTCCCATAATCTGCGCCGGCAGGTGACGGTTGCCGATGTGGTAGGCGAGCTGCGCCAGGCTCGAGGCGCCTGCGCGCACCTCCAGTATCGGTTCTTGCGCCGCCCGGACGCAGACGACGCCGCCCGACTCAAGCCTCAGGCCGTCTCCTTCGGCGAGGCGGACAGCCTGCGGCAGATCGAGCAGAAACTCGCCGCGCCCGCCATCCATGGCAAGAAGGATGCGTCGACGGTAGCGGTCGTCGAAAGACAGCGTGACCGTGCCGATCTCCTCAGCCGCCAGATAGGCGCCCTTTGCAAGCACGGCTATGGCGCGCGGCGTTTTCATCTCAGAACAGGAAATAACGCTGCGCCATTGGCAGCACATCGGCGGGTTCACAGGTCAAAAGTTCGCCGTCGGCGCGCACCTCATAAGTCTCCGGATCAACCTCCATCACAGGCGTCGCGTCATTGAGAATCATGCTCTTTTTCGAGATCGAGCCGCGCGTTCCCCGCACCGCTTCGAGCGGTCGCGAAAGGCCATAGCGCGCGCCGACGCCGCGCTCGATCGAAACCGCGCTGACAAAGATAAGACTCGACTCAATGAGGCTCCGGCCGAAGCTCGCGAACATTGGCCGATAATGCACCGGCTGCGGCGTCGGAATGCTGGCGTTGGCGTCCCCCATCAAGGCGTAAGCGATCGAACCGCCCTTCAGCACAAGGTCGGGTTTGACGCCGAAGAAGGCCGGCGACCACAAGACGAGATCGGCGAGCTTGCCCGGCTCCACGGAGCCGACCACATGGGAGATTCCATGCGCGATCGCCGGGTTGATGGTATATTTTGCGATGTAGCGCCTGGCGCGAAAATTGTCGTTGCCTGATATGTCCTCCGGCAGCGCGCCGCGCTGTCGCTTCATCTTGTCGGCGGTCTGCCAGCAGCGGATGACGACTTCGCCGACTCGTCCCATCGCCTGACTGTCGCTCGAAAACATCGACAGAGCGCCAAGGTCATGGAGGATGTCTTCCGCCGCGATGGTCTCCTTGCGGATGCGGCTCTCGGCGAAAGCTATGTCCTCCGCGATGTGCGGATCGAGATGATGGCAGACCATCAGCATATCGAGATGTTCGTCAAGCGTGTTGCGGGTGAAGGGCCGCGTCGGATTGGTCGAGGAGGGCAATACATTCTGTTCTCCGACCACCTTGATAATGTCCGGCGCATGGCCCCCGCCGGCGCCTTCGGTGTGGAAGGCATGGATCGTGCGGCCCTTGAAGGCCGCGATCGTCGTCTCGACGAAGCCGCTTTCATTCAGCGTGTCGGAGTGCAGAGTCGCCTGCACGTCGAGGGCGTCGCAGACCGAAAGGCAACAATCGATCGCCGCCGGCGTCGTTCCCCAATCTTCATGCAGCTTCAGCCCGCAGGCGCCGGCCTCGACCATTTCAATCAGCGCCGCGGGTTTTGAGGCGTTGCCCTTGCCGAAGAAGCCAATGTTCATCGGCAGGCTTTCGGCCGCCTGCATCATGCGCATCATATGCCAGGGCCCGGAGGTGCAGGTGGTCGCCTTGGTTCCCTCCGCCGGGCCGGAGCCGCCGCCAAGCATTGTGGTGACGCCGCTGCACAGCGCTTCCTCGATCTGTTGCGGCGCAATGAAATGAATATGCGTGTCGACGCCGCCGGCGGTCAGGATCTTGCCCTCGCCGGCAATGATCTCGGTGCCCGGCCCGATGGTGATGGTGACGCCCGGCTGAATATCCGGATTGCCGCCCTTGCCAATCGCGGCGATGCGTCCGTCCTTCAGGCCGACATCGGCTTTTACGACGCCCGTATGATCGAGAATGACGACATTGGTGATCAATGTGTCGACCGCGCCCTCGGCGCGCGAGCGCTGGCTCTGCCCCATGCCGTCGCGGATCACCTTGCCACCGCCGAATTTCACCTCCTCGCCATAGATCGTAAAATCGCGCTCGACCTCGATCAGGAGTTCGGTGTCGGCGAGTCTGATCTTATCGCCGGTCGTCGGGCCGAACATGCCGGCATAAGCGCGGCGGCTCATCGTGACAGGCATGGCTCAGTCCTTGTCGAGCTTGCCCATGACGGCGCCGGAAAATCCAAAAACCTCGCGCGCGCCGGCAAAAGGAACAAGCGCCACCTCGCGCGTCTGGCCGGGCTCGAAACGCACCGCCGTTCCGGCCGCAATATCGAGCCGCCGGCCAAGGGTCGCGGCGCGATCGAACGAGAGAGCGGCGTTGGTCTCGGCAAAATGATAATGCGATCCGACCTGGATCGGACGGTCGCCAAGGTTTGCGACGTTGAGCGTGATGGCGTCACGATCCGCATTGAGGGTGATGTCGCCCTCTGCGACGATGATCTCGCCGGGGATCATCGGATCGGCTCGTGAACGGTGACGAGCTTCGTTCCGTCGGTAAAGGTCGCCTCGACCTGGATTTCGTCAATCATCTCGGCGACGCCTTCCATCACCTGCTCGCGGCCGATCACGGCGCCGCCTCGCTCCATCAGATCGGCGACGCTATGGCCGTCGCGGGCGCCTTCGACGACGAAATCGGTGATCAGGGCGACCGCCTCCGGATAGTTGAGCTTGACGCCGCGTTCGAGACGGCGCCGCGCGACCACGGCGGCCATGGCGACGAGAAGCTTGTCTTTTTCTCGCGGACTGAGATTCATGCGGCGTCCCGGCTATGCGTCGTTGCGATTTCGAGGCTCAGTTCATCGAGGAATTCGGCCGCGGCGCCGCGCAGCCGCGTTTCATCGGGATGCAGGAAACGTGCAAGGAGAATTCCGTTGACGAGGGTCGCGCCGCCGCAGCGCTGCTCCGCCCGCGCGCGCGCAAAGGGCAAAAGCCGGGCCGCCCCGGGACCGAAATAGAGGATGCTGGCAAGCCCTGCCGAGCCGCCAAGGCCAAAGCGGGCGTGGCGCAGCGCGGCGACCTCGCCGCCCAGGCGCAAACGATCGGCGAAGAGCAGCCGGCCGCCGCAGCGCACGGTGACGGCGTCGCGCAATTCGCCATGGGCAAAGGTTTCGCCGCGGGCGATACGGCCGAAAATCACGACCTCTCCGGAGAGAAAGCGCGAATCCGCCTCGACGACGAAACTCTGGCTGCGCGAGAGCCGCGCGCCGTCGAAGAGAATCGCCTCCTGCGGACGCCAGTCCAGAAAGCCGCCGCGCCCGATGACAAGCTCGGTCGCGATCACTGTTTCGCGCGTCAGGGAGCGGTAGATTTTTTCGGCCGCCTGCGTCCTCATGATCACCGTGGCGCCGCAGCCGACCTCGACCGAAATCGAGATGCGGTCGCCTTCAACAAGACCGCCGCTCGAATTGACGAGGATCGCCTCCAGGACAGCCGGATCGTTCCGGCGCGGGAAAAAAATCCGGCACGGGGAGGTTTGTCGCAGCGCATGGAGACGCGTGCCCCCCGAAATCCAACGCGCCGAAAGCCTCGCGCCCCCCTCCGAGCGCTGCAGCGGCGCCGAGGTCCCGATGGCGCGGCGCCCGGGCTCGACAAAGTTCATCCGCCCGCGTCCGCAATATGATCGAGGTCCAAACCAATCCCTCCTGGCGGCCTGTGACGGATCGAAGGCGCACAATCATCGAGGGGCTGCATCATTTCGACAATACGCATTTTTGAGCATTGACCCGCCCCATCACTGGAAAAGGGGCCGCTCGTGCGCAGCAACCTCGTTTTCGCATGAACCATGGGCAATTTGAAAAAACCAATCCTCTCAAAGGTTCTTTTGGCGCGTTGGCAAAAAATGCGGCGCCACAACGCGCCGTCTTTTAAGGGGGACGCCTATCGCGTTTTCGACTCACGCGGTTCGCGTTAATAGCGAGCGCAGCATCGGCAATGCGCGCACGCGTGGCGCGAGCTGTCAGGTCCCGCCGGATTGACATGACTGTCTCCCGCTATCCGGTTACGGGACACCGTAAACTTGTCGGTTCGGTGTTCGATTTGGATCGATCCGACTATCTGTTCCTGACGCCGCGAGATGGGTTTTGGAAATCCCCGCCCCATGACAAAGGTCCGCTTGCGCAGTGCGGGCTAGGCATTGGCAGTAGTGTGTTCAGGATAAGTGATGTCCGAACAGGTTCGCGGTTTGATCATGAACGGATAGGAACTTTGGACCCGACTTGAAGTACTTTCCGCACGAGATCATCGATGCAAAGACCCGCGAGGCTTTGCTCCACGCCATCGCCCGTTCGCGCCGCTGGGTTGATACGATCGTGACCGGCGCGGCGGCGTAATTCGACGACGTCGCCGCCACCAAAAACCTCGCCGAACGCCGCGTCCGCCCGCTTTGATCGCTCTGGCCTGTCCCCGAGGGGTGATCCAGTTTCAATGTTAGTGCATGGCGGGCTCTGACGCCATGGTTGGTGTGGGCGAGCGCGCGGCTCCCACAGCTGGCGCGCTCGCCCATGGCGCGATGTTTCCGCCGCAGGGAATAATTGTCTCAGGCGCTGGCGATCGGTAACCGAGCGAGCTGTGTGGGCGCACGGCGTTGAAATGCCGCCGCCAGGCCTCGATCATCGCCTGAGCCTCGGCCAGACTGAAGAACATCTCACCATTGAGCAGCTCGTCGCGGAGCTTCGAATTGAAGCTCTCGCAGGCGCCATTCTCCCACGGGCTGCTGGGCTCGATATAGGCCGTCTGGGACCCGACGGCGGCGATCCATTCGCGCCGGGCCAGGGCGATGAACTCGGGCCATTGTCCGACCGAACATAGGCCGGCGTTCCGCGCCGGATCATCAGATCGGCCAAGGTCTCCAGCACGTCGGTGGAGTCGAGCCGGCGTTTGACCCGGATGTCCAGGGCCTCGCGGGTGAACTCGTCGATCACACAGAGCATACAGAACTTCCGTCCATCTTGGGTCCGATCCGCGACGAAGTCATAGGACCAGACATGGTTGGGCCGCTCGGCGCGCGGGCGCACGCAAGAGCCGTCGTTCAGCCAGAGCCTGCCGCGTTTTGGGTGTTTCTGTGGGACTTTCAGCCCCTCGCAGTCGCGCTGTTGCGCAGACTGCGTGAACTTGTCTGCGCGCCAGATCCGCTGCACCCGCTTGGCGTTCACGACCCAGCCAGCATGGCGCAGCAAAGCCGTGATCCGCCGATAGCCGTAGCGGCCATAAGCCTTGGCCAGCTCGACGATGTCGGCGGTCAGAGCCGCCTCGTCATCGCGGCCGCGGGCTGGCTTGCGCTGTGTGGAGCGGGGCTGCCGGAGCGCCGCGCAGGCGCGACGCTCCGACACTCTCAGCTCGGCTTTGACCTTGTCCACGCAGGCGCGGCGACGGGCGGGGCTTAGAAGTGTCCCCGCGTGGCTTCGGTCAAAATCAGCTTGTCCAGGGTCAGGTCCGACGCCGCCCGCCGCAGCCGGGCGTTCTCCAGCTCCAGATCCTTCAGCCGCTTGACCTGGCCGCTCTTCAGGCCGCCATACTCCGCGCGCCAGCGGAAGTACGTCGCCTCCGTCACAGCGATCGTTTTCACCGCATCGGCAATCGACTTGCCTTGCGCCGTCAGGACATCAACCTGACGCAGCTTGGCGACGATCTCCTCCGGCTTGTGCCGCTTTATTCCCATCGCTCCATCCCTCCAAAGGGTCCGCGGACCAACATACGGGATGGATCACTTCAAGGGGCGCAGACCAATGAGGGCATCCGTGACGAGCTGGGCCGTCATGCCCGCGCTCATCGACCATCCAACAACGCGGCGCAAGAACAGATCGACGACCGCCGCTATATATAGCCAGCCCTGAGCTGTCCAGGTGTAGGTGAAGTCGGCGGTCCACTTCTGGTTCGGTGCTAACGCTTCGAACGCTCGATCGAGGATATTGGACAATGCCGCATGACGCTGGCCGCCATCCTTTGGCAGGGCTCTGCGCCATGGCCGTGCCCGTAGGCCCTGCTAGCGCATCAGCCGCTCGATGCGATGCAGACCGGCGTCGAGCCTGTCGGCGAGAATGTCATGCCAGACCCGACGAGCTCCGTAGGTCCGGTCGCTGCCAGCAAAGCTCGACCGGATCCCGGCAACAAGCACTTCGTCATACCTGGCCCGTTGGCCGGGCGAGCGATCGAGCCAAGCATGAGAGCCCGAGCTAGAGACACCGAGCGCCTCGCAAATCCACGCAACCGGCCAGATCCCTCGGTGCTTCGCGACGAACCCGAACTTCGTATCGAGACGCTGCCAAAGCAGGCCGCGGCTTTTTTTAGACGTCGCGCTCCGCCTTGCGCTTGGCGACTTCACGCCGCAGCTTCTCGATCTCGAGCTGCTCCTGGCGTCATCTGACCATGGCCGGGAAACGCCTGTTGCGGATCGGAGGAATGCGCTCGCACCCGTTTGCGCAGCACATTGACATGCAGGTCGAGATCAAGGGCCGCCTGCGCAGCAGAAACACCCCGCCACCAGCTTCACTGCCTCGAGCCTGACTCACGGCTGAGCTTCCGTCTCTCCATCAACACTCTCCAATTCCAAAACACCTTACCTCGGTGTCCTCAAAATCGGCAGCAGCTCACGTCGGCCAATCTTTCAGCTATGGCGTCGCCGCTTGCGGCGACAAGTTCTGGCTTCGGCTAGATTACAACGTGAAGGCCGGCACTCAATTTTTGCGTGCGAGTTGTAAATAGCTCAAGAAGCGATTGCTGATTTGGTCATCGGGTAAGATCATCCTTTGCCATCGTCGGCGCGCGCCGCAGGAGTTGAAACCGACGTCCTTGCGTCATACACTCTTATGCGGGGGCTTCTGCAAATTCGGAGACGATCATGGGACTTGTGATCTGGGTTTGGATTTTATGCGCGCCAGTTGCGGCTATTGCACTGACTTACCCGCGCTCCTGACGCATTTTGGGCTGCCGAGTTTAATCTGATTCGGCAGCCAGCACGGCTAAGAGAGCGTTAGCGCGTTGCTCAGATGCGATACCTTCCCTTCTAGTTAGCTGGAACCTAACAGCTAGCAAACTGAGGTGGCGACTTACCATTGCGCAAATGGACTGCGAGTGCGTGAAGCGCCTTCACGCTCAAGATCACGGGATCACGCTCACCGCGCTCCGCCTCATTGAAGATTGCCTGCGCGAGATAATTGCGAAAGGACAGGATCTCGGCTGATCCGAACTCTTTTAGTTCGCCCTCCAGCATGGCCCAAGCCTGGTCAAACGCCTTCTGACGCACACTCGCACCATTATCCTCAATTCGGTTAATGGGCGCCGCTTCAACTCGCGGAAGAATGTCGGACATCAATACTCCAGTCTAATAAACAGTATTTGCGCCACATTACTTTCGCGAAAAAAGTCTTGAGACAGACGTCAAGGCGCGGGTTCTCCGGAACCGTCATTGCCCGAGAAGATCGTCCACCGGGTTAAGGGCTGAAATCACAGTAGAATTCGCTCATGGCCCGGCAAAGGAGGAAAATCCCCGCTCCGTGTCGATAAAATACCTACATGTCAGTGAAATTGCTGACAAGGCGAAGCTTCGGCTAAGATTCGCCGAGCCAGCCTTTGCCAGCCGCGTAGCGCACCAGCTGCACCCGGCTGTCGAAGCCAAGCTTTTCCATCGCCCGCGCCTTATACGTCTCCACCGATTTGACGCTGATGCGGAGTTCGGCGGCGACCGCTTTGTGGCTGTGTCCTCCAGCCGTCAATCGCAAAACCTCTGTTTCCCTCTCGCTGAGGTCAGCAATGGCGCTGAGCGCGACGACGGTTGCCTTTTGTGGTATGCCGCCGAGCACTTTTCCAGCGATCGCCGGATCGAGATAGATCCCGCCCGCGGCGACGGCTCGTATCGCCCTAATGAGTTCCTCCGCGGCTGAACGCTTCAGAACATAGCCCGCAACGCCAAGTTCAAGGAGCTGGCGCAAATATCCCCGATCTTCGTGAACCGTCAGCGCGAGAATCTTGCTTTGAGGACAGGCCGCACGCAAAAGCTCGGCGACTTTCGTTCCATTCAGGCCGGGCATCGAGATGTCCAAGATTACGATATCCGGCTTAAGCTCCGTCGCCAAGCTGAGCGCGCTGCGCCCGTCGCAAGCGTCTCCGACGATGGTCATTTCTGGATCCGCGCCGATCAGCGCCTTGACGCCAGCAAGAACGACAGGGTGGTCGTCGGCGAGAAAAACGCGAAGGGAGATGGGCGCCGCCGCAAGGCTCATTAGAGCGGAACATGAATGAAGAGGGTCGCGCCATGCCCCGGGCTGGTTTCAATCTCCAGTTTGCCTCCTACAAGGGACAAGCGCTCACGCACGCCAAGAAGCCCAAGGCGGGAGGAGGGCTTTGTCGCCGAGTCGACGTCATCCCAGAGAAAGCCCCTGCCGTCGTCCTCCACAATCATGATCGCCTCGCTCGACGTCGCCTTCAGAATGACGCCCGCTTTTTTTGCCTGTGAATGCTTGACGACATTCGTGATCGCTTCCTGAAGAATGCGATAGAGCGTCGTCTCGACAATAGGCGGTAGTCGCCGATCGCTCAAGGCGAGGTGCAAATCAAACTGCAGCCCCGATTTCTGGCCCCATTCCTCTAAAAATTGCTGAATTGCCGTCTGAAGGCCAAGATCGTCCAGGGCCGTCGGCCGGATTTCCCAGGCGAGGCGATTGACCTCTTTGCCAAGATTCGCCGTCAGGTTCTTGAGATCCGCCACGCGTCGCTTCACTGCTGGAGATGAATCGACGTCACGGCCGATCCCGTCGAGATCGAGTTGCATTACAGTCAGATATTGCCCGAGACTGTCGTGTAATTCGCGCGCAATCCGCTGTCGTTCCGCTTCCTGATTGATGACCGTGCTGCGCAAGACTTCGGACAGCTCGGCCTCTACAACGGCGCGGCGATCCGATTCGATCTTCAGTTGCTGCGCCGTCGTCTCCCATTGACGGATCCGATGGTCAAGCGCCACAAGCAGGGCGTCCTGACGCTGGCGCGCAGTCTCACGCTCGCGCGCAATTTGGTCGACGCGTCGCAGCACAACCTCGAGCAGCGAAACCCTGAGCGCCTGCGCGGTCTGAATTGCGACGCTGCTCCACGGGCGCGACTGCAGTCGGACCTCCTGCTTCCACGCGGCGAAGCTCTTTCGCGGCGACAGGCGTTGCCCATCGGGCTCGGCGCTCACCGACTTATCGGGGTTGCCAGCCCAGGTCACAGTCTCGATGATTTCCGGCCGGAACCAGATGACATAATCACGCGGAGTCTTCGACACCGAAAGCGCGATGATTCCGCTAGCCACATCTGCAAAGTCGACGGCGGGCGCATAGAGCTTAGGCAGCGCCGAAGTATGGAAAACGCCGTCCTCCGCGGTCTCGTTTAGCCAGCCCACGAGCCCGGCCGCCTGATCCGCGTCCGGCGCCCGTCCGAGATGTGTATAGCGGCCCTCGATCCAGAGCCCCAGTCCATCAGCGGATATAATGTCGAGCAAGCTCGGACGCAGCTTTTCCAGAGCGTCCGCAAGTTCCCCAACCCCCGCAAGATGCGTCAAAAGTCTGTCGTGCAGGACTTTGGACCGGGATCTAAGCTCGAGCTCGGCGGCAGTGATTTTGGTCTCGAGAAGGAACGAAGCCATCTGGCTGAAAAGTTCGAGCGCGACGCGCAGGCGATGCGCGACAAAACGCGGCGTCCGTGAATGGCAGGCCACCAGGCCCCACAATTTGCCGTCGAGAATGATCGACAGCGACATGGTCGCGGCGACGCCCATATTTCCCAGATATTCAAGATGAATTGGCGAGACGCTGCGCAATGCGCTCTGGCTCAGATCGAGCGGGCGCCGTTCCTGCGCGTCGAATACCGGTTCGAGCGGGGCCGGTTCATAGCGCGCGTCGGCGATCAGCCTGATCCAGTTGCGCAGATAGAGATCGCGGGCCTGCTTTGGAATGTCGGACGCCGGGTAGTGCAATCCGAGGAAAGGCGCCAGCGCCGGGTCTTTGGCTTCCGCGTCGACCGCGCCGCTGCCGTCGGGCAGAAAGCGGTAGACCATGACGCGGTCGAAATTCGTCGCCTGACGCACGACGTCGGCGACGGATTGGCAGAAAGCCGCGACAGAATCGGCCTCCTGCACGCTGCGGATCATGGTCTGAACGAGCGCCAGCGAATCATCGACAATGTCCTCATAGACCGGCTCGAATTCGAGAATGAGCGATCCGTCGCTGAAATGCGCGGTGACGTCGACGCCACGGTTGCCACCCACGGCGTTCATGCGGAAAGCATGCAAGGGGCGGATCATCGCCCCCTCATTATCCAACAAGTCCCGCAGCCGGCCGATCCGCCCGGCCGAGAGCCAGTCTTCGATCGGTTTGCCGATCAGATCGCGCGGCGCAAAGCCGAGGAGCTGTCTTGTATTGCCGCCTGCCTGCGCCACCGTCAGACTGTCGGCGTCGAGCGCCAGCAAGGCGCCATGGGGCTGAATCGACCCTGGAATATGGATTGGCTCGCGGTCGCAGTTTGACAGGTCTGCGGCGCCGAAAGCGGGCGTCTCGTCATCCATCTGCGCCGCCCGGTGAAATCGTCGCGCCGCCGCGCTCCAGGCCGGCGAACCAGGCGCCGAACAGGTGAAACGCGTCGATCGCCGCACGTTCGATCTCGGCGACGGCGCCCTCGTCGCCGCCGAGATTTTCGACCGCCGCGACATAAGCCCGCCACATCCGTCCGACGTCAGCTCCATAGCTGGCAAAGAAGCGTCCGCCAAAAGTCGGACTGAGCCCGAGTTTCGGGCCAAGCCGGCGCAGGATCAACTGACCGCCCAAAGTCGAGCCTTCCACGACATAAAGAACGCCAAGACCCGCGGCGATCGATCCCGGCCGGGGCAGACTTTTGCGCTGCGGCAGCGCCGCGCGTGCGCCGGCGTCGAGGCCGAAATCGGCAAGGTCGGCGGCGATCCAGGGAAGTTTGCGGCGCGCCTCGAAATCGAGGCCCGTCGGCGTCCAGTGGAGCTCCGACAATGTCTGTTCCAGCGGAGCATAGAGTCCGAAGAATCGGATCAGCAGCGCAATATAATCGTCGCGCCCCATGTCCCGATCGAGGTCGAGGTGCTGCTCCACACGCTGGTGCAAAGCCTCAGTCGCAAGCCGCAAGCGGCCCCTCACGCCAATGCCGGAAAGCTCAGTCACCGCATCCATCATGTCTGGCAAATCGATTTTCAGACGCCGGAGCATATTCGCGTAACACGCCAAGCCGCTCCGCGGCCGCTCTTTGTAACACGCCGGACGCCGCGGCGCCGATTCGGAGAACCGCGCCGAGACGGCGCCGCACTGTGATGCGGGGGGTCAATTCGACCCCTACTCGTCCCGGGCGCCCCGGCGGGCCTTGTTTTTCGCGGCCCTGGCCGACCATTCGTTCGGAGACGCCGGAGTGTCCTTGACCGGCTCCTCCACTTCCCCATCACAGATATGGACACCCTCGGCGAAATGCTCTCGCAAAAGCTTGATCAATCGATCGACGGCGGGGTCCAGCATCCTGACCCAGATTGTCTCCTCCTCCGATCCCAGCTCCCGCATCTCGGCGATCCGGGCGAGCGAGGTCTCTCCGTCTTCCATCATCAGCGAAGCGGCAACGCGCGCCGCGCTGAGCAGGGCTGAAACGGCGGGATCGCTTTTTCCCTGGATCATCAGGCGAGGAATGATCTGCGTTTCGATCATCCGCCTCAGTCGGGCGTTTCGATCGCCGTCTTCACCGGTCCCCGCGCCGTTCGAAGATAGGGCGTAACCGTGCGCCGCAGCCGACCGGTCGCCACGTTGCGCCGGAGCGCGAATTTTCAGGTGCGCCTCAAATTTCATATCCCGCACGCGCCGCCTCCCCGGATCGATACGATGATATTCTTCTTGTCCGGCCCCTTTTCCCGAGAACAGTCCCGCGAGCCGAAAGCCGTCGCAAACTGCCATGTTTCGCGCGCTTGGCAAACCTCGATCGCGCGAAAATTGGAATTTCCCGAAGCACAATCCGCAGCGGCGTAGCTTCTCTGTGCCGCTCCTCAAGCAGCGCGCGCCGCAAATCGCCGCTCACAAACCAGCGAAGGCTCTACAATAGCCGCGATTTCGCCGGCGCGGCGACCGACCGAGAGAGCACATAAAGCCCAACATCCGTCGCGCCGCTCCGGAAGCCGCCCTCGCAATAGCCAAGATAATATTCCCAAAGTTTCCTGAACCGGTGATCGAAGCCGAGCGTCTCGATCGTCGGCCAGTTTTTCTGAAAACGCCTCGCCCATTCGGCGAGAGTCGCCGCATAGCTCTCGCCGAACGCCCGGATCGCAACGAGATCGAGGCCGCCGTCCGCGATGTGTTTGCGAAGGAGGCCCGGCGATGGCAGCATGCCGCCCGGGAAGATATAATGCTGGATGAAATCCGAGGCGCTTTCATAGGAGCTGAAGCGCGCGTCCTCGATCGTGATGACCTGGATCGCGGCGAGCCCCTGACCGTCTAGGCGCGCGCGCACAACGTCGAAATAGGCCGGCCAGAAACGTTTCCCGACGGCCTCGAGCATCTCGATCGACACCACCCTGTCGAATGTGCCAGTCACATCGCGATAGTCCTGCAGGCGTATGTCGGCGCGGTCAGCGAGCCCCCCGCGTGAGAGACGCGCCATGGTATAATCGCGCTGCGCCGGCGAGAGGGTAAGCCCGGTGACCTCGCAGCCGCGTTCGATCAGCTTCTGCGCCAGGCTGCCCCAGCCGCAGCCGATTTCGAGCACGCGTTCGCCGCCGGAGAGAGCCAGCTGGTCGAGGATGAAATTCTGCTTCGCTTCCTGCGCCGATTCAAGCGTCAGATTCGGCTCGTGAAAAAGAGCGGACGAATAATTCATGTCCTCATCGAGCCAGAGCCCGAAAAACTCATTGCCGAGATCATAGTGATCCATGATGTTACGCCGGCTGCCGCGCCGCGTGTTGGCCCGCAGCGCGTGACGCAAACGGTTGAACACGCGGACTGGAAAAAAACCGCTCATGGCGTTTTGCAAGCCCGAATCATTGCGCGCGGCGAGTTCGATCAGCGCCGCCAGATTCGGGGTTGTCCAATCGCCCTCAAGATAGGCGGCGCCAAATCCGGTGTTGCCTTCGAGGATAAGGCGGCGGATCGCCCTCCAGTGGCGCACATGAATCTCCGCGCCAGGACCAGGCTGCGCGCCGCGATGTCGAATCATTTCGCCGCCTGGCGTGATGATCGTCAGGCTGCCGATCGTCATATTGCGCAAAAGCGTGTGCAATATGAGATGGCGGACGTTGGCGCGGACATCCCGCGGCGCAAGGAGGCGCTCTCCTTCGTTAATCTCATTCGTCAAGGACGGACCTCATCTCTTTCGGGCAGCGGGACAACACTTGGCGATGTCTCCGGCGGACCTGGAGAAGGCCGAAGACGAATGCCTTTCAGCCACAGGCGCAGAGCCTCGAAGTGAATGCCGGCGATCACTTTCACGGTCATCAACGGATAGGCGACGATGAGTCCAAGCAGCTTGCCGCCGGTAAATTCGACGCGCCGCCCGGAAAAGCTCGTGGCGAGCATCACGCCTTCCGAATCGACCGCGTTCACGTTGAAGGCCATCCGGGCGCCGGGAAGCCGAATGGTGAATTTATAGGTTAGCTCCATATCCATGAAGGGAGACACATGCAGCCGCTTCGGGCAATGTTGCAAGATACGCCCCTGTTGACCGCGCGCGTCGAACAGATAGACATGTTTCTCGCCGAACGTATTGTTGACCTCATAGAGGATCGCGACCAGATCGGTGCCCGCGCCGTAGCAGAAATACACGCTTATCGGATTGAACACGTAGCCGAAAACACGCGGCATGCATAAGAGCCGTATGGAGCCGCCATCGGCTGAAAGCCCGGCGAGCCGCAACGTACCCTCGACTTTTGCGCGCAAGGATTCGGCGCCTGCCAATAAATGATCATTGTCATAGAAGCTGATCACATTGGCGCGGTTATAGCCGAACAGCCGAAGCTCATCGTCGAGGGCGGCGAGCTCGTCGATGTCGAAAAGAGCAAGAAAAATCCCGTAGCGGAACCTGTGGCGCCGCGGCCTCAGGCGCCGATGCATGACTATGCCAGGATAAAAACAGGAAGCCCGCGCCTTCATTGCAGCGCCGTCTCCGCATCGTGAAGCCTGAGCGAGGGGATACGCCCGGATTCATCCGGCACGCTCCAGGGGCGCCGGACGCCGCCAATTTGTTCGGCGACGGCCAGTCCGGCCTGCAATCCATCCTCGTGAAATCCGGCGCCGAAATAGGAGCCGCAAAACCAGATGTTGCGCTTGCCCTGCAGGCTCCAGAGCAGCCTTTGCGCGTCCAGCGCCGCGGCGTCGAAAACGGGATGATGAAAGATTTCACTGTGCAGGATGAAGTTGGGGCGCGGCGGATTCGGCGGGTTGAGCGTCACGAAAATATTCTCAAGCGGAGGCAGATCCTGCAGCCTGTTCATCCAGTAGGTGACGCAGAAGCTATCCGCACCGCCCTCGCGCTTAGTCAGATAGTTCCAGCTGGCCCAAGCCTTGCGCCGCTTCGGCATCAGCGTGTCGTCGGTATGGAGCACGGCCGCATTGGCGCTGTACCTGAACGCGCCGAGCAGCCGCCGCTCCTCGGCGCTGGGGTCCGCCAGCATTGCAAGGGCGTCGTCGGCGTGTGCGGCGATGACGACGCGATCGAAATGCTCGACACCCCCGTCCGACGACCGGACTTCCACGCCTCCGGCCTCATGCCGGACGGTCAGCGCGGGACTTTCATATCTGACCTCGATATCGCGTAAAATCCGTTCGACATAGGCGCGGCTGCCGCCGGCGACTGTGCGCCAGACGGGCCTTCCGATCAGCTTCAGGAGTCTGTGATTGTCGAAGAATTTTATGAAGGCTTCCGCCGGAAAATCGAGCATGGTTTTGGCCGGAGCCGACCAGATCGCGGCGGCCATCGGCAGAATGTGATCGTCGCGGAAGGCCTCGCCAAACTTCTCCCGTGTGAGATAGGAGCCAAGACTGACGTCCTGCAACGCGCCGAGATGACTCGGGGCGTTGGCGTAGAAGCGCCGCAGATCCCGCAGCATCGACCAGAAGCGAGGGCTCAAGATGTTGCGGGGCTGCGCGAAAAGTCCGGTGAGATTGACGCCGCCGCTATATTCGAGACGGCCGCCGTCAAGGGACGCCGCAAACGACATTTCCGACGGTTGCGTCCTTACCCCAATATGGTCAAACAGCGCCGTCAGATTGGGATAGGTCAGCGTATTGTAAACGATGAAGCCGGTGTCGACCGGCACAACGCCCGAAGCAGTTTTTACGTCTACGGTGTTGCTATGCCCGCCCGGGCGCACCGCCCGCTCGAACATCGTGACGCGATGAGCGCTGCTCAAGAGCCACGCCGCAGCCATCCCGGAAATTCCGGTCCCTATCACGGCGATATTGCAGCCGCTCTCGCGGTCCCCTTGAGTCATAGATTTCCCTCCCATTTTATATACGGCCCGCGAAGGCAAAGGTTTCAAGCCCGAAAAGAAATGATTTTCAGGACGCATCGAGGGAACTTATCGCCCGTATCCGGCGTATTCCGGCGACACCGCGCGCTCTAGCGTCCGAGCTTTTGAATGTTTCGTCTGGACGAGCGCCTTGGCCTTAATTTCCTCAATTTACCATTCGTGTCGGGCGCGAAAGCGGTCGCGCTCGACGTCGCCTACGGCGTGGAGCCGCGCCACCGTCTCGACGTCTACGCTCCAGCTGCAGCGTCATCGGCGCCGGTGGTGATCTTTCTGCACGGCGGCGGCTGGGAGACCGGCGCGAAGGAGGACGACCGGTTCGTCATGGGCGGGCTTGTCGGGCGAGGCTTTGTCGCGATCACGCTGAACTATGGGCTCTACCCGGCTGTGCGTTATCCGGTCTTTCTCGAGGACGCCGCGATGGCTGTCGCATGGGCGAAGGACCATGCGCGGGGGTTTGGCGGAGATCCGGCGCGTGTCGTGCTTCTCGGCCATTCCGCGGGCGCCTACATTGCGGCCATGCTTAGCCTCGATGTGCGTTGGCTCGGCGGCGTCGGACTCGATCCTGCGAGCGATATAGCGGCGGCCATCGGGCTTGCCGGCCCTTATGATTTTCTTCCTTTGCGAAGCCCATCGCTCAAAGCCATTTTCGGACCGCCTGAAAGCTGGCCGCAGACGCAGCCGATGGCCTATGTGACAGGCAAGCGGCCATTCATGCTGCTGGCGACCGGCGATAATGACGACGCTGTCGATCCCGCCAACACAAGCCGGCTCGTAAATAAAATTCGCCAATCCGGCGGCGGCGTACAAACGATCGTTTATCCTGGCTTGTCGCATCGCGGCATACTGGCGGCGCTCGCCTGGCCTCTGCGTTTTCTGGCGCCTGTGCTTGACGATATCGCCGGCTTCGTCGCACGGCGCTGCCCCCCAACATCGGATCAGCCGTGACTCGCATCGTGTTCATCCTATTATGCGTCGCTCTTCTCAATTGCGCTATCATGGGATTTGCCGCGGCGGCGCAGCGCGTCACAGGCAAGTCAGGATGGGCCGACGCGTTCTGGACGTTTGGCGTCGGCGTTTCGGGCGCCATATTCGCCCTTGCGGCGTTGGCCTCCGGCGAGGGCCCGCCGGCGCGGGGGCTTCTCGTCGCGGTCATGGTGTTTTTCTGGGCGGCGCGGCTTTGCGTCCATATCGCGCGGCGCGCCATAAAGGGGCCGGACGATCCGCGTTATGCCGCCTTGCGGCGCGAATGGGGCGAGGCGGCGGCGCGCAAGATGTTCTGGTTTCTGCAAACACAGGCCTTTTTCGCCGTCTTCCTCGCGTTGAGCGTCTGGGCCGCCGCCGCCAATCCACGGCCCGGCCTTGATCCGAGGGATTACGCCGGCGCGCTGCTGCTTGTCATCGCCGTCATCGGAGAGGGCGCGGCCGATCGCGCCGTGCGGAATTTCGGGCGCGATCCGGCCAATCAAGGTCGCATCTGCGATATCGGACTCTGGCGCTGGTCGCGGCATCCGAATTATTTTTTCGAATGGCTCGGTTGGCTCGCCTATCCAATCATCGCCATCGATTTTTCTGGCTCCTATCTGTGGGGCTGGTTCGCCTTGACGGCGCCCGCGGCGATGTATTGGCTGCTTGTTCACGTATCGGGACTGCCGCCTCTGGAAAAACACATGCTGGAGAGCCGCGGCGCGGCGTTTCGAGCCTACCGCGACCGCACGAGCGCATTTTTCCCGTGGCCGCCGAAATCCGTCTAGCCATGCAGCGCGCGCGTGACGTGAAATCCGGCGGAGGCGGCGGCCGCCGTCAAAACCGCGCCCCATGACATATCAACGAGGCTAAGCGTCCATGTCCAGTTGCGGATCGTCGCCTGGCTGGTCAGATCATAGGTTGCATAACAAAAAAAGCCGAACAAGGCGCCGTAGAGGATCGCGGTGGAGACGCGCCCGCTGGCCAGCGCCGGCAGCACAGCGAAGATCACAACGCCGACGACGAAAAGAGCGTAGAAGGTGAGCGCCGGCGGCAGGTCGAAGCCAGCCCGCAAAACGTCCTGAAGCGTAGCCCTGTAGAGCCTGTCGCCCATAAAGCTTAGCCAGACGAAATCAATCCCGAGAAATACAACGGCGGTCGACGCATAAGCGATCACATAGCGCATGTCGAAGATCCTTCGCCGGAACGCGTTGCGCCGGCCTCATTATTTTGCTTCAACCTTGTCGCATCCGCTTCGTTCCTTTGCTAGCATGCTAGCTGCAATGACTAGAACGCGATGCAGGCGAAGACGATGACATGAACGACTGTCCCTCGGCCATCGTTATTGGCGGCGGATTTGGCGGGATCGCCGCCGCGCTGCGGCTGCGCGCCAGGGGCTGGCGGGTTGTCCTGTTCGATCGCGCCCCGATGCTCGGCGGCCGCGCGCAGGTGTTTGAACGTGAGGGCTTTCGCCACGACGCCGGACCGACCGTCATCACCGCCCCCTTCCTGATCGATGAATTGTTCGCGCTTTTCGGCAAGCGCCGCGAAGACTTTGTCGAATTCATCCCGCTCTCGCCCTGGTACAGATTCCGATTCGCCGATGGCGACGTCTTCGATTATGGCGGCAGCGTCGAAGACACGCTTGCCGAGATCCAGCGCATAGAACCTTCGGATGTGGCAGGCTATATGAATTTGCTCGAGCATTCCCGGCGGATGTTCGACACGGCGTTTACCGCTCTTTCCGACCAGCCGTTTCACGAACTCCCGACCATGTTGCGGCAGGGCGCAGCTCTTGCCCAGCTGCGGGCCTACAAGACGGTATGGGGCATGGTCTCGCATTATCTGACGAACCCCAAGCTGCGACAGGCATTTTCCATTCAGCCTCTGCTTCTTGGCGGCGACCCGTTCGAGACGACAAGCATTTACAGCCTTATTCATTATCTCGAACGCCAGTGGGGCGTCCTGTTCGCAAAAGGCGGCGCCGGCGCGATCATCGCAGCCCTAGCGAAGCTGATGGCGGATCAGGGCGTCGACATCCGCCTCAATTCCACCGTCGAGCGCGTGCTGATCGAAAACGGCGCAGCCCGCGGGGTGAGGCTTTCGAGCGGCGAAATCATCGCGTCCGACATCGTCGTCTCCAATGCCGACCCTATGTATCTTTATCGTAAAATGATCGACGAATCAGCGCAGCCGCTGTCGGTTCGCCTGAAGAAGCACGCGAAGCTTTCGATGGGCCTGTTCGTTCTCTATTTCGGGACGCGGCGACAATACAAGGATGTGGCGCACCATACAATCTGGCTCGGGGCACGCTACAGGGAGCTGCTCGCCGACATTTTTCAACGACGCATCCTGCCGGAGGATTTTTCGCTCTATGTGCATCGGCCGACGGCGACGGATGAAAGCTTTGCGCCGCCCGGATGCGACAGCTTTTACGTTCTGTGTCCGGTTCCCAATCTTCTGGGCAAGATTGACTGGGCGGTTGAAGGGCCGCGGCTTCAGGCGCGCATCGTCAAGGCGCTCGGCGCGACTCTGCTGCCCGGCCTCGGGGAGGTTATGACAGCTGATTTCTTCATGACGCCGGAGGACTTCGCTTCGCGCTATCTGAGCTTCGCCGGGACAGGGTTCTCGATCGCGCCGCTGTTTTCGCAGTCCGCCTGGTTTCGCTTTCACAATCGAGCCGAGGGGGTCGCAAATCTTTATCTTGTCGGCGCGGGAACGCATCCAGGCGCCGGAATTCCCGGAGTGCTCTGTTCGGCGAAAGTGCTCGACCGCCTGATTCCGCCAGCCGCGGCTTTCGTGCGATAATGCGCGCGCCGCTTATTGCGCGGCAATCGCCATCGCCTGCGACATCGGACACCGCGACCAGAGATGTGACAGCGTGTCGACGAGATAGTCCATCTGGGCGTCCGTATGCACCGGCGACGGCGTCAGCCTTATGCGCTCCGAACCGCGCGCGACGGTCGGGTAGTTGATCGGCTGCACATAGATCGCATAATCGTCGAGCAACAGATCGGTGATCGCCTTGCAGTGCACCGGATCGCCGACGATCACCGGCACGATGTGGCTTTGGCTTCTCATGACCGGCAAGCCGGCGTCGGTGAGGCGCTGCTTCAATGTGATCGCGCGCTGCTGGTGAAGTACGCGCTCGGCGCTGCTGGCTTTCAGGTGGCGGATGCTGGCCCTCGCGCCGGCGGCGATGACGGGCGCGAGCGAGGTCGTGAAGATGAAGCCCGCCGCATAGGAGCGGATTGCGTCGCAGCAGGCGCGGCTGCCCGCGATGTAGCCGCCCATCACGCCGAAGCCCTTGGCGAGCGTGCCATTTATGATGTCGACCTGATCCATCGCGCCGTCGCGCTCGGCGACGCCGGCGCCACGCGCGCCATAGAGGCCGACGCCATGAACCTCGTCGAGGTAGGTCAGCGCGTTATATTTCTTCGCCAGCGCGCAGACCTCCGCAATCGGCGCAATATGGCCGTCCATCGAATAGACGCTTTCAAAGACAATCAATTTCGGCGCGTGCCTTGGATATTTGCTGAGTTTGGCCTCAAGATCCTTGATGTTGTTGTGGCGCCAGATTTCCTTCTGGCCGCCGCCGTGACGAATCCCCGCAATCAGAGACGCGTGATTTTTCTCGTCGGAAAAAATGACGCAGCCCGGGAGCAATTTGACCAACGTCGCGATCGCGGCATCATTGGCGACATAGGCGGACGTAAACAACAAGGCGGATTCCTTGCCATGCAGGTCAGCCAGCTCGGCCTCGAGTTCGACGTGATAATGGGTGGTGCCGGAAATATTCCGCGTTCCGCCCGATCCTGCGCCGGCCGTATCGAGGGCCTCATGCATCGCCGCGAGCACGACGGGATGCTGCCCCATGCCGAGGTAATCATTGGAGCACCAGACCGTCACGCTGCGATGCGCGCCGCCCCGTAAATGCTCGGCTTTGGGAAAGGCTCCGCGCTGGCGGATGATGTCGGCGAAGACGCGGTATCGCCCCTCCGCATGCAGGGCGTCGATCCGGACCTGGAAGCCTTGTTCGTAGTTCATGATCGGCTACCCTTAGGAGCTGGTCTCATGGCAGCACGGCAAGCGCGAATGCCGCCCCCGTTTCTCAGTTGTAAGTCTATCTTGTCATTTCTTTGTGTCAACTTATATTGACACCAAAAGGGTCCTCATGCGCCGGCGGCGCTGCCCGACCAAGAGCGTGCGGCCTCACATTTCTTCGCGAGGCGAAGCGAAAAATGAGAGCGATCGGACAGAGCGAAAAATTCGCGCGAGAAGAGGGCGGCGCAAAGATTGAAAAGGGTCGGCGGGCCTGCGCCAGGCGCTGGATCTGCGAAGCCTTATTCGCCTGCGCCGGCGAGTGGTTCGAGGACCAGGGCTTGAATCCGCGCGTCTTGCGCCGGGCCCGGCGCAGATTTTCTCTCGGTCCGGCGCGCTTTGAGGCTCCAGCTCCATAGCTTTTCGGCGGGAAGCGGCAAAACCAGGAACCAATGCTCCACGATCGCAAGAATCATCAGGCTGGCAAGAAAAGCATAGCCCGCCCGCTGGAAATCGGGCGCGCCCGGCGCAATCGCATGCTGCGCAAGGAGAACAGCTGCTACTGTAGACGCCGTGACCGAAACCGGGAACAGCAGATTCATCGGCGACTTCTTGAAGTAGCTTTTCAGATATTGAATCGGCGCTGGCAGGAAGTTTTCCGTCAAATTGAGCACGCCAAAAAATATGTTGAGTTTGGCGCTGAGCCGCATCACCCACAGGATCATAAAGGTCGCGGCGCCGATTTGATTGGGCCCGCCGGCGGTTGCCGCGACCACACATAGTGCGGTGACGAGAATCGCCAGCTCATGATAGAGGACGGCCTCAAACGAAAAGCGGAAGCGCTGAAAACCTGCGGCGCCTTCCGGGCAGGGGGTGCGGCGGGGGCCGGTCACGACCCCCATGAGAAAGCTCATCTCATGCCATGCCCAGATCATCAGGGCGCAGCTGAAGGCGAGATAGGCGCCGCCGATCGTCGTATCAGCGCTGCTTCTCGCCAGTCCGTAGAAGGACAGGCCCATGAGCGCCGTTGCAGCCAGCAGGCTCCAGCGAAATGTATGCGATGGCAGGCCATTGACATAGATCACAAGGCCTGTGCTGAACCACCAGACGAACAGGCAATACAGAATGGGCAGGCCGTAATCGCTCATTGCGCCGCTCCGGCTACCACACGGGGGACAGGCGGATGTTCGCCGGCATGTCGTTGCGTATCGCCGGCACGAGATAGAGCCGCACGAACGCCAGGCCGGCCGCGCCGGTCAGGGACAGTTTTTGCATCCGGCCCAGAACGCCGCCGCGCTTCTCGGCGCGCGTCATCGCCTCGCCGATGCGCCGCAGGCGATCCAGCCCGGCGTGGAAGGCGGGATTGTCGAGATCGAGCGCGAGCGGAAAGGTCTGGCGGGAAATTTCGGACGTGATCCTGAAGACGGCAAAATCATACTCGTCCGGGGTCAGCCCGAGAGCCTTGTGAAATTCCGGCCTTGCATGGTCGCGCACATACATTGTTGCGAAGACAGCGATCAGGAAGAATTTCACCCAGTAGACGTTCATGCCGCTCAGCAGCTTCGGATTCGCGCGCATCAGCAGCGCAAAAGCCTCGCCGTGCCGGAATTCGTCATTGCACCATTTATCGAACCATTTGAAAATCGGATGAATGCGCCGCTCGGGGTAGCGCTCCAGCTGCCGAAAGATGGTGATATAGCGCGCGTAGCCGATCTTCTCCGAAAGATAAGTCGCGTAGAAGATGAACTTGGGCTTGAAGAAGGTGTATTTCTTGGCTTTCGTCAGAAAGCCGAGATCGACCCCGATCTTGAGGTCCTTCAAAGTGGCGTTGATGAAGCCGGCGTGGCGCGCCTCATCCCGGCTCATATATCCGAACAGCGCGCGAATGTCGGGATTGCTCGCGCGCTTGCGCAATTCAGCGTAGAGCACACAGCCAGAAAATTCCGCCGTCACGGAGCTCACGAGAAAATCCACAAACTCCTTGCGCAGCGCTTCCGGCAGATGCGACAGATCGGTATCGAATTCGTCGGTGCGGACGAAATGGCCCTGGTTGGGATCGCGCGCCATTTCGTCAATCAGGGCGTCCCATTCGGTGCGCACCGGGCCGACGTCGATGCGATCGATTTCGGCGAAGTCGGTTGTGTAGAATCGTGGGCTGAGCACGGTGTCGGCCGTCGCCATGGCGGTCGTTTCGTTCGGCGCGCTCTTGCGGTCTGCGGTCATAGCGCCCTCCATGAGGAAAAGCTGACGTCGAAGAGTTGGGTGAGTTCGAATTGCGACTTGATGCGCGTCGCGATCCTGTCGAACCAGCCGGGCTGAACGATTGTCGCGCGCCGACGCAGGACGAGACGCGAGCCGAACGGCGCCTCGATCGCCTCGCCATGCACGATGACCTCGGCGCCGGGTCCGATGATCGCGTCGCCATCGAGGGTCACATGGGCGTGCAGACTGTCGAAACTATGCTCTATTTCGATCGCGCAGGGCGCTTCAAAGCGCCTGCGGCCAAGCAGCCAATCCGCGTTCATGGCGCGCTTCCTTTCTCCGTCAGAAGCTTCGCGAAAGCTCCCGAATTGGTCTCGCCGAATGCGTTGAGCTCGACCACGCGTCCCGTCGCGCGATCCTCGATCGACAGTGCGCTATCTTCGCCAAGTTGTAGGCGGAAGGGCGGCCCGGCGGTCGCCGTGGTGATCGCCGCATCGTCGGCGCGGCGCTCTCTCGCGAAGGAGCGAAGCACCCCCCGGATGAAGCCGTTGGCGCCTGCCGAAAGCACGGTAACCTCAGTGTTGTTGCTGGCGTCGAACACGGCGACTGATCCGTCGGCGCGATCTTCGAAGCGCAAATCGCGCGAAATGCCTGCAGCGGGCGCCGGCGCGTGATAGACGCCAGCGCCTGTCAGCCGACCGATCGAGACCAGGAGAAGCGCGAAAACAACCAGGCCGCCGGCTGCAAAAAGCGGCAGACGGGGAAACGGGCGATAGCCGACAAACTGGTTCATGACGCTTTTTCCTGCATCGCCGCGCTATCCTGATCGGCGCAGCCGCAGGCGTCCCTGTTGGGACGAGAGCCCTCATAGACCTTGAGGCCAGGCGCCGAACGCTTGGTTGCTGAGGAGAAGCTAGTGAGCGCTCCGGCGAGAATGGCGGAAACGCGGGCGGCCTGCGGCACGGCGCGCAGCATCGGCTCGGGCTTCGCCCAGCGCCACGGCCGCGCATGCGGCCAAAGAATGAGATAGGCGAATTTGTCTGTTCCGGACAGGGCCAGCGCAATGTCGCCAAAACCCTCCGCATCCGCCTTGAGCGCGGCGGAGTCGACGATTGTGAAGGGGAAGTTGATGGTGATCGGCAACGCGACGCCGATGCGCATGACGATCCGTTTGCTGGTGATCGAATAGACCGTTGTTTTCGCCGTAAGCCAGGCGATCAGCGTCAGCATCCCGCAGGACAACATTGCGAGTGAGACGAGCCAAAGGAAGGATTGCGCGGCGCCCCGCAGTCCAAGGCCGTCCGCCGCCGCGGAGCCGACGCCCCACGCAAGAAGAAGCGCGAAATAAACAGCGACAGCGCGCACATGGAATACGCTGCGCGTCAATCGTCCCCAGTCGGGAGCGCCCTGCCAGAGCAACTTCTCGCCGTCCGGCAGGGGCTGCGGCAGGCCGCGGATGGGTTCGAACTCGAAATCATCCTGGATCATGCGAACGGCTCCGCGCGCTGGGGCGTGGCGTAGAGCTTGCCGCCGCCGTAATAGCCATAGATCTTGTCTTCTTCGAGCAAGGTCACCTGATCCGGGTTGCGATGACCCGGAACATTGGCGAACTGGGACGCCAGGATGGCGTCGACCCGGACTTTTCGCGCCCGGCGGTCGATGCGCGCGAGGCCCATCGGCAGCAGAACGCTCCCGGCGCCGACATCAACTTCAAGGTAGCGAATGACCACCTCGGAGCGATCGACCCATATGTCGCCCACGGTTCCAGCGGCGGCGCGGTCGGCGCCGATCACGGTCATGCCGCGAGGATCAGGATCGCGGCTGTCAAGTCCGAAGGACGGATCCACGCGGAGCGGAACGATCCGGGGCTCGCCATTGATGGTCACATCGGGAATGTCGCGCCTCAGCGCGTAGGATCCCGGCCCGACGCCGCCGCCCATCGGATCGCCGTTGGGCAGCAGAGGCGCTCCCGGCCAGACCGCGGCGGGCCGCGCCGAGAACTCGGGCTGGTTCGCCGCGCTGCTCGGCGCCGACATGCTGTTGCCGTCCGCGAGGCGGAAGATTTTCGGCCGCGGCAGCGGAGTCACGCCGTCGCTCGTGGCGTTACGGGGGCCCTCGACGAGCGGATATCCCTCGCGCTTGTCCTCGCCCCGCAAATACAGGATTAAAAGCGCGAAAAAGATCCAGAACGTGTAAAGCACGACCTGAGCGACGTCGATGTTGCTTGTGATGGATCCGGCATTCATGGACGATCCTCCAAATCCGTGAGGTCAACCAGCACTCTTGCCGAGCTCGAATGCGCCTGCCGCACCGCCCTCTCGTGCGTCGTGGCGCACGAGAGGGCCGATTGCGACAAGGGTCACGAACATCAGCATGAGCTCGATCATATAAACGGCTATGTAACCCGTGGCCGGACCGGCGACAGTCGGCCCGAACGCTCCTTGCGCGGCGAACGTCGATACCCCGTCGGCGATGGCGCCTCCGAGCGCGATCGCGAGCCCGGCGGCGCTCGCCTGCGCCGCCCCCCAGGCGCCGAGCGCCATTCCGGCGGCGTCGCGCCTGGCCTGGTTCATTGTCGCGGTCAGCGTGCCATGGGCGAACAGTCCGGCGCCGAAGCCGATCAGCACTGTTCCCACGCCGAACAGGCGGGCGGAGTCGAGCGGGGCGGCGAAGATCACAGCGCTGAAGGCGGCGAGCCCCGCGAGCAGCCCATAGGCCGACACGCGGTGCGGATCGGCGCCCCCGCCAAGAAGCCGCGCGGCGAGCCAAAGGCCGCAAATGCTTCCGATCGCCAGCATCGCGGTCAGCGCGGTCGTCGCGCCAACCGGCAAGTGCAGCACCTGCCCGCCATACGGTTCAAGCAGAATGTCCTCCATGCTGAACGCCGCCGTGCCAAGCGCGATCACAAGGAGCCGGCGTTTGGCGCGCTCGCTCTGGCGCAGGTAGGCGTTCCAGGAGGCGGCGAAGGACGGGCGCGGCATGATGAGCGGCTGAAGCGCCCGGCGCGGCTCCTGCTTCCACAAGGCGATCATGTTGAGGCCCATGGTCAAGACGGCGGCGCCCTGAACCACCCTGATCAGGCGAAGTTCGCTGAAGTTGGCGAGAAGCGCTCCGAACGCGAGGGCGCTCGCAAGCATGCCAACGAGAAGCATCATGCAAAGCAGGGCGACGACGCGCGGACGCGCGTGGGCCGGAGCCAGATCTGTCGCAAGCGCGAGCCCCACCGTCTGCGTTGTATGCAGGCCCGCGCCAACCAGAAGAAAGGCGAGCGCCGCCGCGACGTGGCCGACCCAGACGGGTCCATTGGAATCGCCGGAAAGAACAATCAAGGCGAAGGGCATGATCGCCAGCCCGCCGAACTGGATGAGCGTCCCGAGCCAGAGATAAGGCACCCTGCGCCATCCGAGCGCGGAACGATGGGCGTCGGAGCGGAAGCCGACGAGGGCGCGAAACGGAGCGAAAACCAGAGGCAGCGAAACCATCAGCGCGACGAGCCAGGCCGGAACGCCAAGCTCGACGATCATGACGCGGTTCAACGTGCCGACCAGCAGAACAATGGAAACGCCGACGCTGACTTGAAACAGCGAAAGCCGCAACAGCTGGCCAAGCGGCAACTCCACAGTGGCTGCGTCGGCGAAGGGGAGAAGGCTCGGGCTGAGCCGCTTCCAGTTGCGCGCGAGCTTTTCGTTCAGCTTCGTCATGTCCGGCGAAGCTCCTGGGCTTGCGAGACATAGAAACCGTTGGTCACTCTTTGGGTGCGCCCCGCGCGCCAATCGGCGAGTCCTGGGTCGGCCGCGATCACGCGCCGCAGGGCGGTCTCCGCGAGGGGCGATATTGCGGGCGCGCGATCTTTGCGCGGGAACAGCCGCCCGACCGCGTGCATGATCGCCAGCGCCGGCGTCCTCGGCGCAAAGGTAAAAAGCATTGACGCGCGGGTCCGGGCGCCGAGCTCTCCCAGCGCCTGCACCATTTGCGCCTGAGGATAATGGATGAGGCAATCCATGCCGACCACATGATCAAATGCGCCCAGGTGTGGATCGAGCATATCGCCGGCGATGAATTCCACCTTGCCGCGGCCAAGACCCTGCGGCGTGCGCTCGCGCGCCAGCTCGATCAGCGTCGGCGACAGATCAATCGCGACGACTGTGGCGCCGCGCCGCGCCGCCTCGACGGCGAACGCGCCAGAGCCACAGCCGGCGTCAAGCAGCCGCAGGCCGGAGAGATCGTCGGGCAGCCAGGACAACAGCGTCTGGCGCATCGAATCGCGCCCGGCGCGTACGCTCGCCCGAATGCGCCCGAGCGGGGCGTCCGATGTCAGGCGCGCCCAGGCCTCGACGGCGGTTCGGTCGAAATAGGTTTCAATCGCCGAGCGGCGTTCGAGATAAGAAAGGCCAGCCATCAGTCATATCCCAACAGGTCGAAAATCTCGCGATCCTTCAAAGGCATCGCGTCGAGAGGCTCGGTTCCTGCCCAAAGCGTTTCGGCCAGATGCATGTATTCGGCCTGCACCGCGAGGATTTCGGGGCTCGGATCCATTTCAAAAATCACGGATTTCTTCAGCCGGCTGCGGCGGATCGCGTCGAGATCGCGAAAATGCGCCATGGTTTTCAGGCCGACGCGGTTGTTGTAGTTATCGATCTGGTCAAGCTCGGCGCTGCGGTTGGCGATAACGCCGCCAAGCCGCACCTTATAGTTTTTCGCCTTTGACGCGATCGCCGCGACAATGCGGTTCATCGCGAAGATCGAATCGAAATCATTGGCGCAGACAATCAGCGTTCGATCGGCAAATTGCAGCGGCGCGGCGAAACCGCCGCAGACGACATCGCCGAGCACATCGAAAATCACCACATCGGTGTCTTCGAGAAGGTGATGCGCCTTGAGCAGCTTGACTGTCTGGCCGACGACATAGCCGCCGCAGCCGGCGCCGGCCGGCGGGCCTCCCGCCTCGACGCACATGACGCCATTATAGCCTTCAAAGATGAAGTCTTCGGCGCGCAGCTCCTCGGCGTGGAAATTGACCGATTCCAGAACATCGATGACGGTCGGCACGAAGCGCTTCGTCAGCGTGAAAGTCGAATCATGCTTGGGATCGCAGCCGATCTGCAGCACGCGCTTGCCCAGCTTTGAAAAGGCAGCCGAGAGGTTGGAAGAGGTCGTGCTCTTGCCGATGCCGCCCTTGCCGTAGACGGCAAATACCTTGGCTGTTTCGATGGCCAGCAGGGGGTCGGTGGCGACCTGGACGCTGCCTTCGCCATCGCCACAACCCGGACCCGAGGCGCATCCGCCAATTCTCAAAGGTATATTCATGCGACCTTGTCCAATCCAATGCCTTCGAGCCTGTCCTCAAGCTCCTCGCCAGAGCGGCGAAGCGCTGCGAGAGTCTCCTCGTCGGGCGTCCAGTAGTTGCGTTCCTGCGCCTCGATGAGGCGATGGGCGATTTTCAGTGAGGCGGCGGGATTGAGCCTTGCCATCCGCTCGCGCATTTCCGGATCGAGCAGATAGGTCTCGGTCATCCGATGGTAGACCCAGGGCGCGACCTGCCCCGTCGTCGCCGACCAGCCTATGGTGTTGGCGACATGCGCCTCGATGTTGCGGACGCCCTCAAAGCCATGCTTCAGCATGCCCTCGCGCCATTTCGGGTTAAGGATGCGCGTGCGTGTTTCGAGCGCCACCTGCTCTTCGAGCGTCCGCACCACGGCCTCGCCGCGCGTCGCGTCGCCGATATAGACCGGCGCGCTCTCCGCTGCGGGGCCCTTGGCGCGCTTGATGGCGCGACTGACGCCCCCGAGCGTATCGAAATAGGTGTCGATGGTAGTGACGCCGAGCTCGACGGATTCGAGGTTCTGGTAGGCGAGATCGACGCCGGAGAGCACGGTCTTCAGAAGGTCGAGCTGCTGACGCGGCGCGCCGCTGCGGCCGTAGGCGAAGCCCTTGCGCCTTGTGTAGGTTTCGGCGATTTCGTCTTCGTCGCTCCAGCGCCCGCTTTCGACGAGAAGATTGACGTTGGAGCCATAGGCGCCGTCGGCGTTGCCGAACACGCGCAGCGAGGCGGTCTCAAGGTCGCCGCCGTTCGCCGCGATATAGGCGAGCGCATGCTTGCGCACGAAATTGCGCTCAATCGGTTCGTCGGCGGCGGCCGCAAGGTAGGCGGCCTCGGCGAGAAGCTTGATCTGCAGCGGCATCAGATCGCGGAAAATGCCCGACATGGAAATCATCACATCGATGCGCGGGTGATCGAGTTCTGCGAGGGGCGTGAGGCTCGCGCCGACGAGGCGGCCGTAGCTGTCGAAACGGGGCGCCGCGCCCATCAGCCACAGCGCGTGGCCGATCGGGCTGCCCTCGGTCTTCAAATTGTCGGCGCCCCAGAGCACCAGGGCGACGAGTTCCGGCGCGGGTTTGCCTTCCGCTGCATGGCGCTCCAGCAGGCGGGCGGCCTGACGCGCGCCGTCCTGCATGGCAAAACGGCTCGGGATGCGGAACGGATCAAAGCCGTGCAGATTGCGCCCGGTCGGCAGAATGGCCGGCGTGCGCAACAGATCGCCGCCCGGCGCGGGCCGTATGAATTTTCCGTCGAGCGCGGCGAGGATCGCTGCCGTCTCATGGTCTTCGGTCATCAGCGCATCGGCCGTCGCAAGCCCGCCGAGCATGGCGAGCGTCGCCTCGTCCGGCGCAAGCCCTGCTGCAGCTGCAGCCTGTCGCGCGGATGCGCCGTCGATCAGCGCTTCGATCGCCGCGGGCACAAGGCGGACGCCAAGCGCGGCCTCGCCCATCGCCGCGAGCGTCCCGGCGCGCTCCTCGCGCGAGGGCGCCTTGCCGATCACATGCAGCCCATGCGGGATCAGCGCATATTCGATTTCGAGCACCGCCTCCGCGAGCTTCATGATCCGCTGTTCGGGCCCGCCGGCGGCGGGCGCCAGATCGACCTCGGCGGCTTGAAGCTCGATCAGTTTTGCAAGCTCCGCCCGCTCGTCGGCTGCGGCCGCCGGCGTTTGCCGCCAGCGCTCGATCGACGCCTTGAGATCAATGAGGTTGCGGTAGAGCCCGGCATAGGCGATGGCCGGCGTAAGGTAGCTGAGCAGCGTCGCGCCCGAGCGACGCCGCGCCAGCGTTCCCTCGGACGGGTTGTTGGACGCATAGACATAGAGATTGGGCGCGTCGCCGAGCAGCCGCTCCGGCCAACAGGCGTCGGTCAGTCCGGTCTGTTTGCCGGGCATAAATTCGAGCGCGCCGTGGGTGCCGAAATGCACGATGGCGTTGGCGCCGAAATCCTCCCGAACCCAGCGGTAGAAGGCGCTGAAAGCATGTGTCGGCGCAAAGCCCTTCTCGAACAGAAGGCGCATCGGATCGCCCTCATAACCGAAGGCCGGCTGGATGCCGACGAAGACATTGCCGAATTGGGCGCCGAGGACGAAAATTGATCGCCCATCGCTTTGCTGGCGTCCGGGCGCCCTGCCCCATTGCGCTTCGATCTCGGCGAGCCAGGGCTCATTGTCGATATGGTCATCGACAGAGATCAGCCGGTGCACATTGGCGACGGCGCCGAAGCGCGATGCATTGCCATTTACGATCGCCTCGCGCAAGGCGTCGACGGTTGGCGGCGGCTCGACGCTGTAGCCAGCGCGCTGCATGGCGAGAAGCGTGTTGTTCAGCGATTCGAAGACGGCGAGAAAGGCCGCAGTCCCGATGTTGCCGGCGTTGGGCGGAAAATTGAACAGGACGACGGCAACCTTGCGCTGGGCCTGCGTGGTCCGCCGCAACTGTGCCAGCCGAAGGGCGCGGGCGGCGAGAATTTCGGCCCGCTCGGCGCAGACATGCATGTCGCGGGCGCCCTCCGATCGAGGAAATACGCAGCGGCGGGCGCAGCCCTCGCAGGCATGCCCAGCGCCTTCGGAACGGCCGCCGAAAACCGTCGGACAAATGGCGCCGTCGAGTTCGGGGATCGCCACCATGACGGTGGCTTCGACCGGCGACAGGCCGCGATCGGACGCCCGCCATTGCTCGATTGTCTGGAATTCCAGCGGATGCGCGGCGATATAGGGAACATCAAGCCGAGCGAGAATTTCTTCGGCGGCGCGGGAGTCGTTATAGGCGGGGCCGCCGACCAGGGAAAAGCCCATCAGCGAAACCAGCACGTCGATGCGTGGAGCGCCGGGTCCAAGAAAATAGCGCTCGATGGCCGGCCGCGCGTCGAGGCCCGTTGCGAAGGCCGGGATGACGCGAAGACCCCTCGCCTCGCAGGCCGCAATCACGCCGTCATAATGGCCGGTATTGCCGGCCAGCACATAAGAGCGCATCACCAACAGGCCGATCGTCGGCTGTCCGTCCAATCCGCGCGGCAGATCTTCGATAGTCTCGCTGACGCGGTTCTTCATGCGGGGGTGGTAGACGCCGACTTCGGGATAATCTTTCGGATTCTCGATCTGTAGCGCCCCGCGCAAGGATTTCCGCGGACCGTCGGCGTAGCGGGAGACGAGAAAGCGAACCATATTGGCCATGTTGTCTTCCGACCCCGCGAGCCAATATTGCAGGGTCAGGAAATAGGCGCGCACATCCTGGGCTGCGCCTGGTATGAAGCGCAGGATTTTCGGGAGGCGGCGGAGCATTCGCATCTGCCGTACGCCGGCGGTCGCCCCGTCGCTCTTGCCGCGCAGCCGCTTCAGCATTGCAAGCGGCCCCTTGCGCGAACCGTCCATGCTGAAGCCGCCCATGCGCGTCAGCCGCGTGACTTCGCCAGCCGACATGGCGCAGACCATGGCGTCGCATTCGGCGCGCCGCGCCTGAAGGGCCGGCAGGATCGGTTTGAAATGCTCCTCCATGAACAGCATTGTCGCGATGATCACGTCGCCCGTGGCGATTGCGGCGCGGGCGCGCTCCAGCGCGTTTTCGTTGGTCGACCACTCGCAGGCGGCGTGAACGACGAGGGAAAGGCCTGGAAGATCGCGCTTCAGGCTTTGGCGAGCGCGATCGATCGCGCTCGCGATATGCGCGTCCATCGTGATGATGACGACCCTGATCGGGGCCACCTCAGCGGCTGTAGTGCGCTTTTGCATCATAAAGCGTCTCGATGGTGATGAGCGGGAGACCGCGCTCCTGCGCGTAGCGCTCGGTGTTGCGCCGGGCCTTTCCGCGCACAAAAAAGGGAATGGATTTCAGCTCGCGTTCGGCGCCCGCGTCCCACGCCAAAATTGCGGGCGTGTGAGTCGCCTGGGCAGTCGCAACCGCAACGCCGAGATGGGATGGCGCAGCCTCATCGTGAAATTCCTCGTCTCCGCGAAACATCGTCAACAGATGTTCCTCAAGGCCCATCATCAAAGGATGGACCCAGCTGTCGAAGATCACATTGGCGCCCTCAAAGACCATTTGCGGCGAATGGCGCGCGGGAAAATCCTGCACATGCACCGGCGCGGAGATCACCGCGCAGGGGATGCCAAGACGCTTGGCGATATGGCGCTCCATCTGCGTGCCGAGCACCAGCTCCGGCTGCAGTCTCTCGATCTCTGCCTCGACTTCGAGATAGTCGTCGGTGATCAGCGCGTTGAGCGAATAGAGCGCCGCCGCCGCGCGCATCTCGCGGGCAAATTCGCGGCTGTAGGAACCCAGCCCTGCGACCGTAAATCCAAGCTCCCGCGAGGCGACGCGCGCCGCCGCGATAGCATGGGTGGCGTCTCCGAAAATAAACACGCGCTTGCCGGTCAGATAAGTCGAATCGACAGAGCGCGAATACCATTCGAGGCGCGACTCGGCTGGTCCCAGAAGCGGGCGCGGATCGAGACCAGCAAGGCGCGCCACCTCCTCGATAAAGGCGTGGGTCGCGCCAACTCCGATCGGCTGCGTCTTGACAAGAGGCTGGCGATGCGTCCGCTTCAGCCATTCAGCCGCCTCGAGCGCAACCTCGGGATAAAGCACGATGTTGAAATCGGCCTCCGGCAGGCGCGCGAGATCGTCGGGCGAAGCGCCAAGCGGCGCGCAGATATTGACCCCGACGCCGAGCCGGTCGAGCAGCAAGGTCACTTCACGGATATCGTCGCGATGCCTGAATCCGAGCGCGGTTGCGCCGAGCAGATTGCAGCTTGGCCTTGCTGCCGAGCGCGTCGCGCGCGGCGTGGCGAGCGCCTTGGCGAAGGCGCGCACGAGATTGTAGAAGGTGAGCGAAGCGCCGAAGTTTTCCTTGCGCTGATAGGCGGAAAACTCAAGCGGGATGACCGGAACCGGCAGGCCGAGCCCGCGGGCGAGCCCGCCCGGATCATCCTGGATGAGTTCGGCCGTGCATGAGGAGCCGACAAGCAGCGCCTTCGGCTTGAAACGCTCATAGGCCTCTTGCGCCGTTCTCTGGAACAGCGCGGCGGTATCGCCGCCAAGGTCGCGCGCCTCGAATGTGGTGTAGGTCACCGGCGGGCGGCTCTCGCGCCGCTCGATCATGGTGAACAGCAGATCGGCATAGGTGTCGCCCTGCGGCGCGTGCAGCACGTAATGCACATCCTTCATCGCGGCGGCGACGCGCATGGCGCCGACATGAGGAGGACCTTCATAGGTCCAGAGCGTCAGCTGCATCTCCTAGATCCTCAGCCGAAGTCTGCGGTCGATCGGGCGGGCGAACAACGCGGCGAGATCGGCCGCCTGTTCGAAGCCCTGGATTGGCGAGAAGAGAAGCTCGATCGACCATTTGGTGGTCATGCCCTCGGCTTCCAGTGGATTGGCGAGGCCAAGGCCGCAGACGACGAGATCGGGTTTCTCCGCCCGGCAGCGGTCAAGCTGACGGTCGACGTCCTGGCCTTCGCTGATTAGCGTTCCCTCCGGCAGCAGATCCAGTTCGGGCTGGAGGTGCTGCCGATGCAGGAAGGGCGTTCCGACCTCGATGAGGCGCATGCCGCATTCGCGCGAGAGGAAGCGAGCAAGCGGCGGCTCAAGCTGGGAATCCGGGAAGAAAAAGACGCTCTTGCCAGCAAGAGCGCGGCGAAATGGCTCCATCGCCTCTTGCGCGCGTTTGCGGCGCGGCGCCGTTACCGCCGCGACGCGCGCGGGATCGACGCCGAAGGCCTGCGCCGCCTCTGCGATCCAGGCCGCCGTTCCCTCCGCGCCGAGCGGAAAAGGCGCGGGCAGGCGCCGCGCGCCGCGCTCTTCGAGCGCCTTGGCTGTGGCCGCGAGGAAGGGCTGCGCCAGCAGAAGCCTGGTCTTCGGGCCGACCGCAGGAAGTTCGCCGCTGCCGCGCGGCGGCAGGAAAGAAACTTCGCCGACGCCAAGCTCGCCAAAAATGCGGCGCAGCTGGTCTTCGACAATATCAGCGAGCGCGCCGGCTATGAGAAGAGACGGCGGCGCATCGGCGCTGGCCTGCGGCAGCTCGGGGACCAGCGCCGCAAGGCAGGCGTCCTCACCCTGCGTAAAGGTCGTCTCGATGCCGCTGCCAGAATAGTTGAGCACCCTGAGGCCAGGGGCGAATTTCCGGCTGAGCGTCTGCGCCGCGCGGGCAAGGTCGAGCTTGATCACTTCCGACGGGCATGAGCCGACGAGGAACAGCAGCTTGATGTCGGGACGCCGCCGCATCAGCTCCGCAACGACGCGGTCGAGCTCTTCATGCATGTCGGCGAGGCCGGCGAGATCGCGCTCGTCGATGATCGCGGTCGCAAAACGCGGCTCGGCGAAAATCATCACGCCGGCGGCGGACTGGATGAGATGCGCGCAGGTGCGCGAGCCGACGACCAGGAAAAAGGCGTCGCTGATCTTGCGGTGCAGCCAGACGATGCCGGTTAGGCCGCAAAATACTTCGCGCTGGCCGCGCTCGCGCAGCACGGGGGCCGTTCCGCAGCCGGCCGGAAAGGCCTGCGCCAGGGCGTTCATCGCACGCCGTCCATGGCGACGCAGGCGCCGGCGCCCGGCTGGCCGCCGGCGCGCTCGAGCTCCTTGCGGGCGGCGCGCAGCTTTAGGATAAATTGCCCGGCGTTAATGAAATAGGAGGCGTAGGCGGCGAGCGCGAGGAACATTTTTCCGCGATCGGACAGCAGACCGAAAAGGAGCGCCGCGAGATAAGCGGTGTGAAGCGCGAGGACGATCATGCTGAACGCGTCCTCCCAGAAGAAGCTCGGCGCGAAGAGGTAGCGGCCGAACACGACCTTCTCCCAGATCGAGCCGGTGATCATGATGGCGTAGAGCGCGAGGGTCTTGACCACGACCGAGGCGGCGGCGGCCTCAAAGCCCCGCCCCGTCGCGATGAAGCGCAGGACGAGAACGACGCTGACGAGAAATATGAAGAACTGGATGGGCGCGAGCGCGCCCTGCACAAGGGTCCAGGGGGTCGCGTCGCGGCGCGCGCGCTCTTCTTCCGTGTAGATCAACGCCGTGTTGCGGGGCCGTTCGCTGGGCGCTTGCAAGGGAGATCCTCGTCGGATTCTGGACTTCGACAGGCTATGCGTCGCCTCAAAAAGTGTCAACAAAAGATTACGTCATTATTTATTGACAATAGGCCGCCTCAGGAGTTGGATGGCGAGAACACGGGATTGCCTAGCCATTCGAAACATGTTTTTTTAGGATTGGGCGCATTCGAAGACCCGCAATGCGAGATCAACGACCACGACAAGGCCGCAATCGGCCCTCTCTCATTGCACGATCATAAGGGCGCATAAGCGTCCGCCGTCCGGGGGGAAACCGGGTCGGGCTCATTCCCGGCCAACGGTCAGGGAGCGGGGCAATGCCGACTGTCAATCGGAGGCTTCACGACGACTGTTCAGCGCCCGGGGAGTGCGCCGATCCCCGCGGTCTGTTCCCATGGGGCGATCTGTTCGAAAGCAGAACGCATAGCTCCGCGCCTAACAGCGCCGCGTCGGGTGGGGCCCAGCTTGCGCCGGCGAAGTCATCGGGAAAGGGGTCTCGGACAACGCGGCTCGCGCGCACCATCGAGTCGGAAATCATCCCCCGTCTGATGATCGCCCATAGCGAGGAGGCGCCGCGTGCTTGGCCGGTTGAGCCCCCCTCTCGAATCAAAATGCCTGACGTCGAACGCTTCGCCGAGCTGGTCGTGACGCAGGACGCCGCTGTCGGCTATTCCTGCGTCGCGGCCGTGCTGGATCAGGGCGTCTCCGTGGAGACGATCTATATGGATCTGCTGGCTCCGGCGGCGAGGCGGCTCGGGGATCTTTTTGACGAAGACCTCTGCTATTTCACGGACGTCTCTATCGGCCTCGCCCGGCTCCACCAGATCATGATGAACGTCGCCGAGTTCATGCGATCGCGGAGCTTTCCGCCCGCCGGCGCCCGACGCGCGCTACTTGTTTCCTTGTGCGAGGAGAAGCACAATTTCGGACTCTTCATGGCGGCGAACTTTTTTCGCAGGGCCGGCTGGGACGTCTTCGGCTGGCCCTTGATGGCGCCTCAGGAGCTCGCCGCCATCGTCTGCAATGAGTCTTTCCATCTTGTCGGGATTTCGGTAAGTTGCACCGATCATTTGGATCGTGTGCGGCGGGCTATTAGTATGGCCAGAAAAGCCTCCCGCAACAGGGCCGTAAAGATCATGGTGGGCGGCCTTCCGTTCTGCGATCATCCAGAAACCGCCGCCGAACTCGGCGCTGACGCGGCTTCATCGGATGGGCTGCAGGCTGTGCAGATCGCAAACAGGCTCGTCGGGTCCGTCCCGGGCGCCGGCCGCACCGGGATCTTTTAGGCCCTCAGAAATGGGGCTCTCATAGCTGACATGGACATGGCCGCCGCGCGCACGCAACATCGTCAGTTGAAGGATCCAAAATCCTCTCTCGGAGCATTGAACGCGTTCGACACGGCGAAATTGATCACCGCCGCATCGGACGTCACGCTCATCCTGGACAACGACGGCCTTATTCGCGACGCCGCGTTCGCCGCCGACCTTGTCGGGGAGCCGCAGACCCGTGATTGGGTCGGCCGCCGCTGGTCGGATGTTGTTTCGAGCGACAGCAAGACAAAGGTCGAAGAGCTTCTGCGCGACGCCGCCGCGAAGACAGACCTGCGGTGGCGGCACGTCAATCATGTCGCCGCCGGAGCCGCCGAGGATCTGCCGATCCGCTATTGCGCCCTTCAGGTTGGCCAGAAAGGCCGAATCGTTGCGCTTGGCCGCGATCTGCGCGCGATAGCCAAATTGCAGCAGCGCCTTTACGACGCGCAGCTCTCCCTTGAGCGCGAATATTCGAGGCTTCGTCTTTCGGACACGCGCTACAGGCTGATGTTCGAAGTCATTTCCGATGCCGTCCTGATCGTCGACGCTGGAACGCTGAAGATCGTCGAGGCCAATCCGGCGGCGCTGCGGCTTATCAACAGGACGACGCGGCGCACCATCGGCCGATCCTTTCTCGATCTCTTCGACGCCGGCTCAGCGCCGGTCGTCAACGGGCTGATCGCCGCGGTCCGGGTCGCGGGTCGCGCCGACGAGGCGATCGCGCTGCTTGCCGACCGCGCCGGCGAAGCCGCCATCTCCGCGACGCTGTTCCGGCAGGAAGCGCTTTCGCATATCCTCGTCCGGCTGACGCCGACCCGGCCGGACAACGCGGCCGAGGCCTTGCCGAAATCCAAATCGACGCTACTCCGGATGGTCGAAAAACTGCCGGACGGCTTTGTCGTCACCGGCTCCGACTGGCGCATCATGAGCGCCAATCCAGCCTTCCTCGACATGGCGAACCTGGCGAGCGAGGACCAGGCGCGCGCTGAATCTCTTGAGCGTTTCGTGGGACGCGAGGGCGTCGCCTTCAGCGTGCTGACCTCGCATCTGCGCGAGCACGGGCTCGTGCGTAATTTTGCAACGACGCTCAACGGCGATTCCGGAACCTCGGAAGAAATCGAGATCACCGCCGTGTCGGCTCCCGATGAGGATCAGGCCTGCTACGGCTTTACCTTCCGGTCTGTGCGCGGCCGCCTCGTCCAGCCGCCGCAGGCGGGCGGCAGCGGTCCGCGCTCAGTCGAGCAATTGACCCAACTGGTCGGCCGCGTGTCGCTGAAGGACATCGTGCGCGAATCGACCGACATCATCGAACAACTCGCGATTAAAGCGGCGTTGCAGTTGACCGGCGACAACCGCGCCTCGGCCGCCGACATGCTCGGCATGAGCCGGCAGAGCCTTTATGTGAAGCTGCGGCGCCACAGCCTCGGCGATCTCGATCCCGAATATTGACGCTGCGGCCTCTTACGCCCTAGCGCCGCGTGAGGCCTCCCAATGAGCCCGAAAATATTCGGCATTCTCGATATGGCGCTGAGCTTTGGCGGCGTCGTCGCTTTCGGGCTCTGGCAACTGGCTTGCCTGTGTCGGGGCGGGCGGGAGGTGCCGTCGGAGCGGCCAACGAAAACGACTGCATCCGATCACGATCCCCGCGCCTGATCGGCCCCGGGGCCTACGTCCCATGGCGCGCGCGGCATCTTGAACGGCAGCAGCGCCTTGACCCAATTCGTGGCGAAGCGATCGAGCGACAGGCTTTCGTGGACCATGAGCATCGGCTCGCCCGACAGCCGTACGGACACGAGCGACCTTGCATAAAACGGAGCATCTTCAAGAGTGCGCAAAACCGCCGCCTGCGCCTCGCTCCGTACCCAGCGCGTCATGCGCCAGAGCGTTTGCTTAAGTTTTACGCGCGGCAGCGCGCCAATCGGATAACTCCGCCCGCTGGCGTCGATGGCGAGCGCGAGGTCGAGCCGCCCGCCGTCCCGATGCAGCACATCATAGAACACGAACGCGCCGTCGGCCGTCTTTGCGCGCGACCAGTCCCAATGCGAGAAATCGTCCTCGAGCGGCGCGTCGCCCCAATTGGCGTCGAAATAGCCCTCGCCGCTCCAGCGCAGCAGCGGATGCTCCATCTCGACCTCGACCCGCGCGGCCGGGGCGATGGGGCGCCAGAGATGACGCCCGCCGGCGTCGAGCATGAAGGATTGGGCGCCGAACATGCGCGGCGCGACCCGGACGACGCCGCGCAGCCGTTTGGGAAAGGGCGCGGCGATTTCATCGATGACGATGGTCAAGGCGTCGCCGTTCCAACTCATCGAGCTCGGACCGACGGAAAGATGCGAGGTCTCGCAGCGGACGTCTTCCCGGCCGCGCTCGGTCATCGCCCAGCGGCGGGCGCGCTCGCCATAGAGCGCGACGTTGAAGGCGCAGTGATTCAGCGGATCCTTGCGGCCGGACCAGGCGTAATAGGGCGAGAAAACACTGCCGATCATGGCGATGATCGCGAGGCAGAAGCGGCCGTCGTCGCTTATCGCGTCAAGGTAGCGCCAGGCGTAACCGCCCGGCGGAACGGGCGCGTCGAAAGGCGGTCCGCGATCAGGCTTTGCGCGGCCAGTCTCCCCGACAGCGCCGCCATCGGCACGCCCGGCCCCGGATGCGCGCTGCCGCCCGCCAGATAAAGGCCGGGAATTTTCGAGCGTGATCCCGGCCGCTGGAACGAGGCCATCCATCCATGGCTCGCGCGCCCGTAGAGGGCGCCCCCTGTTGCCGGAAACAGCCTGTCGAAATCCCGCGGCGTCGCTGTCGCCGTCGAGTTCGCGGAATGCCCGATCTCGAGGCCGCACTGGTTGAGGAGCGCAAAAACGCGGCGTCTGCATTGGTCAATCTCCGCTGCGTCGAATGGATCGGAATCGCCGGTCGCCGGCGCATTGATGAGAATGAGCAGCCGCTCGGGAAGATTCCCCTCGCCTCCAGGCCCCGCGCCGCAATCGTCGCGGTCCTGCGCGCAGACATAGACCGTCGGCTGGAACGGCGTGCGCCCGCGCCGGAACAGGGCGTCGAACTCGGCGGCGTAATCGATCGAGAAAAACACATTGTGCCGGACCAAGGGAAATCCCGCGGCCGGCGCGTTCATCATCCATGTCACGGCGGACAGGGAGCGCTGGGCGCGCGGCGCCGGAGTTGCCGCGACGGCGGCCTCCGCGCCGAAAAGACCTGAGGCCAGCGCCGCAACGTCGGCGTTGACGATCACCGCGCTCGCCTCGATCGTCTCGCCCGTTGAAAGAACGACGCCGGCGGCGCAGCCGTTCCGGAGCAGAATGCGACGCGCCTCGGCGCCGTACCGGAATTCCGCGCCGCGCCGAACGGCAAGCGCGCTCACGGCGCGGGCCAGCGCATGCATGCCGCCTTCGACCAGAAAAACGCCGTCGCGCTCGACATGCGCGATCAGCATTAGGGTCGCGGGCGCAAGGAAAGGGGACGATCCGCAATAGGTTGCGTAGCGCCCGAACAATTGCCTGAGGCGAGGATCGTGGAAATAGGCGCCGAGCCGGCTCCACATCGTCGCAAAGGGATGGATGCCCGCTAGATCGCCAAGGCCCGAAAGCCCGGCGCGTCCGACAAGGCCCGCGGGGCTCGGCCGCTGCGCCCGGATGAAGTCTTTTTCCAGCGTCGCATAGATGCGCTGCGACTCGGCGCAAAAGGCGCCATAGCGGCGCGCTTCCGCCGCGCCGGCGAAGGCGCCGATCGCTTCGACCGACCGGGTCATGTCGGCGAACAGGTCGAGCCGCTCGTCCGCGCTCCAGGCGTGCCGGGCGATGATCTCGGCATTTTTCAGCGTCACATGTTCGGCGAAGCAATCGCCGGCGCTGGTGAACAGTTCGTCGAACACCCAGCGCATCGTGAACAGCGTCGGGCCGGCGTCGATGTGTGCGCCATCGACCTCTACGGTGCGGATTTTTCCGCCCGGCGCGTCGGCCTTTTCGAGGACGATGACCTCGCAACCACGCGCCGCGAGATCGGCGGCGGCGGAAAGGCCGCCGATCCCGGCTCCGATCACGATGATTTTTTCGCCCATGGCGTCGATCCCTAGCGGCGATTGCGTTGCCCGGGCCCGTTCTGGTGTCAATATAAATTGACACATAAAAATGACAATATAAACTTACGATCGGGAAACGCCGCAGGAGCTCCAAAATGGACGCCATCATGCACATCGAATCGGCGCTGGAGACAGCGGCCGCTCTCGCCGCTTCCGACGACGCGCCGCCTCGCCTCGCCGCCGCGATCCGTTACGCCATTTTCCCCGGCGGCGCCCGGATCCGTCCGCGCCTGTGCCTTGCTGTCTCCGCCGCCTGCGGCGCGCAAAATCTTGGCGCCAGCGCCGCCGCTGCGGGCGCGATCGAGCTGTTGCACTGCGCCTCGCTGGCGCATGACGATCTGCCCTGTTTCGACGATGCGCCGACGCGGCGCGGCAAGCCGTCCGTTCACGCCGCCTTCGGCGAAGCGCTGGCCGTCCTCGCCGGCGACGCGATGATCGTCATGGCGTTCGAGGCCATCGCCCGCGCCTTCATGGACCGGCCGCATCTGCTGCCGCCCCTCGTGCAGACCATCGCGCGGGCCGCCGGAATGCCGAGCGGCATCGCCGCCGGTCAAGGGTATGAAAGCGAGCCGCAGCTCGCCCGCAGCCAGTATCAGCGCGCGAAAACCGGCTCGCTCTTTGTTGCAGCCACCGTCGCCGGCGCTCTCGCCGCGGGCGCCGATGGCGCGCCTTGGCGCATGCTCGGCGAGGGATTGGGCGAGGCCTATCAGATCGCCGACGACATCCGCGATGTGGCCTCCTCGCCGGAGGCGATCGGCAAGCCCGTCGGGCGCGACGCCGCGCTGGGACGGCCGAGCGCGGCTCTGGAGCTCGGCGTCGACCGCGCGGTGGCGCTGTTGAAACGATTGACGCGCGAGGCGGTGGATTCCATCCCGGCCTGCCCCGGCGCCGACTGGCTCAAGGCGCAAGTGTTGATCGAGACCCTGCGCGTGCTGCCGGAAGAGCTGCTGCGGCGCGCCGCCTGAGGCCGCGCCGCGCGCTTTGCGGGGCTCACATGAAGTTGCATGCGCCAAAACTCGGTACGCGGATTGAGACGCCGCCATATGCGCACCGGAGCGTGAGCGCTGATGAGCAGGCGAGCAGTTTTGTTGACCGCATCTTTGCTCTGCGCGATCGCCTGCTCGGCAATCCCCGCTTCCATGACTGGATGAGTGCCTTTCCACCGACCCGTCCGATCGTGCGCGATCGCGCCGGCGCCCTGTTCGATCTGTGCTCGGGATTCGTCTACACCCAGATCCTGCTGGCGTCGATGCGCGTCGGCCTCCTCGAACGCCTCGCCGCCGGTCCGCAGACCGCAAGCGTCCTGGCGGCGCAGCTTTCTCTGTCGCCCGACGCAACCCTGCGCCTGCTGAATGCGGCCGTCGCATTGGGGCTCGCGTCAAAACGCAGCGGCGGCCGATATGGTCTCGGCGTCACCGGCGCAGCGCTGCGTGGAAATCCCGGCGTCGCCGAGATGATCGAACATAACGCCATGCTGTATGCCGATCTCGCCGACCCCGTCGCCTTGCTGCGGAACCAGCGTCCGGCCGGCGAGATAGCGCGTTTCTGGCCCTATGCGCGGGCGGCGCGGCCGGGCGATCTGCCGGCCGAAGAGGTTGGCGCCTATAGCGCGCTGATGTCGGCCTCGCAATCCTTCATCGCGCCGGACATCGCTGCGGCGTGGCCGTTCGAGCGGCATCGGCGTCTGCTCGATATCGGCGGCGGCGAGGGCGCCTTTATCTGCGCGATCGCCGCGCGCGTAAAAACCAATCTGCGCTTTACCCTGTTCGATCTGCCGGCCGTGTCGGCGCGTGCGAAAGACCGTTTGGAGGCGGCCGGCCTCGGGCGCCGCGTCGAAACTATCGGCGGCGATTTTCTGGAAGGCCCACTGCCGCAAGGCGCCGACCTGGTGACGCTGGTCCGAATCATTCACGATCATGAGGATGAAGCCACGCTCAAACTGCTTCGCAACATCGCCGCGGTGTTGCCGCCGGACGGCACGCTGCTGATTGCCGAGCCGATGTCGGGAACGCCCGGCGCCGCGCGCGCAGCCGACGCCTATTTCAGTTTCTTTTTCCTCGCGATGGGCGGCGGAAGGCCGCGCACGCCGGCGGAGATCGCGCGGCTTCTGCGCTCGGCGGGATTTCGTCGCATCCGCCGGATCGCAACGCGCCGGCCTTTGATGACGAGCCTGATATCTGCCTCGCATTAGAGGATGTGTAAAGAATGATTGACAATCTGGATTGTCATTTTAAACTTACATTTGTTCCGGGCCAGAGCCCGGCGCAAGTGGGGCTCCGCATGGATACTCTCGCGGTCATTCTCGAAGAGCCGGAACATCTCGTCCTCGGGCGGCTCGATATCGCCGAGCCTGGCGAGGAGGATGTCGTCGTCGACATTGAATGGAGCGGGATCAGCACCGGCACCGAACGGCTGCTCTACACCGGCCGCATGCCTGAATTTCCCGGCATGGGCTACCCTCTCGTGCCCGGATATGAATCCGTCGGGCGCGTCGTCGCGGCGGGCCCTCGCTCGGGCGCCACGGCCGGAGCCCGCGTCTTCGTGCCGGGCGCGCGCTGCTTCGGGTCTGTGCGCGGCCTGTTCGGCGGCGCAGCCGCGCGGGTGGTTCTCCCGGGCAAGCGCGCGACGCCGATCGGAGAGGCGCTCGGCGAGCGCGGCGTGCTGCTCGCTCTGGCGGCGACCGCCTATCACGCCACGGCGTCTGGCGACGGCGCCGAACAGCCGGACCTCATCATCGGACATGGCGCGCTGGGGCGTATCATGGCTCGTCTTGCGCTCGCCGCGGGCGCCATGCCGCCGCCGACCGTGTACGAAACCAACCCTGCCCGGCGCGACGGAGCGTGCGGTTACAGCGTGCTCGATCCGGCCGATGACGATCGTCGCGACTATCAATGCATCTGCGACGTTAGCGGAGATCCCGCGATTCTGGACAGCCTGATCGCGAGGCTCGCCCCCGGCGGCGAGATCATTCTCGCGGGCTTTTATGAGGCTCCGCTATCATTCGCCTTTCCGCCCGCCTTCATGCGGGAGGCGCGCATCCGGGTCGCCGCGCAATGGCTGCCGGCCGATCTTTGCGCGGTCCGCTCTCTGGCTGAATCCGGCGCGCTCGATCTTGGCGGCCTCATCACCCATCGCCGTGCCCCCGACAATGCGGGTGAAGCCTACCGGACGGCTTTCGGCGATCCCTCCTGCCTCAAAATGGTCCTGGACTGGAGACAACATTCATGAACGCTCGCCCGGCCGAGGCTTCTCCCGCAGGGCGCGTCGAGGCGCGTCCCATTGAGGATATGGCGCTGAAGCTTCGCGCCGAGGCCGCGCTTGAAGCGGAAGCCGCGCTTGAAGCGGAAGCCGCGCCCGCCGCCGCGCCGACGAAAGCGACACAGATCATCGCCATCTACGGCAAGGGCGGCATCGGCAAGAGCTTCACCCTCGCCAATCTCTCCTACATGATGGCGCAGCAGGGCAAGAAAGTGCTGCTCATTGGCTGCGATCCCAAAAGCGACACCACCTCTCTCCTTTTCGGCGGCAAGGCCTGCCCGACAATCCTTGAAACCTCGAGCCGCAAGAAACTTGCGGGCGCGCAGGTCGAGATCGGCGATGTCTGCTTCAAGCGCGACGGCGTGTTCGCGATGGAGCTCGGCGGCCCGGAAGTCGGCCGCGGCTGCGGCGGCCGCGGCATCATTCACGGCTTCGAGCTACTTGAAAAGCTCGGCTTCCACGAATGGGATTTCGACTATGTGCTGCTCGATTTCCTCGGCGACGTGGTCTGCGGCGGCTTCGGCCTGCCGATCGCGCGCGACATGTGTCAGAAAGTGATCGTCGTCGGATCGAACGATCTGCAGTCATTATATGTCGCTAATAATGTTTGTTCCGCCGTCGATTATTTCCGCAGGCTCGGAGGCAATGTCGGCGTCGCCGGCCTCGTCATCAACAAGGACGACCATACCGGAGAGGCGCAGGCTTTCGCAAAATCCGTCGGCATTCCGGTTCTGGCCTCGATCCCGGCCGACGACGACATCCGGCGGAAGAGCGCCAGCTACGAGATCATTGGCCGGCCTGGCGGACAATGGGCGTCCGTGTTCGAAGAGCTCGCCCGCAACATCGCCGAGGCGCCGCCAGTGCGGCCGTCGCCACTGACGCAGGACGGGCTGCTCGAATTGTTCTCCGGCGACGCCGTCGGCAGGGGCGTCGTGCTCCAGTCGGCGAGCGCGACCGACATGATGGGCGCGGCCCGCCTTGAGAAGAAATCGCTCGAAATCATCTACGACGCCGTTTGACGATAAACCCGCAAGCCGCCCCAAAATTCCGCGCAGCGAGCCGCAATGAACAAGACGCTCCTTCCCTCCGACAAGACCGCGCTCGAAGCCGGGGCGCCCGTCGCGCATGGCGATGGCCTCGGTTGCCACGCGGGCGCCGGGGAGATGCGCCGCGCCGCCGCGGCGGCGGGCAAGAGCGAGACGCTGGATCGCTACGCGGCCGACTATCCGGCCGGCCCGCACGACCAGCCGCAAAGCATGTGCCCGGCGTTTGGCTCGCTGCGCGTCGGGCTGCGCATGCGCCGCACCGCCACCGTGCTCAGCGGCTCGGCTTGTTGCGTCTACGGACTGACCTTCACCTCGCATTTTTACGGTGCGCGGCGCACGGTCGGCTACGTGCCGTTCAACTCGGAATCGCTTGTCACGGGAAAGCTGTTCGAAGACATTCGCGGCGCTGTGTTTGGCCTCGCCGATCCCCAACTCTACGACGCCATCGTGATCATTAATCTGTGCGTTCCGACCGCCTCCGGCGTGCCCCTGCAGATCCTGCCGAAGGAAATCAATGGCGTTCGCATCATCGGGATTGACGTGCCGGGATTCGGCGTTCCGACCCACGCCGAAGCCAAGGACGTTCTCGCCGCGGCCATGCTGCGCTACGCCCGCGTGGAGGCGGAACAGGGCGCCGTACAGGCGCCGCGCGCCGGCCGCAGCGAGCGGCCGACGATAACGCTTCTCGGTGAACTGTTCCCCGCCGATCCCGTACAGATCGGCATGATGCTGGAGCCGCTCGGCCTTGCCGCCGGTCCTGCCGTTCCGACGCGCGAATGGCGCGAGCTCTACGCCGCCTATGACTGCGCTGCGGTCGCCGCCATTCATCCCTTTTATCGCGCTTCGATCCGCGAATTCGAGGCCGCCAGCCGCAAGATCGTAGGCTCTGCCCCAGTGGGCAGCGAAGGAACGGAAAGCTGGCTAAACGCCATCGGCGAGGCCTGCGGCGTCCCGCGCGCAAAGATCGACGCCGCCAACAACCGGCTGCTACCGATCATCCGGGCCGCGCTCGCCGCAAGGCCGGTCAAGGGGCGCATTACGCTTTCGGGCTATGAGGGTTCCGAGCTTCTCGTCGGACGGTTGCTCGTGGAGAGCGGCGCCGATGTCCGCTATGTCGGGACGGCGTGTCCGCTGACGCCCTGGTCGGAGCAGGACCGGCAATGGCTTGAGGCCAAGGGCGTCAAAGTTCAGTTCCGCGCCTCGCTGGAGCACGACCTCGCCGCGCTCGCCGAATATCAACCGGACCTTGCGATCGGCACGACGCCGGTGGTGCAGAAGGCCAAGCAGGGCGGCACGCCCGCGCTCTATTTCACCAATCTCATTTCGGCGCGGCCGCTGATGGGGCCGGCAGGGGCGGGCTCGCTCGCCGAGGTCGTCAACGCTTCGCTCGCGGCCAAGCCGCGCTTCGACGCCATGCGCGAATTTTTCGAGGATGTCGGCGAAGGCTTTGCCGCGGGCGTATGGGAGAAGAAGCCGACGGACCGGCCGGAATTTCGCGCGCTCTACAAGCGCCGCGTCGAGGCGAACGCCAAGGCGCGTCAGGGCGAGGATATCAAATAATGCTCGTTCTGGATCATGATCGCGCCGGCGGCTATTGGGGCGCCGTCTATGTGTTCAGCGCCATCAAGGGGCTGCAAGTCATCATCGACGGTCCCGTCGGCTGCGAAAACCTGCCGGTTACGTCGGTTTTGCATTACACTGACGCCCTTCCGCCGCATGAATTACCGATCGTCGTCACGGGCCTCAGCGAGGATGAGCTCGGTCAGACCGGGACGGAAGGCGCCATGAAGCGCGCCCATCGCACGCTTGATCCGGGTCTGCCCAGCGTCGTCGTCACCGGCTCCATCGCCGAGATGATCGGCGGCGGCGTCACGCCGGAAGGCGCCAACATCCAACGCTTTCTGCCGCGCACGATCGATGAAGATCAGTGGCAATGCGCCGACCGCGCCATGAACTGGCTGTGGACGGAGTATGGTCCGAAGAAAGTCCCGCAACTAAAACCGCGCAAACCCGACCAAAAGCCTCGCGTCAACATCATCGGGCCGTGCTATGGCGTGTTCAACAGCCCGAGCGATCTTGCCGAAATCCGCCGGCTGGTCGACGGCATAGGCGCCGAAATCAACATGATCTTCCCCCTCGGCAGCCATCTCGCCGATGTGGCGAGGCTAGCCGACGCCGACGCCAATATATGCCTCTACCGCGAATTCGGACGGCTGCTCTGCGAGGGGCTTGAGCGGCCCTATCTGCAGGCTCCGATCGGGCTGCATTCCACGACCAGCTTTCTACGCACGCTCGGCGGACTGCTTGAGCTCGACCCTGAACCTTTCATTGACCGCGAGAAGCACACGACGATCAAGCCGCTGTGGGATTTGTGGCGCTCGGTCACGCAGGATTTCTTCGCGACCGCGAGCTTCGCAATCGTCGCCAATGAAACCTATGCGCGGGGCGTTCGTCATTTTCTTGAAGAGGAAATGGGACTGCCCTGCGCCTTCTCGATGTGCCGCAGGGCCGGCGTAAAGCCCGACAACGCGGCGGTGCGCGAGGCCATCGGCAAGAAGGCGCCGCTGATCGTATTCGGCAGCTTCAATGAACGCATGTATCTCGCCGAGACCGGCGCCCGCGCGATCTACATCCCGGCGTCGTTCCCCGGCGCGATCATCCGTCGCCATACCGGCACGCCTTTCATGGGCTATGGCGGGGCGACCTACATCGTCCAGGAGGTATGCAACGCGCTGTTCGACGCGCTGTTCAATATCATCCCGCTCGCCGCCGACATGGACCGAGTCGAGGCGACGCCGGCCCGCCTTGGACTCGCGGCGTCGACGCCCTGGGACGAGGCGGCGCATCGCCTTCTCGAACAATATGTCGAAGCCGAGCCGGTTCTCGTGCGCATCTCGGCGGCAAAGCGCCTGCGCGACCGCGCCGAACAGGAGGCCCGCTCGGCCGGAGAAGCAAGCGTAACGGCCGAGCGCGTTAGCCGCGCGCGCGATCAGATCGCGCAAGGGAGGGCGGCATGAAGGCGTCAGACGACAGCCTTACGCCCCTCAACGAGGCGTTCGGGCTGCATCCATTGGCAGGAGGATGACGACATGAGTCTCGGGGCGCCTTCACATCACGGGCCGGTTTTCGCGCAAAGGCGGCGCAGCGGCTTCAACCGCCTGTTCACGCCGATTTTGGTCGTCTGTTTGATCGGCGCCGCCTTCGACATCATCCTTCCCCGGCAATGGCGGCTTCTGCCGCAGCCGGATGGCGCCCGCAAGCCATTCCTCGATCATGTCGTTGACAAGGCGGAGGCGCTGACAGCGTTCGCCTTCCTGGAGTAAGGGAGAGACCTTTTCGACGCCGCGCCGCGGCGCGCATAAATCCCCGCCGCGCGGGAAAGGCGCGGCAATGGCGAAAGCCGCTGCAATGGAGAAGATAATATGATTAACGACATCGACGGGCGGAGCTCGCTATCGGGGCTCAGCGATTCAGAGGCGAAGGAGTTTCACAAACTCTTCGTAACGAGCTTCTTGATTTTTACCGGAATCGCGATCGTCGCGCACATTCTAGTATGGATGTGGCGCCCCTGGATCCCCGGCCCGAACGGCTATTCGTCGCTCATCGACAGCGCAAGGGACGTTGCGATGAGCGTCATCCCGCATATCGTCTAGGAGGGGGTCATGGAACTGTACAAAATCTGGCTCGTATTCGATCCGCGCAGGGCGCTGATCGGACTGTTCGTCTTCCTGTTCGGACTGGCGATTCTGATTCACTTCATTTTGCTCAGCACCGACCGCTTCAACTGGCTCGAAGGTCCACGCGTCTCGCGGGTGAAGGCGAGCGAATTGATCGCGCCGCCCGCGCCGGCTCTCGATTTCGTCAGATTCGGCTGACGGGACCGCACGCTAAACGCCAATGGGCAGGCCGTTCAGACCTGCCCGTCACCCCCTCTCTGCCGACGCGCGGCTTGTCGCGCCGCGCCCGCCTTTCGTTGAGGAGGCTCCGCCGATGGCGATGTTGAATTTCGAAAAGAAATATCGGGTTCGTGGCGGCACGCTGATCGGCGGCGATCTGTTCGACTTTTGGGTCGGGCCGTTCTTCGTCGGCTTTTTCGGCGTAACGACGATCTTCTTTGCGACGATCGGGACCGCGCTCATCATTTATGGCGCGTCGCTCGGACCGACATGGAACATCTGGCAGATCAGCATCGCGCCGCCGGACCTTTCCTACGGGCTGGCCTTGGCGCCGCTCAAGGAAGGCGGCCTCTGGCAAATCATAACGATGTGTGCGCTCGGCGCCTTCATCTCATGGGGACTGCGAGAGGTCGAGATATGCCGCAAGCTCGGCATCGGTCTTCACGTTCCCTTCGCATTCTCGGTGGCGATTTTCGCCTACGCCACGCTCGTGGTGTTCCGGCCGCTCGCCCTCGGCGCGTGGGGTCATGGCTTCCCATACGGAATCATCAGCCATCTCGATTGGGTGTCGAACGTCGGCTATCAATATCTGCACTTCCACTACAATCCGGCCCATATGATCGCCGTCAGCTTTTTCTTCACGACGACTTTCGCGCTCGCGCTGCATGGCGGCGTGATCCTGTCCGCCATCAACCCGGGTCGCGGCGAGACGGTGAAGACGCCCGAGATCGAGAATGCCTTTTTTCGCGACGTGATGGGCTATTCGATCGGCACCATCGGCATTCATCGGCTCGGCCTCTTCCTGTCCCTTTCTGCAGGATTCTGGAGCGCCGTCTGCATCATAATCAGCGGGCCCCTTTGGACCCACGGCTGGCCCGAGTGGTGGGGCTGGTGGCTCAATCTTCCGATTTGGCGATAGAGCATGACGCCAAGACGTCGCAAATTCTTCGGACAGACATCATCCTCTAAATACTTGGAGTCGATCACATTTATGGTTTTTGACTGGTAAGCCAGAACCATCGTGATCCAGGCGAGGAACGCCGCCATGGCAGAATATCAAAACATCTTCACGCAGGTTCAGGTCCGCACGGCGCATGAGTTCGAACCGGCCCTTCCGGTCGGCGCGTTGCCGCGCGAAGGCAAGCCATTCCTGTCCTACTGGCTCGGTAAGATCGGCGACGCGCAGGTCGGCCCGATCTATCTTGGCTACAGCGGCGTCATTTCGCTGCTGTTCGGCTTCATCGCCTTTGAAATCATCGGCCTCAACATGTGGGCTTCCGTGAACTGGAGTCCCATACAGTTCATTCGGCAATTGCCCTGGCTCGCGCTGGAGCCGCCGTCGCCCAAATACGGCATTCACATTCCGCCGATGAGCGAAGGCGGATGGTGGCTTCTCGCCGGATT